>JACMPP010000004.1 GCA_014377445.1 Oligoflexus sp.
CCAGTTTTTTCGGGTGAGATCATAGCGATCGTTGTCACAGCGACCGAGACGAGAGCAATTGCTCCGCACATCGTTCACAGTAATGGCCGTCACTCGTTACTGAGTAGGGATCGTCTCCGAGTTTGATGACGCTTTTGCAGTTGCTGCATCGGGTTGCTTCAAATGTGGGTGGATTGATCAATTTCTCGAAGTTGTATTCATTTGTACCGTAGTACACATACATCTCAGTTTCGATGTTTTCGCGGCACTTGCTACAGTTCTGCCACTCGCCGTCGTGTCTTTCAGCGTGGTGATGGCCACAGAGAATATAGCGGCGGTGATTGCGCGAGCAGCTATTGCGGAACATTTGGTACTGACTTTCGTCATTGCAGATCCATTGTTCGCAGCAATCGCATGCCTTGAGCTTCTTCGTTCCACCACACAGTCCACATTGCTTCTTGGGTTTTGCGCCTGCGCATGCCATTATTATTTCCTCGGCATTTATCTTCTAATTTGGGGAAAATCAGCATGAACGCTGGCACAATAATACCCCTTCAACCTGTCGGCAAGCTCCTTCCCCTCATCCCTGCATCGGATCTGGCATCGCTGATTGCCGCAGGATTAGAATTGGGTCGCAACAAGCAGGAAATCCTCGAACGAATCGATAGCAATTATGATTCGCTCGCCCTGCGTAAAAAGAAAGAGCGCTGCGAAGACCAAGCTTGGCTCATGTCTCGTGGAACGTCTTTTTCAGGTTTTGTTTCGATAGAGTCATGCGCCGAGGAATTGACAACGTACGAAGCGAACTTCTCGAAAAATCGATTGCTCATAATTTCTTTCGCATCATCTCGATCCGAAAAACCCGTCAGAAAATATTAAAATCTGCTTAAGCGAGATGATATGAGCAAGCAATCTGAGCCGCCAGAGCTTTGGAGCACGGCTCGCTGTGTCGAAAGCCCGACTAAGCTAGCTGAATTCTCAAGAAATGCCAGAGTCATGCTGCGATTTAGCCGATTCCTCCATTAGCATTTCTTGAGAATTCAGCTAGCGACCACATTCCATCCCCTTTTCGGCTAAGCTCTAGCCACCTCAACTTACTTCAATGCAAAGCCTCACGCACCAGCACCTTACTCTTCAACATCTCCGCCACGAACTCTTTCCCACGCCCCAGAGCCTTCAAAGTCGGATGCAGCAGCAGAGTCCAATCCATGGTGCGACCTTCACGGAACAACTGCAGAAGCTGAAACTCTTGCTCATCGATAAACATGCGCCAGTCAAGAGTCCGGCTGCCCTTGCGCGTGTAAACCCTAATGCTATAAGGCTTATCATGATGATAAAGCGCTTCCTTATCGATCCCGTGATTCGGCACGATCTCAACGCGACCGCTTAATGCATAATGACCTTCAGGCAGATCCCAAAGCTTCTCATAAGCCTTCGTCGCCTGCTTCCAAATATCCCTCGGCTTGGCAGCCTCGGAATCTTCGTCTTCTTCCAGATCCTCTTCGTCGATCTGATTCTTAAGATGGTCAGGGACCGAAGTGATCATCGAGATATTAAACTTCGCCGATTCTTTGATCTCAAAGCTATTGGCGATTTCCCAGAGATCGTCGCGATGTTCGGAAGCAAGCAGACCGCACTCGCGCATCAACTCCTTCTCGCGGCCTTTCCAATTACCCCAAAGGCGACCGAGAACATAGTCTTTCCAACCCGAGACGCTCGATACATTGCGAACCTCCGAAGAGAGATCCGTAAAGGTCTGATAATAGCGGTCTAGATCGAAGCCAACCATGTGCAGAGCCCACTGGCTCAAACTCATTTCCACCTGGGTGCCAAGCGTCTGAACCTGCGACCAGAATTCGTCACCGGCCGCGCCATGATCCTTCAAACAGAAGAAAGTCGAACAGACCGAGTTGCGGAAGGCATGGGCGCGGCAGTATCCGTTCGATTCGTCGAGCATCGGGCAGAGCACCTTTGTGCTGCGTCCGAACTCTTCATTTTCGAGATCGTCGAGATAGTCATACCACTGTCCCGGAGCGTGATGCATACCCTCAGGCAGAAGCAGGCCACGCGCCATCACAGCATCGAGTGCGGCATCACCGGCCGGACTCAATGCATTCAGTCCCAATAGATAATTTGGAATGCGAGGATGGTAGGTGCAGCAGCGATAATCGGCCCGATAATCCTCGTAACAGGATTTGGGACAGTTCATGCAAGTCGCCCTTCGCTCGTCCGGCATTTTTAAGCCGCGCAACTCCTTTGGCATGGTATAAGCCCACGCACCAGGAAACTGATTTGCGCCCAAGCGGAGCGGATGAAGGATCGGATCGTTCGGATCGAGAACGGAACTGCGTACCATGGACTTTCCTCTTTATCCGTCATTTTTACATGAAGAATTTTGCAAGCCGATCATGCCATTCTTTTAGGTCTCTTGCCCATACGAAAAGGATGACAGCAAACACACATGGACCGCTTCTCGAGTTTTGCGCGCGAAATGGACTTCATCAACTGCTCTTCAGCGTTGTGACGTGGCAATATCAGGGCCGACAGCCGAAAAGAGACGAATTCAAAACGCTTTTTTGATTGCTGCTTACACTGCGGGTCGCTATATTCTGTCACTCGGACTCTGATAGGGTGAAAACTTCAGCCTAGCTCCAGTTCGAGAGGCTAAAAGACCGGGTCTTTTGCCTGGCGAGCGGTTAAGCTGTTCGTATTATCCAAGACTCTTTGCAGGAGTCGATCGTTTCCTTAGTTGGAGAGAGGTCTTTTTGAAAGTTTTAGAACGTTCTGACATTAGAACCATGAAAGAGGTCCGACTCGTTGGCGAAGGTCGTAACGACATAGTTCAAGCTATGGAAGCTCTTCGTATCGCTGAAGAAGAGGGACTTAATCTTGTACTTGTGAGTGCGCCTGAGGCCATTCCGCCGGTAGTTCGCATCGAAGACTTTAAAAAGCTTCAGTACGAGAAGAAAAAGAAACAAAAACAAAATCGGCAGACCTCTGATCTGAAAGAAATTCAGCTCAAAGCGAATATCACCGACCACGACCTTTCCACTAAAGTAAACGCGATCGAGAAGTTCCTCACCCGCGGCGACAAGGTGAAAGTGGTTGTTCGTCTGAAAGGCCGTGAGCGGGACAATCCCCAGCGCGCCCATGACTTGGTCGAGCGTGTTATCACGACCGTTTCAGTCCCGATGAAAGCACACAAAATTCCTGGCCCAATCGCTACGGCGATCCTAGAACCAGCCGGAAAAGTAGTTTAATTCGATCGCTCAACCCTCTCTCTCGAGAGGGTTTTTCTTTGCCTAAAATTCCCCGTCCCCCTACTATCGAGAGTGGTCACGCACCTTACGACATGCAAGTGAGATCCATATGCTGCGTTTTGGGTTCCGATTTTGGGCTTTGCTCTTACTTTGGGGAGTCCTCAGCAGTCTTGTCGCTAGCAAAGGCTACGCCCTGCCCTTCGCAACGGGTCGAGCTGGAGGTGGATACACCTACGGTCAAGCTGACAAAGGGGCGGCTGCAGGAGGAGGCAAGGCCGCAGGCATCGCGCGCTTTGGCTATCTATTCGACGACTACAAGTCTTTCTTCGCCATCGATGTTAACGCCTACCGATTTTATAAAAACAAAGCGATGAAGTCGAACAATGACGGGACCAATGCACTCCTCGTCTACGGCTATGAATTCTCGGGATCAACCTTTTGGATCTCGGCCGGTGCGGGCGAAATCAGAAGCTATGATCGAGAGGCGGACAAAGCCACGCCCTATCGTTACTTCGTGCTCGAACAGCAGTTTGGCTATTCTTACCAGCTATATTCAGCGGATTATGCAAGGGTTGAGCTTGCTGTGCAAATCGATCGCATGGTTCCTGATGATGAGTGGAAAGCCAAAACCGGCTTGAAATCCCTGAACTCGATCGAATTCGATGTAGGATTCAAACTCTTAAATTGGTAGCCTTATAAGCGTCATCTTCGAAAGGGATCGCTCATGCACATGCACCAATCCAAAGAAATCGCCGTCATCGTCGGCAGTGCCTCACCCGAACTCGGCAAGAAGATTTGCGAACACCTCGGTATCGCCGCCACCGCTTCGGAAGTGATTACGTTCAGCGAAGGCAACACCTTCGTGCGCGTTCTTGAGAACGTTCGTGGCAAAGATACCTATATTATTCAAGGCGTGAATCATCCCGTCGACCGGAATTTTATGGAACTCCTCTTCTGGGTCGATGCGCTCAAGCTTGCATCGGCCCGTCAGGTCACAGCGGTTATTCCCTTCTTTAGCTATGCAAAAGGCGATAAAAAAGACGAACCAAGAGTATCCATAAGAGCCCGCGTTTGTCTCGATGCGCTTGAAGCCGTAGGGGCCGACCGGGTCCTGACCATGGACCTCCATAGTCCACAAATTCAAGGTTTCTTTCGAAAGCCCGTCGATCATCTTTTCGCCCGTACAGCTATCGTGAATCATTTTGAGCCGATGTTCAAAAACGGTGACTGGGTGGTGGCATCGGCCGACGTGGGTTATGGCAAAAACGCTTTTAAATTCGGCCAGGAATTAAACGTGCCGGTCGTCATCGGCAACAAGCTTAGAAAAGACCACACGGAAAACGCTCAGATCTGGAACATCGTCGGTGACGTTAAAGACAAAAACATGCTGATCGTCGACGATATTATTTTTACCGGTGGCTCGCTCATTGCCATGGCTCAGGCGGCAAAAGCCCAGGGAGCAAAGGATATTTACGCAGCGGTAACCCACGGGGTTCTCACGCAGGGCGCTCAGAAAAAGCTGTCCGAAAGCGTCATTAAGGAAATCGTGGTGACCGACACCGTCGAGTATCGCTATGAAGAATTTGGGCCAAAAATCAAGACTGTGAGTGTCGCTCCCCTCTTTGCCGAAGCGATCTCGCGGATCCACAACAATGAGTCGATCAGCGCCCTTTTTCCAGTCTGAAATCATCAAAAATGTCTCATCTGAATATCGATTTATGCCGATAAGAGGAGCAATGTGGGTCCCAAATTCGATTTTCGTCTATTCGTCTGGAGAAGCTCCATGAAATTGACGGCGGTCAGCCTCCTTCTCCTCGCCCTTGTGAGCAGCTCCTGCAAAGACAGCTCAAGCGCCGATAATGAGTGAAATTCTGGCCCGAAAATTCGCTTATGTCCCGATCCCGCCTGATCGATGATCTTTCTACACTTTAGGAGCCCAAAATCGCTGAATTAAGCGGATTTACGTTTTAAATTTGGCTCAAAACTGAAATGATCAGCCGGATTTCATAGGAAATCAAAGACGCTCAGAACTCGTGAGTGCATCATACATTTTGACTGAGAACAGGGAGCAGCCCGCGTGCGCGATTCACTGCGAAATGGTAACTGGGGACTTATACTGGGAGGCTCCAGTGGAATGGGGCTCGCCAGTGCGAAGAAACTGGCTTCCCACGGCATGAATTTATTCATCGTTCATCGCGATCGCCGCGGCTCCATGCCTCAAATCGAACTTGAGTTTGAAGCTATCCGCACTCAGGGCGTTCGCCTCATCACGCTCAATGCCGATGCGACCGGCAGCGAAGGTCGCCACTCCATTTTGAATCAATTTGCCGAAGATCTCGGCAATGATAAGATCAGCCTCCTGCTTCACTCCATTGCACTCGGTAATCTGAAACCAGCAGCACCCCAGATGCCTCAAGGCGAAACCAAACTCGAGCTCTTGGCCGAGGCGAGCGGTATCGATTCGAGGCAGCTAGAACTTGCGATGAAAAGCCTTCTCGCCCAAGGTCATCAAGAGTTCGCCGAACTGTTAGGCGAAGATCGAGGAATTATCTCAGACACTCTTCTCGACGAAGAGGACTTTGCCCAAACGATCCATAACATGGGCACCAGCCTGATGTTCTGGGTCCAGGATCTTCACCAGCGCAAGATGTTTGCGGGAGATTCGCGTGTGCTTGGATTGACCTCGCAAGGCAATCAAATCGCATGGCAAGGTTATGCTGCCGTCTCCGCCGCAAAGTGCGCACTCGAGGCGGTCGCTCGTTCGATCGCCCGTGAATTTGCGGTTCATGGCATTCGCTGCAATGTGTTGCAGCCCGGTATCACGGATACCCCCGCTTTGCGGCTAATTCCCGGTAGCAAACAGATGAAATACCAAGCTATAGAACGCAACCCTTTTTCGCGGCTGACGACCGTTGAAGATGTGGCCAACGTCGTTTATCTCATGAGCCTTAAAGAAGCGGCATGGATCAACGGGGCGATCCTCCGGGTGGATGGCGGAGAAGCAATCAGTCACTGATTTAGGGTCAAAGAATAATTTGAGGTTTCGAATGTCTTACAAGGAATTATCTCACGAGGAAAAAGTCGCCCGTATTCTCGCGGTCCTTCCTCAACAACATCCATTTCGTTATGTCGACAACCTGACGACTCTCGACGACAACAAAATTGTCGGCGACTACACCTTTCGACCCGACGAATGGTTTTACCAGGGTCACTTCCCAGGCAACCCGATCACCCCAGGCGTCATTCTTTTGGAATGCATGGCTCAAATCGGTCTGGCGGCGATGGCGATCCATCTCTTTTTCAACAGCGATCGCGATCCCAACGAACGCATCACGCTCTTCCAATCGGCCAACGTCGATTTTCTTTCGCCAATTCGTCCGGGTGACAAGGTCACTGTCATGGGCGAGAAGTTGCTCTTTAAAATGGGCAAGATCAAATGCGATGTGCAAATGCGCGTGAATGACGAAACCGTCGTGGCTCGCGGTACGCTCATCGGCATGGGAGTGAAAAAGTAATGCTGAGACGAGTCGTCATCACAGGACTCGGCGTCGTTGCCCCGAATGCCAATAACACGGGCGAATTCGTTACAGCTTTGCGTGAGGGCCGCTCCGGCCTTCGATTCATTCCGGAACTCGAGGAACTGGGTTTTGCCTGTCAGGTCGCGGCAATTCCCAAAGGGCTGGAATCGGCCTTGCAAATGATTCCAGGCAACCTTCGCCTCGCTACCAACGAATGTATGACCTACGCGGCTATAGCGGCAATGGAAGCCTTTCAGGATGCCGGTCTTTCACCGGCTCTGGGCGAAAGGCCCCACGAGGATACCGGGGCGATCATCGGCACCGGCATAGGTGGCATCGACACCTTTGCCAACCGTGTCTACCCCAACGTCCAGGAACACAAGATCAAGCGGCTGGGATCGACTGTGGTCGAACAGATCATGGGCAGTGGTTCTGCAGCTCGCATAGCTGGAATTTTAGGTCTGGGCAACCAGGTCTTCAGCAACAGTTCGGCCTGCAATACAGGGACGGAAGCCCTGATCATGGGGATGCAGCGCATACAACTCGGCCTCGCCGATCGTATGCTGGTTGGTGGCACGGAAGGATCCGATCCCCATACCTGGGCGGGATTTGATTCGATGAAAGTCCTGAGCCGAAAATTCAATCATGACCCCGAAGCCGCATCGCGTCCGATGAGTGAAAGCGCCGGTGGATTTATT
This sequence comes from Oligoflexus sp., assembly GCA_014377445.1. GTDB lineage: Bacteria > Bdellovibrionota_B > Oligoflexia > Oligoflexales > Oligoflexaceae > Oligoflexus. The sequence goes on from JACMPP010000004.1 coordinate 7,456, forward strand.
CCAGCGGCCGGAGCGGGTGTGCTGGTTCTGGAAGAGTTGGAGACGGCCCTCAAGCGGAGCGCCCGTATCTATGCTGAGGTCATAGGTTCGGCCATCAACTGTGGTGGTATGAAGGCTGGCGGAACGATGACTATGCCAAGTCCGCAAGGCGTGCAGCGATGCATACGCCAAGCCGTTTTGGACGCAAAAATCGACCCGCACGCCATCGACTACATCAACGGTCACCTCACAGCTACGATTGCGGATCCGATGGAGCTAAATAACTGGTCCAGCGCTTTAGGACGCGAAGCAGGTGATTTTCCTTGGATAAACTCGACTAAGTCGCTCATCGGTCACAGTCTGGGCGCAGCAGGGGCTATCGAAGCTGTTGCAACCATTCTGCAACTGCATTATGGATTCATACATACGTCAAGAAACTGCGAAGATTTCCATCCTGAAATTGCGAACTTCGCCCAGCATGTACCCAGTTCAACTCGCGACGTTCCTCTTACAATAGCTGCAAAAGCTAGCTTTGGATTCGGTGACGTCAACAGTTGCGTTATATTTAGAAAATGGAGTGTATAAGATGAATCAGGAAGACATTTACAACAATGTAGTTCGTATCGTTTCCAAACACGCGAAAGATCCCGATGCTCTCAGCTCGATTCATCCGGAAACACATATTCTCAACGATCTAAAAGTTAACTCCGCCCGTCTCGTGGATATCGTTCTCGATTTCGAAGACACCTTCGATCTCGAAATAAGTGATGATGACGCTGACCGGATCGCAACCATTGGGGATGCGGTACAGTTGGTAAAGGCATTGAAGAATTAATTCGTGGCCGTTTTCGATAAAATACAGCGCCGGGCTCTTTGGACCCAGAAGATGATGGGGCACCTAAACTTTTTCTGGTTTGGGCCCCTTATGGTGCTGTTCCTTCGCTTTTTCTTCGCTTATCGCTGCAAGAACCGCCGTAAAGTTCGGCGGCGCATTCGCGAACTCATCGCTGAATATCCCAAACGTCCCCTCCTCATTTGCGCCAATCACCTGACGATGATCGACTCGCTCCTGCTCACGTGGCTTCTCTTCGATTTTCGTCTTCTGATCAACCGCTATACGTATTTTCCGTGGAATGTGCCCGAACTCGCCAACTTCGGCAAGAACTGGTTGATGCGCGGTCTCTGTTACCTCGGCAAATGTGTTTATCTCGAACGTCAGGGCAGCATAGCCTCCAAGCGGCTGGTTTGGGAAAAGATCTCCTATCTGAATCGCTTTGGCGAAACACTTTGCGTCTTCCCTGAAGGTGGACGCAGCCGGACAGGCAACATCGATCGCGAGGCGGCGATGTACGGCGTGGGTCAGCTCGTTCAATCCAATCCCCGAACCCTGGTCCTCGCCGTCTATCTGCGTGGCAAAGCGCAGAAGACCTATGGCATCGCCCCGCAATGGGGCGACCGGATCTGGATCGATTGGAAGCTCGTGGAATGTAAGATCGCTGAGGGCCGCAAGGCTCAACGTGACATCACCATGCAAATCTTCGATCAGCTAGAAAATATGGAAAGGAAGTATCATGCAACTTGGCAATGATATCGTCGATCTCAAGATCGATGCGGAGATTCATCCTCGTTTTCTTGACCGAATTCTTCATCCTGACGAAAGAATACTCTATCCCGGTATCGCGGATGACCCCAAGCTGGTCTGGACGCTTTGGGCCGCGAAAGAATCCGCGTTCAAAGCCTTTCGCCAAAGCAGCACGCGTTTCTTCCTTCCCAACCGCTGGAAGGTGGATATCAAGAATTCCCGCGTTCAATTCGAGACCCAGAGTTGGATCTTAGGCATCCACAGCAGTGAAGATGCCGTCTGGGCGACGAGCGCCTCGAATGATTTTGAGTTTGTGAGTGAGATAAGGTCCGGTGATCACGAGCTCTCACCCCGCGAACAGAGTGCACTGAGCCGTGCCCTTCTCCAGGACCTTGTACAGCGCTATGCACCCGACGCTGTTCTGCATAAAGACGAAGGCGGCGTCCCACGCCTGACCCTCAATGGCTACCTCATTCCTTTTTCGATGAGTCATCACGGGCGCCATGTCCATGTATGTCTAGCTCAAAACACCGTTCATTGACCTTAGTCTCAACTTCGCCCCGGCTGCACGCGCACGCGACCCATTCTCGATATGGTAAAGTGGAGCGTGATCGGTCGGCAGCATACTTGACAATCTTCGATATAATTTTGATCCCCCGCCGAGAGATCAAAAAAGGTTATGAATGTTTCGCCACACCAGGGGCAGTTCACGTTTACAGGCTCTTCCACTAAGGCTCCTCTCGAGCTTCTTGCTCTTTCAAGCTTGCTCCGTTAAACTGCGATCCCTGATTTTAGAGCTTTGTCTCGCCAAAAGTCAGCTACTTCTCTGCACAACTACGAGAATAACTGTAGAATTTATTGACCGTGACTGAGACGCTATAGGAGTGCCTGTATGACACACGAAGTCCTGAGCCCTGATGAGCTTGCGTTGATCGCTGAAGAGGAAGCTCTTTGCAAAGGCGTAATCGAGTCTATTCGGCAGGTTCACAAGAGTAGACGCCCCGAAAGTGAATCGGCTGGCGATCGCCTGGAACTTCTTCGTGAAGAGGCTTCGACCGCCAAGAGCGCCGACCTTCCGGCGCTTTTCGACCAGATGAACACCCAACGCGCGATCCTCGGGCTTCGCAAGAACGAGCCTCTGCCTGATCCGCGTTCCCCTTATTTCGCTCATCTTTGCCTCGAAGAAAAAGGCAAACAGCGGGATGTCCTGCTCGGTCACCTGAGCTTTCTTCAGTTCCGCAAAAATCCGATTATAGATTGGAAGCATGCCCCGGTCTCCCGGATCTTCTTCAACTATCGCGAAGGCGAAGAGTATGAGGAGGAATTCCCAGGCCGCATCGCTCACGGTTTCGTGATCAAGCGTCGGGTTCTGACCATTTATAACAGCGAACTCCTCCGGATACATGCCGCGGGTCAAAGCTACAGAAAGCAGGCTGATGGAATTTGGATCCGCGATAAACATGGATTTAGCCCAAGTCTCTCCGGTGGCGCAGGATCAGCGAATCGGACGCTTCAGAGCGGCTTGGGTCTGACCAATACCCCCGCACCCGAAGTGTCGGCTCTGCTCGACCCCGACCAGTTCCGCCTCCTCACAGCGGACTATGACGATCCTTTGCTTGTCCTCGGCGGAGCGGGCTGCGGAAAGACGACGATCGCCTTGCATCGTATCGCTTTTCTGCGCTTCAAGGACCCCGACCATTTTCCTTCCAACAAGATCCTCGTGGTCGTACCGGAAGAGGGTCTGGTCCGTCTTTCCAGGAAACTTCTCGGCACGCTCGGCCTGAGCGATGTCGAAGTCAAGACCTTCGACGACTGGGTTGAATTTCAGGCGCGCCGCATGCTCAGAAATCTGCCGCAGCGGGTCTGCAACTACGTACCCGCGAACGTCAGTCGTGTGAAGCGTCATCCAGCGATTCTCAGTGTCTTCCCGGAGATCGTCCGGCGTCAGATGGAAGAGATCCTGCGCAGTGCCACAAAATTCCTTCCCGGTACACCCTCGCTGGCCACGATCCTGCGCGATCGCACTGATCTCTGCATGGCGGATCGATTTGATGTCGCCGAGAAATCGCTTTTGGATGAGATTGAAGCCGAGGCGGCGGCCACAGCTCCGATGCGAACGGCTGCGGTCAAAAAGTTCTTTATGGAGCGCCGCAAGCGCTATTTGAATACCACGGGCGATCGCGCCGATCTCTTCTCGAACATGGAAATTCTCGAAAAGATCTCTGAGGAATCAGGAGGCGTAATCACTTCGGCGATGATTCGTGATCTGATCAGCCATGCCCTCGATCAACTCGGACAAAGACCGGAGGATGCCTATAGCGGCTACGAAAGCGATGCTTTGGAGACGGTCGACGGCAAAAGCCTCATCGATGACGAAGCGGAGCAGACCATTTCCGGCACGATCGATCCCGAAGACTTTGCGATCCTGCTGGAACTCCAGGCCTACAAGTCAGGCAAACATGATTTGAGCGCCAATCGCATCAAAAAATACGCGCATATGGTCATCGATGAAGCGCAGGATCTGGCTCCAGTCGAACTGAAAGCGCTGAGTCGTGCCTTAGAAGACGACGCCGCGATCACAATTGCCGGTGATGCCGCGCAGCAAATCGATCCAACCCACAGCTTCGAATCGTGGGAACGGGTTCTTGATACTTTGAATCAGCCACGCGTCTATGCAAACTATCTGACAACGACTTATCGTTCGCCTCGTACGATTGCTGCCTTTGCCCATGCTGTCCTTGGACCGATTGCACCGGCCCAGCCTCCCGCCGCTGTGCGTGAGGGCTTGCCCGTTGCCCGTACAATCTTCCCGAACGAAGGGCAGATGGCAGTCTTTCTCACGGAAACACTGACTCAACTCATGCTCGACGAACCCCTGGCCTCGGTCGCTGTTTTGACCAAGACGCCGGAATACGCCATCACTCTCTACAAGCTTTTAAGGGATATTCCGAAAGTTCGACTCGTTGAACGTGGGGAATTTGAATTTAAAGCGGGGATCGACATCACGCCGGCATCGGAAGTCAAAGGACTTGAGTTTGACTACGTGATCGTGCCCGATGCGAGCCGCGGTGTTTACCTGGACAAGCCGGAGGATCGTCGACTTCTGCATGTGGCAGCGACACGAGCGATCCATCAGCTTTGGGTGATTTCGGTAGGATATGAGGCAGCGATCCTGCCTCCGGAAGAATAGAATTTCTCGTGCCACTCACAGCGCGGTCAACAAACAAGGGTAATGCTTCGGGATGTTCATAGAACAAGTATGAAACGAGATGAAATGCGAGGCGACAAAACTATTTGAAAATTTGAAAGTGAATTCAGCTTTTCCAGTCTTGTCGACCGTCGACTTACCGAGAGTCTTTGCAAAGCGCTTGCCAAAGTTCCGAGACGCAATGCAGTCACCTCGCATTGACAAAACAAGCCCATAAATCATGCTCTTAGCAGAAAAACCATCATCATTACCCTCGGTAAGAATTCGGCTACTGTCGAAGAAATTTTAGACAGTTGTCATCAGGAATGCATGCGCCTGTTGCGAAAACCCCGCTTCTGTCAGCAATGAAGTCACCCGCAACATCAATAACAGCAGTGATTTCGTCAGTTCTTTATTTAGTTAGGAAGCTCTTCGTTTTGTCGCAACCTTGGCACAAGCGTTGCAATGTATTACGTGTTGTCAAGCAAGAATTGCAAGACGACTGAGGAAAAAAACAACAACAGTGTGGAGATTAGAGAAATGAAAAGTCCAAAACTTTTGGTCCTAGGTTTATTATGGTCCTCTTACGCAATCGCCGCAGATGTGGTCCCTACACAATTCAAAGCGTTTGAAACCGATCTCGCACGTCCCGAACTGCAACTTAAAGATGATTATTCCTATCGCCTCGGCATCAACTTTGTCGAAGGTCATAAATATGTACTTCATCCGGCTGGAGAGAAACTGGAAAAAGCCAGCAGCATCCGCCGTGAAATCAACCTAAGCCTTCGCCTTCCTTACAAATTGGAAACAGGCCTGGCTCTTTACGACAGCCAACAAGCGACATCGGACCAGCTCACAGCGGTTTACGGTAACGTCAAACATAAAAGCCAACATTTGGGTGGAGCTCTCTGGGCCCGCTACCATTTGATTCAAAGCGAAAAGCTCAGCTCTTCTATCGTTCTTCAGTACGAAGCCGGTAGCGCAGACAAAGCGAGCTTTCATCAGGCGAGCCAGGACAAAACAGGCCTTGCTATCCATGTTGATGGCTCACCCATTGCTTATACAGAAGTCGGTGCTTACCTCGGCTTAACCCGTCGTCAGGACGAAAGCTTTCGCGTTTCCCGTTTGAACGATGAAATGGTTTACGGCGCCCGCCTCAGTGTCGGTCCCGAAGCTGTCAAGGCTTTTGCTGAAACACAAATCCGCGACCTGCCTTGGAAGTCGGCCAACCAAAAGACAGATATGGTCACAAGCCGTCAGTATGAAATCGGCCTTTCGGGTCAATATCGTGACCTCAGAATGCAAGCTTCCTCCTTTGTACCCACCAGCAGCCGTTTTGTTGGTGTTCCAGAGCGTGGCTTTAAAATCGCCGTTCAAATGATGCTTGGCAAAACTGCCAGCACAGCTTCGAAAGAACTTGAACCCGAAGTCAAAGCTCCTTTGGCTCCAATGGACAAAGCCCCGATCAATCCCAAGGAAGAGCCGGCACCGGCGACCACAGAATCGATCGACAACTTTGATTCGATCAAGTCCGATGTAAAAGAAGAAGGCCTTGGAGCTATCCCCGTCTTTAAAGATGAGCTCGAGAAGAGCAAGGACGACAAGAAGGCCGCTGAGACTTTGACACTTCCAGGTGCTGACGAATTCCAAAAATTCGAAGAGCAACAAACCGTTGAAAGCAAAAGCCCAGAATCAGCCACAGAAAAAGCTGAACGCGCTTACCAAGTTCAAATAGAGAACGATAAGAAGCTTAAATCCGCCAAGGCTGAACAAGAAATAAGCTCAGCCGATGCAGAGCGCGCTCGTCTCCTCAAAGAAATTGAAGCTGAAGAACGTGAGATCCACGGTTCAGCTCAAGATATCGAGAAAGAATTGAAACAGTACACACTTCCCGATAACGATGACGTGAACTGGACCGGTCTGAGCAAGTAATTCGAAATCTGAGTCCATGCCTAACGGACTTCGGCTCAGGTGTTTCTCTCTAAAGCTGTTATTTCCTCATTTTTGGGCCGCTTGGATTTTCCAAGCGGCCTTTTTCTTATTTCGCTTGGCCTAAATTCGTCATCAAGTATTCAATATCATACCCGCAAAGCCTTGCTGAGACTGTGAAAAATCACCGCGTCTTTTCTAAATATAAATGGACATTAAGTCATGCTTAGACTAATCAGAAAGAGCCAAGATCCAGTTTTTTCGCAATTTTGGAGTACTGTATGGGCAGATTTAATTCTCTTCTCCTTTCGCTCGGCCTTCTAGGGGCAGCCTGTTCTCCATCCCATATCAAGACGTCCAACTCTGAAACAAAAATCGTCGACGAATCTTTGTCTTCAGTCGACCTTCTGAAAAGTGGGTCTTTTGCAGTTTCGGAGTACGAATATGATTCCGGTGGTCTCAACGATCCGGATGTGCTTTCTTCGAACACTTTCAGTCGCGTTAAAACTGACGTGCGAGGCCGCATATTCCTGCCGGCAGGTGAAGGCCCCTTCCCTCTCGTCGTGCTTCTTCATGGCAACCATTCCACCTGCGGTTTCTCTACAGGCGACGGAAATCCCCGTCTCGATGTGAGCGTCGAATATTCAACGACGGGCAGCTGCCCCTCTGGCTATGTCGAAGTTCCTAGCTATCGCGGTTACGACGCCAGTGCGCGTCTCCTGGCCTCGTGGGGCCTTGCTGTCGCTTCGGTCAATGCTAACCGGGGAATCACTGGCCGGGACGGCTCTGATTCCTTCGACGGCGGTTTAGTCTATGCACGCGGCAACCTTGTTCTTCGCCATATCGAAGAACTCGCGAAATGGTCGCGCGAAGGTGAGAGTGCACTGCTGAAAGCGGATGGTCTCGACCTTGCCGGCAAGCTCGATATTAGCAAAGTGGGCCTCATGGGACACTCACGCGGGGGCGAAGGCGTCCGTTATGCTTATAACATCTACACCAGCGGCACGAGTGCCACGAAGTGGCAAACACGCATTCCCGGCCTCAAAATTCAGGGTATTTTTGAAATCGGCCCAGTCGATATGGGCACTAATAACGGCAAAAACAAAGTCGAAGCGCGCGGCGTCGCCTGGAATGTTTTGATTCCTGGTTGCGATCGTGATGTTTCTGATTTCTCAGGTATCAATCCTTTTGAACGCATGGAATTGACGGCCGACGATGGTTTTCCCAAGTCTATCTTCACCCTTTGGGGCGCCAACCACAATTTCTTTAACAGCGAATGGCAGGTCTCCGATGCACCACATACTTGCATCGGCGAGCAAAAACCTCTCTGGAATGTAAACGCAAGTGCAATGACCTCTGAGTTTCAGGACATCGATAGCAATGCTCGCGAGGGCCTCGTTGGGTCCGACACTCAAATCAAATTCGAAAAAGCATTGATGCTCGCGTTCTTCCACTCCCACCTGGGAAGCGACAAAGATCTCAAATGGGATCATATCTTCGATCCACAATATCGTTTGCCCACACAACTCTCGACTCTCGCCTTCAGCAGCCGTGAGTTTGTCGGTGGCAGCGTAAGCAAAGCCGTTTTCAACCCGGCCCTGATTACGACCGCAGCGGTGACAGCGGAAGGGGTGACCGTCAAGTCCCTTGAAGCTCATGTCACAGAGCAAATCAAATTAATGGGTGCGGGACTCGATAGCTTTAGCGAGCGCGAGGATGCTGATCTCTACAGCCCGATCCTCAGCTCCGGTTCGTTTATCCGGTCGGCCGCGGTCATCGAAGGCAAATCATCCAGTGCTCCAAAGAGCGTCTTCCTGCCGTTTGACAGGCTGGAAGCGACTCAGGATTACTGGACACTGGATGTGGCTCTGGCGATTCGCGCGGGTTGCTACACGATCAAACACATCTTCAAAACCGAATGCGCAGCTTCAGTTCTTGACGATAGCTTCGATGTTTCTCTCGTTCTTGAAGACGGGACTGTGACGCCATCGGTCAATATCCAGGACTACATCAAGCTTGATAACTGGTATGATAACTTTTTTCAACTCAGCGGTTCGTGGCCGACCAGCAGCGGCCGTACCGGTCTCTACTTCCAATACGTGCCCGTCCTGTATCAGACCGCACGTTTTGAACTCACGGATTTCGGCGTGACCACGCAGGAGATCAAAGGCGTTCAGATCAGCTTTAAATCAGGCGCTGACGTTTCTCTGATCCTTGAATCGATGCGCCTCAGCAAACGCCCTTAATACTTACGAACCCAATCCAAGGCCCGGCCTCCCTAAGAGCCGGGCCTTTTTCCCTAGTAGCTCTTCATGGTCAGCTCATCCTGGATCTGATACCAGTAATTAATCGTGGAGGTAATACGATGATTCAGCCAAAAAAATTAGCCCTTTGTCTAAGCCCTGTCGTGTTCGCGATGTTAGGAGCCTGTGCAACCCTTACAGCACCAACCTACCGTTCCTATCCTCTGGCCGATGGCTCGGTGGAGATCGAGGCGGTCGATGGAGACAAACAAACTTCAGCCCGATTCGCTTCGGACGGTGCCGAACATTACTGCAAAAGAAAAGGCAAAGAGCCTGTCTATATCGCACGTCCCGAACCCGTCTACCAGGGGCCACTGGATGAATCGATCGTCGCCGGCGTCAAGACAGCTGGTCGAGTGGTTCGTGCCTTGGGTCAAGGGGGCGGGACCGATACTACCGAAAGTATTTCAGAGGATGATGATTACAAAGTGAAGTATCTTATTCGCTGTCAGTAAAAGTTAAAGAGAATAAGCGAAGGATTGATACGCATGAAGTGGATATGAAGTGGAGCTGTCGAGCGGCTCGACAGCTCTCTGAGTGATTATTTTTTAGGGGCCTTGACCTCGGTCTTGGCTTTGGTTTTAGGCTCTTTTGTATTCTTCTCTACTTTAACGTCCTTTACTTCATTCGATTCCTTCGCTTCGTTGGCGTGATTCACTTCGGTCGGCACCGTGTCCCTGTGATCGAGAGCGTTGAAGCCGTCGTCCACTTTCACTTCCTCTTTAGGTGCTTCCACGACCGGTGCCTGTTCTTCGTCATTAATGAAATAGACTTCTTCTACATTCATATTCGCAGGAATTTTTTCGACCTTGATATCCTGAGCGCTGACTTTGGCCCGTGGGGGTGCCACCACGAGAACAGCCACTTCAGACATGGCCTTATCGTAGGCTTGTTTGGTACTGGCAACTGCCGGAGCGACTGTGAGCGTTGTCTGGGCAAAGTCTTTGGTCATGGCATCCGCATCATGCAGACCGGCAATCAGATACATATCGTTGGTTTCATTGCGATGGGCGGCCAACTGCATCAAAATCAGGTGGCGTGACTTTTGATCGACAACTCGCAAAGCCTGGCGCATGACATGAGCCGTGACATCGGTGTAGTTGTTTTTAAAGCGACGAAAGTAATTGCGTACTAGATCCGGACGCGCATCACCGATGGCCGCATGCATGCTATCCGTATCAATCGGAATGCCCTGCTCGGCGATCCCGAGGAGCGCTTCCATTCGGGTCCAGAACTTGGGTTGAGCAAGCGCTTCATAGAGAATGGCTACGCTGCCATCCATCTTTGCTTTGCGCATATCTTCGACGGATTTATAGCGTTGATAACTGAAAGGATGGGCCAGGCCGCCTCGCCAGGCCTCGGTTTGTTGCGTGGTGATGGGTGCGGGGGTTTCACTGAGTGCGGCGACCGGGTTGGGCAATTTCCAATAGGGATTGCCTGGTATTTCTTGAACGACGCTCGTTTCAACTTTGGCTTTATCCAAGGCAGCCTTCGTCTCGGCTGGGGTTTTCCCCTCGCCGCCTGCCTGAGCACTGACCGCTGCCTCTTTGCCTTTCGCATCCGCTTCAGCCGAAAGATCCGCCGAAGCTTCAGCGGCTGTGTCTTCGGCAGGCGCGCCATCTCCGAAGAGGGAATCTCCTAGATAGAGAAAAGCTCCAACGCCGATGACGATCAGCAACAGGACAGCCAGGATCATGATGTTCCGGTTGCCTGATTGCCCCTTGATTGGCCCCAGGATCTCCGAGAAGCGCGTCAGGGTTGAGGAGAAGTAAGAACTATCCTCCACCCGCTGTGTGCCTTCAGATGGTCGCGACCTACCGATATACGGCGTTTCCGACAAGCCCCCGTATTGCGGATTATAATGAAGGGCCTTATTCTTGGTCTTCTCGCCCGGACCGGCCATACCGATCGGATTTGGGAGATCACCAATGTCATCCAGGCTTATTGATTTCACTGACTCGTTCATAATCATCTCGCTGCGAGGCAAATATTGCTTCGTGCATCGTCATTATGAGCCTGTGACTTGAGTAGGCGATTTGGAATAATGACAAAAGCTAGGACTTTGCCCATCCATCTCAATATTTTCATTTATGACATAGTTTTGTGAGGTGTTTACATTGTCGGCAGGGTATTTAAGTTACGGTTGGCAGAAACGTCCGAATTGCGTATAAGAAGTCCTTGAATTTTGAGGATTCTATGGTAATCAATCATCCTCCCGTGCTCTAGTGCGTGCACTAGTACATGATCATTTATTCTTATACGCAAAGGTTCATATTCCATGAAACTTGAAAGCCTCAGGAACATTGGTATATCCGCCCACATCGACTCAGGTAAGACGACTCTTTCCGAGCGTATCCTGTTCTACGGTGGCAAGATCCACAAGATTGAGGAAGTTCGTGGCGGCGGCGACGGCGCGACGATGGACCACATGGAACTTGAAAAAGAGCGCGGGATTACGATCACATCCGCTGCGACGACTCTGTTTTGGGACAACCATACGATCAACCTCATCGACACACCAGGCCACGTTGACTTCACAGTTGAAGTTGAACGTTCTTTGCGTGTTCTGGACGGCGCTGTCCTAGTACTCTGCGGTGTTGCCGGCGTTCAGTCCCAGTCGATCACCGTTGACCGTCAGATGAAACGTTACAACGTTCCAGCTCTCGCCTTTGTCAACAAACTCGACCGTTCGGGCGCCAACCCGATCCGCGTTGCTAACGCTTTGCGTGACAAGCTCTCGCACAACACAGTTATCATGCAGTATCCAATCGGCGCTGAAGCTGATTACGAAGGCGCAGTCGACTTGATTACACGTCGCGCGACTTACTACGACGGTGCCAAAGGCGAGATTGTTCGTTACGGCGAAGTCCCCGCTAACCTCGTTGACGAAGTCGAGAAATATCGCGCAATGATGCTCGATAGCATCTCCATGTTCAGCGATGAGATGACCGAACTTCTTCTCGACGAGAAAGTTGTTCCAGACGACCTGATCCACGAGACGATCAAAAAAGCGGTTCACGCTCGCAAGATCACTCCTGTGTTCATGGGCACTGCGTACCGTAACAAAGGTGTTCAAGCTCTACTCGACGCTGTTATCCGTTATTTGCCGAGCCCTATGGATCGCCAATACTGGGGTAACGACAACGAGAAGAACGAAAAAGTCGAAGTCTTCCCAGATCCTAAGAAACCATTGTGCGCGATGGCTTTCAAAATCGCTGACGAGAACTTCGGCCAGTTGACTTATACCCGCGTTTACCAGGGTACGCTGAAAAAAGGCGAAACCTACTACAACCCACGCATGGGCAAGTCTCAGCGTGTCGGTCGTCTCGTGCGTATGCACAGTAACGACCGTGAAGATGTTGATTTCGCGGAAGCGGGCGACATCATCGCGATGGTTGGTGTTGAGTGTGCTTCAGGCGATACCTATTGCTCTGAAGGTATCAACGTCACCATGGAAAAAATGTTCGTTCCTGAGCCCGTTATCGAGCTCGCGATCAAACCAGCGAAACAAGAAGACCTTGTTAAGCTTTCCAAAGCGCTTAACCGCTTCATGAAAGAAGATCCCACCTTCCGCGTTTCTGTCGACAAAGAGTCGAACGAGACACGTATCGCAGGTATGGGTGAGCTTCACCTTGAGATCTATGTTGAACGTATGCGCCGCGAATACAAAGCGAACGTCATCGTCGGTCAACCCAAAGTTAACTATCGTGAAGCTCCTACACAAGGCGCTAAATTCGATTACAAACACAAGAAACAAACCGGTGGTTCTGGTCAGTACGGCCACGTCGTTGGTGAGTTGAATGTGAACGATACGCCGAAGAGCGATGAAGATTCCCATGAGTTTTTGAACTCCACCGTGGGTGGTTCAATTCCTAAGGAGTACATCCCAGGCGTTGAAAAAGGCTACCGTGAGTCTTTGGACAAAGGTCCACTCGCCGGCTTTAAAGTAATCAATACTCGCTTTGAATTGAAAGACGGTACTTTCCACGCAGTCGACTCCTCGGAGATGGCGTTTAAAGTTGCTGCTCGACAAGCTTTCAAACAAGCGTTCCTGGAAGCGAAACCAGTTATCCTTGAGCCGATCATGCGCGTTGAAGCCGAAACTCCTATGGAGTTCCAAGGTCCTGTACAGGGCGACCTTTCTTCTCGCCGCGGTATGCTCCTCGGTTCTGACATTCGTGATGAGTACGCAGTCATCATCGCTGAAGTTCCTTTGAGCGAGATGTTCGGTTACTCAACTGACCTTCGGTCGAAAACCCAAGGTAAAGCGACTTTCTCCATGGAATTCGCTGCTTACCGTCCGGTTCCTTCTTCGATCCAGGAACAACTGGTCAAGAAGTACCGTGATGACAAAGCCAAAGGCGGCAACAAAGACGACGAATAATAAGTTTAGATTTTCCTATTCTTTATGGACTCTTGAAAGGGAGACTCCTCACGGGGTCTCTTTTTTTTGTTTAGTTTGGGGGAGGCTTCTACCGAGGAGTAAGAATCAGCAAACGTCATTCAGGATGATAGACGTTTGGCTTACATAGGAAAGGAAGATCCAGGATGGATACAACTTCAAAGAAACCCGTGCTGCACCTCGTCAAGGACGAAGCTTGCGAGACAGCCCCCCAAACAGGGGAAGCTGCGATCAAACCCAAAAGCGCGTTTGCTCGCCAACTCACGTCTTTCGCTGATGATCTCGATGCGCAAATAGCACTGCTCCTCGCCCAGGACTAAGAACCTTAGCGGAATTCCAGGCGAAGTCCGCGAGTCTCAACCCCCCGTATCGTCAATTCAAAGTCGCAGACATCCAATATCCATTAAACATTTTGAGTGAGCCGACCGAGCATTCCCAAGACGCAAACTTGGAATATTATGACAAAAAATACTTCTCATCAGAATTCAAACGCTTTGACTCAGGACGCTTACGCGGGAGTCAAAGTCCAGATTCAGCCAGCCACAGTCTTGAGACGAGCGCTCGCCTATTGCATCGACTTGGGTTTTGCTGGGGTTCTTTGTTACATCATGATGTTCGTCGCATTTATCTTGATCAGTGGAATGATCGGTTTTGCAGCCGTGGAGAAGGGAAAAGACTTCTCGCTCCCCAAATATGTCACAGAAAAGATTATGCATCCGGCGGCCGGAGACTGGCTCGTCCTTATCGTTCTGCTGGGCATGCTTCTCCTTCTTCTTCTCGTCAATCACGGCTATTTCATCTGGCATGAATTCAAAAAGGGAACAACTCCCGGCAAGCGCTTCATGGGGCTGAAAGTGATCTCGCTCGATGGCGGTAAACTCACACTCAAACAATGCATCGGCCGAGAAGCCCTTCGCTACATCGACTGCACACTCTTTATTCCCGGTATTTTAACGATTATGTTGACCGAGAAAAAGCAGCGTTTGGGCGATCTTTTTGCAGGCACAATCGTCGTCTATTCGCGCGCCCTCGAAAACGAAATACACTACCTCTATCTCTCGCGGGAAAATTTCCTATTGATCGAGAGTCAGGTGAGTGTGGGTTATTATTCGGAAGAGGACGAGGTAAAATGCATGCATTTTGCCTATCAATATCTCGGTCGAAAAATTCAATTCGATCAGGCGACTCTCGAGAAATGGGAAAATTTTGCGGACGCACTCGTCACGGCCAATGATGACTTTTCCCTGGACCCCCAAGATAAGTTTCTCTTTGTCGCGGAATTATTCCGACAAAAATCTATAGCTAGGAAACCAGCATGAACCAACCCCTATCAGCTCCACCCCGTTTTGCGAGTCCTGATGCCAAAAAAATTGAACCGGCAGGCTTTGGCATTCGTTTTCTCGCGAATATCATCGACGGGATTATCCTTGGTGTCATGACCCTGCCTATTTCTCTCGTCTTCGGGCGCTTTCAGAACAAGGCTCATCCCTCGATCAAACTGACTATTTTGAGCAATCTCATACTTCTGATCTTGGCAGGTTTTTATTACGCTTATTTCTACAGTAAGAAAGGCGCTTCGCCGGGCAAATCGATGTTGAATCTGAGAGTCGTTGATTTCAACACGGGCACGAACCCATCCTTCCAGACAGCGTTTATTCGAGACACGATAGGCAAGCTCCTCAGTGCCGTCGTGCTGATGGGTGGCTACGTGATCGTCTTGTTTCGATCGGACAAACGAGCCATGCACGACTTGATTTCAGACACTCAGGTTATTCGCCTCAAATGAACAAAAAGCTCCTGGCGAAAGCACGCCGAACCATAAGCGAAATGAAAGAGGCCAGGACGGATCTAACCCATCCGGACCCGGCTCGTCATCGGCTTGCCGATTGCTTTCGTTATGTGGTCCAGTTCGAGCAATTAGCCGGACTTGTCTATCAGGCAAGGAAAGTCCAAAAGAGTGAAGGCATGGAAAGTGGACTCGAGGAGGAGTTGTCCGAATCTTTTCACACACTCCTCTCGCTTCAGGCTGCTCCTGTTGAAACCAGTCTCTACGCGCGTTGGATACGGGACTATCGCCTCGCTTGGCGCAAGAATCTCCCGCTATTCACGATAACCACGATGTTATTTTTGGGAAGTCTGGTCATCGGTTGGTTCTGTGCTGTCCAGCGTCCTGAGTATGCAAGTCTTCTGATAGGACAGCACATGCAGGAGCGGGTCATTTCCAGTTCGCCCTGGTTTAAGGAACTCAATGACAACCCACTCCTGGGTGGCGTTCAGATCGCTTTGAATAATATCGCCGTCTCCATGAAAATGTTTGCCGGCGGCTGTCTCCTCGGCATCGGCGGCATCCTGCTTCTCATCTACAACGGTATTCAATTCGGTTCTGTCTTCGGCTTTTGTTACCTCTACAAATTCGACAAGGAGCTATTGGAGTTTGTGTTGAGCCACGGGCCACTCGAACTCAGTATCATTGTCGCTTCCGCCTTTTGTGGTATGCTCGTCGGCAAAGTCTTTCTTTCCTGGCCCTTGCGTAACCTCAGCGATCGCGCGTCTAAAGCGGGATCTGTAGCCTTCACGGTCCTACTTGGGATCCTCCCCTGGTTAGTCTTGGCCGCTAGCTTTGAAGCCTTCGTCAGCCCAAGCGCCCAGTTCAGCATCTCTTTCAAGATCACGGCCGGCATCGTTCTCGCCCTTTGCTTTTGGGTCTGGACGTTTTGGCCAGTCTCAGATCAAGAGCGAATCCCTTAAGCGCATATAGAGCTTCGAACTCATATCCAGCCAGAAATGCTCCGGACACAGGACAGCTCCGCTTCTTATCTGAATCATCCTCTGAGCAAATTCCTGAAACTCCTGCTCCAGCCAATAAACATAGACATCCTTGGCCCAGGCGTCCCCGCTGTTGACGACTGGGACGGGTAGGATCTCATTCTGACGAAAGTCGGATTCTTTATCGAGGATACCCATGGTCATCGAAAGGTGTTTCCCCGCGATCTGACGCATGGCCTTGAGCAATTCCGTCTGAACCGCAGGCCTCGCGATATCGCTCAAAATCAAAACGATGCATCTCTGTTGATCGATATGAGACAGCGCCTCGCCGATGAGATTGTAATCACTCTCCACATCCTCCGCGATCAGCTGCCCCTCAAGATCGAGAATCTCGCGAATCCCCCGAATAGAGCGAATGTTCTTTCGTATGACGACTATATCCTGATTAAAGGCAAAGAAACTCACCTTGTCATTGGCGGCGATCGCCTTTTGCAAAAGGGCGATGATGCCCTCGAGATAGTAATGGGTCTTCTGCGAACCGTTCATCAATCCCGTAAGCGAACGTCCCAGATCAAGACCGATCACCAAGTGATGCTGGATAAGGGAGTCGTATTCCCGAATCATGAGTTGACCCTTTTTCGCCGATTTGCGCGGGTCAATATTTCGTATGTCGTCCTCATGCCGGTATTCCCGAATCGAGTGAAACTGATCTCTCGATCTTTGCTTCAAAAGCTGCCTTGATCCATGAAAGAGGCTCTGCAATCGCTGGAGGGCCGCTGCCAAATGCTCCGGGGGGACCTTGGCCAGAGAAGGTTTGCAATGAACAGGCAGCGGTGCGACAGAAATTTCAAGAAGCTGTTTCCAAAACGCAGCGCGCGAGACCACCAGGACAAAAACAGACGAAATCGTTTCCTGTCCGAGTTGAAAGCCTGAAACGTTCTGATGAATGATCGTCTGCCGGAAATCGGCACCCAGCGGGACAGCCTCATGGTTCGAGCGATAGAGAGGCAGGAAGGGAAAATGAAAGGTCACCTTCGCCACCTGTCTGAATTCTGCGAGTCCCAGTTGCCAGGTCCAGACTTGTTTTTCATGGAGCCTGATCGTGCTTTGCCCCTTGAAGGTTATGGACCACTCCTCTCGCCGGGGAAGGCGTTTACGATCCCAATAGAGAAGCAGACCGATGCAGGGTATGGCCGCGGCGTAGAGCCAGAGCGCAGGCCCGTAGAGAAGCGCTACCGTACCGAGCAGCTGCCAGGCTCCGAG
Organism: Oligoflexus sp.; assembly: GCA_014377445.1. Taxonomy (GTDB): domain Bacteria; phylum Bdellovibrionota_B; class Oligoflexia; order Oligoflexales; family Oligoflexaceae; genus Oligoflexus. Next base: position 24,867 of record JACMPP010000004.1, read on the forward strand.
CAGTGCAAAGGCCTTTCCACTCAGGTAGGTTTTTTTCTTCATTTGGGAAATTCAACTTTCAGGAGCAGGCTCGCGATGACGTCCTCGGGAGTCGTTCCATTGATGAGTGCCTCGGTTGACAATCGAATTCTGTGCCCCAGGACATAGGGTGTAAGAGTCTTTATATCGTCAACGATGACAAAGCTCCGCCCCTCAATCAAGGCCAGAACCCGAGCCGCCCGCATGAGGGACAAACCACCCCGGACACTCGCGCCCATGGCGATAGCGGGGTCCCTGCGGGTTTCGTGCAGGAGACCAGCAACATAGCGAAGGAGGCTCTCCGAGACTTCCACAGCTTCAATTCCCAGGTCGATCGACGCTTTCTTATCGGCGGGAAGGGCGTTGATCGAAGGGGTGCTTAGCGCCTGCCGTAGTCCGACGGCAATGATTTGCATATCTTCGGCTATGGAATAATGTTGGAGCGGAATCTTGAAGAGAAAACGGTCGGTCTGTGCTTCCGGAAGAGGAAAGGTTCCTTCAAAATCGAGACTGTTTTGGGTGGCAATGACGAAAAAGTCAGGGCTGAGAAGCCTCGTCTCCCCGTCGATGGTCACCTGTCTTTCCTCCATAGCTTCGAGTAAAGCCGATTGGGTGCGGGGAGGACAACGGTTGATCTCATCGGCGAGGAGAATATCGGTGAACAGAGGACCCGGCAGGAACGAATAATTGTTGGACGTCTGCGAATAGATATTGCTGCCGATGATATCGCTTGGCAGGAGATCACTGGTAAATTGAACCCGGCGCATCGTTCGTCCCAGCGCAGCCGAGAAAAGCCTGGCGGCGGCTGTTTTCCCAACTCCGGGGGGCCCTTCCAAAAGCACATGACCCCTGGCAAACCAGGCCACGGTCATGAGTTTGAGGAGCTTGTGCTGACCCACGAGATGCGAGTTCTCAAGTTGTTCGAGTATGAGATGAAAAGATCGCGTCAGTTCAGTTGGCTGGATCATGGATCGTGGCTCCTCGGTTGATTCGGGCTTGGCGATGCAGGGCTTTCAATCGCATATAGAATCTCTGATAATAATGAGGATCTTTTTGAAGCTCCCCGGCACAAATCTCCTGGATGGAATAAATCTCCTCGCGAAGCTCGGGATAGTTCTTCAGGAGAACCTGACTTTGTAAAAAAACGGCATCACGCTGGGCGGCCGTATAGCGCAATTGACTCTTGAGCAGACCGATCGTCAATTGGGACCAATTGCGCTTCTCTCCCGACGAACGGGGTGGCTCTGGCAAATGTTGCTCGATGTCACTGGTTCCTGCGGCCAGAATACAGATGATTATAAATCCTAAGAGGGGCAGGGAAACGTAGGGATCCTTGAGAAAATCGCCCAGATCCGATTCTTCAAAGAACTGGTGATATTCGTCGAACAGAATGCGAGAACTCTGCTCGCTCAATCGCGCTGTCAGAAGGCGATTATCCACCTCCCCCAAAAGGGCGTTCGAAAAGAGCGGCGCACCAAGCTGAAACCAGATGATTCCTTTGCCAATCTGGAGTTCGAGGAGATAACAACGGGCAGCATCAAGAGCCTTGCAGAACTGAGGGTTAAAAACATCAGTGCTGTAGAAGGCAATCTTATCGCTGATTTTTAAGAGGCGGCTGCCGCTTGAAGCATCATGAATGCTCAGCTTTTGTTGTTCAAAGAACCTGTCGGGGACCGTGACAAAGAATTTGGGAAGAGCTTTGGCAGGGAGATCTTTTTTAGACGACTTGCCGGGAAGCGAATGTTCGTCTTTTCCTGGAAGATTGAGCTTGGCTTGGTCCTCATCGAGTCGATCTGCAATTGATTGCAGAAGTCCCTGGAGGTTTTTAAATGTCGCTTCGGAATGGGAAGAGAGATAGAGATTGCCACCCAGGGCGACATCGTCGATGAGAATGCGCGCTTCGAAGTCAGAAACCGGTCTTTGGGGAGAAGCGATGATGAGAGTTTCGCCAGGAGCGACTGAACCTTTCAGCAGCAAAGGCTTGCGTATCAGGACAGCCGGACGATCGCTCAAGGAGCGCCTAAAATTCAGGAACATGGACAATCCAAAGGGCCCGTTGGAATAGCTCGTGGGATTTTCCATGCGCCGCGATTTTTCGAGCCAGCTGCTGAATCCGAAATATAGGACCGTGAGGAGGATGATAGCGGTTGCCATCACGATCTTGCCCGTTTTGTTGTTCATCCCTCCCTCTCCAGTCCCTGGAAAAAAGTTTCCCACTCGTCGCGACTTCGGGCCTCGGCGTCTTTCCAAAACATCGACTCATTGATCCGGGTGACAAGAGCCTGATCAGGCCTTCCATAGGCCTGTGAATATTCGGATGGTGTAAGGGAGAGTCTCTGGCCCTTCTTCTGGAGAAAGGCCTTCCAACGCCCCCGTAGCCATTCACTGAGGGGGTCGCTTGTTGGGGACGACTCGCCCGAGAGGCTAGCTGCAGAAGGCGGAGTCTCTATGCTCTGCACGACGGGTTTGGGCGACAGCCGACCTTTCGCTAGAGCCCTATAGACAAAGGCTGCGATCAAAACTACAACGGCCAGTGCTGTCATGATCAGAAACGAGTAGAGAACGGTTTTCCCGTCTTCCATAGCGTTGCCGGAATCGCCGCCCTTGAAGAGCCCCGACAGCCAGTTCATAACCTTGTGCAGAGCCTCCTCCAGGAAATCTTTGGTCTCAGTGACTGCCTCGAGCTTCGGAAGATCATAGACATCCTTACGGCTCTTGAGAAAGCTATTGAGTTGTTCCAGATCGGACGAAGGCTCCACTTTGATTTCCTCGGATATTGAGAATTTCGCTTTGGTATTTCAACGAAATATATCACAAAGCCGCTTTTAGTCCCATGAAAAAAACCCACAGAGCTCGGGAGCTCCGTGGGTTTTGACATCTAAAAATAATGTTTGAGAATCAGCGGATGGCAGCGGCGGGTGATCCAAAATTTTTCCGGGTCCGGTCCGGACTTCGATCAGCGACGAGTTCAAAGATGACCTTTTCAACACTCGTCAGTTCGTTGGCCAGTTCCATCGCCGGTGTTTCCACCTGATTCAGGAGAACCTTGGCTGCAGCTTTCCAATCCGCCGTCTGAACTGCGTACTGGAGGGCTGTGAAGGCTTTATTCAATGCGTTTTGAAACGCGATCACATTCGTCGCATCCACCCGTTTATCGAGTAGGAGAAGGACATGATCGAGAAGTTCCTGCATGAGACCAAAGTCATCGAACACCGCTACGGTTTCGACGGGCAGACGCAGACCTTTGTGTTCCCAGAGCTGAACCGCGATCGGTTTGAGATTGCGACCGATCACACTGCTGAGGTTTCTGAGAACGTCGAGGGTCTGCAGCGAGATCTCATGAGGCGAGTCGACTTTGATGCGAAGGTCGGAACCTTCCTCCAAAGGCAGAGCCTCAACATGGCATTCGCCGTCATTGCTCATTTCAACGTCATGACCGTTAAGTTCGATGCGGGTGATGGCATGGTCCGGACGTACGAGGTGTTTTTGCACCCAGAGCACGGCTTCAGGCAAGTCACGTATAGGAACCGGGACGGGAATCCGTCGACCGTTTAATGTAATTCTCTTCAGCATGGGTATTCCTCGCAGAGGGAAAAGGCTCGAAGGGATGGCAATGAGATATTTGATAGTCGATATTGGAAAGAAATCTAGCGTGAGAGGAGCCTTCGGCCCGCTCCCCCGGATCTCAAACCACTTAGCCGTTGGAAGAATTTGCTTTTTGCTCAAGCTCGGCTTTCGCCTGTTTCGCGAGAGCGGCTGCGCGTTTGTCCTTTGGATCGGCCTCGGTGATTTGCTTCATCAGGCGGGCACAGACTTCGAAGTGACCGGTTTTGAAGTAAAGGCCACCCAGGGTATAGATAAAGTTGTAATCGTTTGGATTGAGCTTCAGGTAACGTTCGATCGCGCGGATCGCATCTTCGTACATCGATGTTTCGTGCGCAATACGAACGATGGAGAAGATCGCGGCTGTATTCTCGGAATTGATCGCGAGAGCTTTGTTGATCCAACGCGCCGCTTCCTTTTGCTCGCCCATGCCTTGGAAGGCCAGACCGAGACCAAAGTTAGCCATTTCATCGTCGGGCGCGAGGTTTACCGCTTTTTGGAGATGAAGAACCGCGACGTCGTTCGAGCCTTTCATCAGGCCGACAGTACCGAGGCCGATGTAGACCTTCGGTGAATAAGGATCGAGTTCGGCACCGTGGTTGTAAGCGTCCTTCGCTCCATCGATATCACCCAATTTCGCAAAACAGTCACCGATGAGTCGGTAAAGGTTCGCGCGGTGATGGACCGGAACCTGATCCATTTTGAAGACGGCTTCGATAAGATCGACCGCTTCGAGGTATTGTTTGTTTTTGACCTTCGATTCGATTTCGAGGACACGAATATCGAGACTCGAGAGGCTTTGCGTTACGTCGGTTTTGGTGAAGTTCGTGAGAGCCTTAAGCAGGCTGTCACGAGCTTTACCCGCTGTGAATCGTATCGTGACTTCATTGAGATTCTTGGCGACGATATCACCCACGACGTGTGGCATGCTACGTACCCGCTGAACCGCTTTCGCGATGCTCACAGGTGAACCTGGACAGAAGTCGATGCGGTGCTTGCCGCAGTATTCTTCTGCCAAAGGCGTTCGGGCGGCCAGCAGAGGAATACCGTGCACCATCCCGGCGAGAATACGGTAAGGGTCGCCCTCGATGCGGTCTCGCGAGGCGAGTGGCGCGATGTAGATCAGATCGCAGGCTTGTTGGATCGCGCGGTTGGCATCACGCATGGGAGCGTAATAGACCACATTTTCTTCCAGACCCATAGCTTTGATGATGTCGCGCATATCAGCTGAGAAGGATCCGACGCCGCAGATGATGATACGGAGTTTTGCGCGGAAAGACGCTTCACGATTGATCAGGAGTTTGCTGGCAGCGATAAGGTCGGAGAGACCTTCCTCCCATTCAATCTGGCCAAGGTAAGCGATGATAAAGTCGCTTTCCGAGAGGCCGAGAGCGGCGCGGGCTTTGGCGCGACCTGAGGCTGAGCGGTCGCCGCGTTCTTCGATCCAGGGTGTGAACTGCTGGATGCGATTAGAAGCGACGCCTTCGAGTTCAAGCGCGATACGGGCTGCGTTCGATTGAACGAGGAAGCAGTCCGCGGCGTTAGACACTTCGGTCCGAATCGTGCGCATTTGATCGACGTCGTGAGCAGGGAAAGCCACGAGGTTATCGACCCAAACGAGGAGTTTAAATTGGAACCGCCATTTAGCTTTTAACACTTGGTAAGCGTAGAGGCCGAGGCGTTCCTTCACAATGACGAGATTGAACTGTTCCAGGACCTTTTCCAGGCCGGGCAGGAAGGTCGGATTCTCATCGTGATCGCGGAGCGCGATGCAAGTTAGCTGATTGAAATAGCTGGTTTGCGCCAGGTAACCACAGATAGACTCTGAAGCTATCACGTAGAAGTCATAGGTTTCGATAAGCAGGCGGAAGTAGTCAACCTCTTCCACACTGGGAACGCTACCGAGAACCAGGGCTAATTTTTGTTTTGCTACGACTTCAACCATGATACTTGCCTCCCAAGACCGTTCTTCGCGGCCATCAAACGCCATCTTCAAATCCAGATTCGTCTCTTTGCCCGGAGCTATACCGGGCTACCGCAGCTTTAGTCTTCCGAATTTTCATTAACGTCTGGTTTAGACTCGACTGGTATATTTCGATTTGTGCGGCCAGGGCCTGTTCGCTCTTTTGCAAGGCGTGCCAGAGATCCAGCCAGCTTTCATCTTTTAGATAATCGGGATATTTTCCCTGAAGTACGTGATCGACAGCTTTGAAATGGTGAAAAGCGGCATTCTTCCATTTCATAGCTTCCTGGTAGCCATCCCAATCGTCTTGAATCAATGCTTCACGGGCCCGATCAGCTCGAGTCGCCATCGCCTTCAAGAATCTTTCGGCTCGGAGGAAAAACTCATCCATACCTTGATCCTATGTCTACATACTCCTATTGTACGGGGGCTTCAAAGACAGTGTCAATCCGAGGCGGTAATACTGCGGTTTTCTCGATTTTTTCAGGTAAATCTTGCCTAGCTTCTGCACAATCTACTTCGGGCAAAGGTCGATAAATACCGCGCAAAAAGCATTTCGTGGCAAAGAGGAGCATTGAGGGTAAAAAGGGCCAAAAAAAAGACCCCTGAGGGCCTTCCAATTGTTTGCCGCGCAGGCGCTGGCTTAAGAGCGGATTAGTTCGCACTGCCCTGGAAGTTGGGGCGTCCCAAGTTTCCGTTGATGGTGTAGTTCACACCACTTTCGTTTCCACCGATGACACTCATGATGAACCCGAAGTTATCCTTGAGAGTTCCTTCCAGCTTGATCGCAATCACAAAATCAAGAAGCGAGGTCTCAAACGGATTGCGCAGGACGCTATTCCCCTTGAAAGCCACTTTCAGTTCCTGAGAATTGAGCGCCGAGTTCGGATCGATGCTGAGTTTGCCGTTCTTGAGTTCGCCTTTGACCAGCGCTTTTTCAAAGTTCTGCCGGGCAACGACCAAGTTCGGGTTGTTCAAATCGAGCGTGGCCTTCTTAAGCTGAAGGTCCACAGTTCCGGCTGATTGAATCGGATCGCTCGTCCCCAGCTTCATCTCGGCCTTGCCTGAAAGGTTGCCAAGGAAGGTGATCTGAGTCATGAGATCTTTAACCATATCGTTGGCCGTCTTGGACTTCTCGCGTAGCATGAGGGTCACGAGTGGGCCAAGTTCGAAGTCCTTGGACTCGAGAATGATGTGACTTGGAATCATATCCTTCTGCATGATGAGCTGAAGCAGGCCAAAGGTGGCTGATGCTTCCAGAACACCTTTGTTCTTGCTGACCAGTTCGACGTTCGCCGTTACGCGACCGATGAGCAGGGGCAGGATCGAAACGGTGACGTCCGCGCTTAGGAATTCAACCTGGGCCATGGAATCCTGAGTCGAGATTTTCAGGCCTTCCGCATCGATCCCCAAGGGAAACGACGGTCCGATCTCTTTTACGCGGATATTGAGTCCGGTCATCTGCGCAAGTTCGCCGACAGCCGCCTCCTTCACCACTCCATAGGGAAAAGTGAAGAGGAAGAAAATGAGAAAGGAAACTAGAAAAAGTCCCGTATACCAGAGCCAGCGAAAATAGCTTTTCTTAGGTTGCACTTCTTCAGACACTTAGTTAGCCCCCCCGCCGCTACCGACTTTATATGCAACCACCTTCGCCTGAACTTCAAAGAACAGGCGATCGCCGTATCGAGTACGGATCTGCAAACTATGGAAATTCAAACTTGGATTGCCTTTCTCCACTTCCTCGACGAATTTAAGGAGGCGGGGCAAGGATACTTTAGGCAGACGGAACTCGACAGTCGAATAGCGGAAGTCGGTCGACAGCGGACTGTCGGCGGAAATCTCAGCGTCCTGGCTGCGAAGATCTTGAATCTGAACGCCGACCTTGTTGGACTGGCTTTCAAAATAAGGTTTTGGCTTAAAGTCGGCGGAGTTTTTGGCGACGATACCCTTGAGTTCCTGGTAGCGTTTGAGCTCTGTCTCGTAGTTCGCGCTGAGTGTTCTCACCTCTTGCAAGGCGTCGAAACTGCTGTTCAATTCATCTTCCAGCGCGTTGATGCGTGAGAAGTAGATCGTAAACGCACCCAGTACGAACACCAGCAGCGCGCCGGCCACACCGGAGAGCAAACCCGTTTGTTGCTGAGGCGATAGTTTGTAGAAACTATCCATGAGAAAGTCGATACGCTCGTTGTTCATCCCGAACAGGCTTCGGCGCACGTGAAAGATAACGCGGGATACGAGCGACTGAAATTGATCTCTTACGTCAGTAATGGCACTCATAGTATTGTCTCCGCGCTCGGATGGTTGTAGTCAGCCTGGATAGTAAACTCGATGACTTTGCCATCTGATCCAGGTTTCGCACCCGAGTTCTTTTCCTGCACGTTTTGTAGCACTTTGATCTTATTCAGGGCTTCGAGAATTGATGACTGGGAGGCGAAGTTATCGGTCTCAGCCCGCAGCACGAGTTTGCCTTGACCCGGAACAGTGGTCTTGAAGTCGAATTCGGTCACGTCAATCTTGGTTTCTTTGGGAATCGCGGTGCTGATCTCTTTCATCACCGAAACCGCCCCACTCTCGTTGGTCGAGAGTTTGAACTCCTCAACCGCTGTCTTCTTATCCCGAATGCTGGTTTTCAATTTGGTCTCAGCATCGGAGCGCATCTTTTTGAATGCGATGCCCGGGGCCGTGTACTTCTTTTTGAGCTCGGGGAAGTTTGCGGTGAACTCCTGGATGTACTGTTCCTTCACCTTAATGATCTGCTTGTTGTAGAAGTAGTACTTCACAACATAGGTGACCATCAAGAGAGCAAGGACGAGCGAGATAACTTTAAAGGATTTCGCCACACCGCGCATGATCACTTCGTAGTTTTGTACGTAAGCGAATTCACCACGGCGCAGGTTGATCTGCGAGTGCGTCTTGAGATTGTTTACGGCACGAAGGCCGATCGCGAGCGATTGCGGGAAAATTTCCTGGCGACGGATCAAATCACCCGAGATACTGACGCTCGTACGCGAGACATCAAATTTCTCAACGGGAATTTCCAATTGATCGGTAAGAAATTTCTCGAAGTTTTGTAGCTTCGAGGTACCACCGGTGACGATGATACGGGTGATCGGCTCACGGCTTTCCCAGGTTTTGAAAGCGTAGATGGTACGACCGAGTTCTTTGACGATGGCGTTGGTGGCGAGAGTGATACGCTCCGACACCATACGATCGGATTCAGAAAGATCCTCACCGCGATAGCCGCCGTGGAAAACGCGGCTGACTCTGTGCTTGATACGCTGCGCTTCATGGAAGTTCACATCAAGGTCACGGGCCAGGAAGTCAGTGATGTAGCGGCCACCCAGGTTGATGGAACGGAACATGCGGAGCACGCCGCCTTTGATGATACAGACCGACGTCTTCTCGTTGCCGACATCGACCAGCGCGTAGCATTCGTCATCCGGAATATTCAGGGTCGGGGAAAGGTTATAAAAAGCCAGACTATCGACATCGACGAGTTTGGGATCGATGTTTACGCGGCTGAGGAGGTCGAGGAAGTTCCGGAGGAAGGCCTTACGGGTCATAACCGCGAGAGCCATGGTTTTGCCTTTGGAAACCCCGAGAATCTGGTGATCGATGATCATGTCGTCCATGTTGAATGGAACGTATTCTTCGATCTCGATCGCGATCGACGCTGCAATCTTGCGGGGATCGTTGAAGCTGAAAGGAATAACCCTGGAAGATATGAACTGTCCCGGCATCGCAGTCAGGATTCGGTCAGCCTGAAGGTTGTGCTCTTGAAACAATTGTTCCATACAGATGGGAACGATCGCATCGAGAGGAACGCTCTCAAGGTTTGGGATCACAACTTCATAAAAGTTAACCACTTCATAGGACTTGAAGGTGTTAACGATCTCTATCGCCTTGATCGAGTAGCTACCGATGTCGAGACCAATGACTTTTTGCATTTAGGGAATCCGTTCCTCTTACTGGGCAATTACTGAGGCTTCCATGATTCTCGTCAGAATCAAATCAGCCAGACCGACCCTATACTAACCATTTTATAACATTTTCCAGTACAGGTACTTCATTGAAGACTTATATTGGTTTTTTGCATCCTGATCGTCAGGTTTTTGACGGGAGATGACATATTCGAGGGTCTTCGTCTGAACACCCGACTCCCCGGTAACCGTTACACGGTAAACGTCTGATCGATAAGTGAAAATCTTGGCAATATCGCTGTCGGCACAAAACTGCTCACGAAGTGTATTTTGGATGCTCGCATTGTCTTTTGCAACTTCTTGATCGGCTCTATACTGCGTATAAAGAGCTGATTTTTCGGCACATTCCGTCGTAGCTTTGGGAAAGAGACAATTCAAAAGCTCACGGGGGGCAGAGTTGAAGTTGATTTGGAAGGTCGAACTCGCTTTATTATCGCGCATCGCTTCCAAAGGCATAGGGTAGACCGTCAGGAAGGGCGAGAATATCTTTTGCATGTCGTTATCCCAGCCCGCCACGACTTGCATCTCATCTAGACTATCAAAGAATGAGTTCTTCGGGTTGACCTTGGGCTCCCGGCTGTTGTACGGGTCGTTTTCGCTCCCGTGTCCGCTGTCCGCATCGGCCTCGGTGTTCCCGTCGACCCAATCCACGACGTTACCGACGATCTCGCTGGGGTTCATTTTCTTCCGTTCCAGGTACTCACGTTCGGCTGGACAGGAGATCAGCGCCTTCAGGGCAGCCTTGCAGCTATCCGAGGACGAGCGGATACCGCAGTAGTTGACATTGATGCGCGACGATTCATCAACGACGTTGATGACAAAGTGTCCTTCAAAGAGTTTGAAGGTGTCGAGAACCTTGCTGTCGTTGACCTTCGAGAGATCAAAGCCTTCCTGGAGTGAGCCCAGGAGTTCGGCGGTATCACCGCCGATGGGAAAGCCATTCAACTGGCCCCACATATCACCAGGTCCATCCGTCACGGAAGCATTCGCCCCCTGGACTTCCGCCATGGTCAAGTCGATCGCCAGGTCGATGCTCAAAAGAAAGTTCGCCAGGTTCGCACCGGATTTGGCGATGTATTCCGCTTTGAGGTTGTCGCGGTTGGCCACTGCCAGCTCACTTTCAACGACGGCATTCACCTGCATATCCGCCATGAAGAGAACCATGAGCGTGATCATGAACAGCGTGATGATGATCGCGATACCTTTTTGAGGTTCGGCTTTATTCTCCGGATCTCCGACGGGAAAGCCGAAGTAGGTATTCACCTTGGGGAATATCTTGAGGCTAAATTTAAGCTTCTTTTTCAACTCTCAACTCCCATAGTTATACTTCGGTGTTTTGGTCGGTTCCTTGGGCTCTTTCGTCATGACCGCCCGCGGAATGAAAACCGTCGTGCGCATGATCACAGTCGCATCTTTTTCGTCGACTGGAGCTTCAGGATTATCGGGTTCGTAGGCATAAGCTTCGATTTCAATGCGCACCATGCGCGGGAGAGTATCGCGCCAGTCGCTCCGGCCGGAATCCCATTCCTCACGAAAATCCTCGCCGTTCCAGGCTGCAATCTTGATCGACTTGATATTGCGGGCGATAATGCTCATCGGCAGATCCTGGTCGAGATTTTCCGGCAGCGTCGTCGCTTCCCCGCGATAGAGATGAGGACGGTTGGTCGTGGAGTCTTTTTCGATTCGATAGATCACATAGGTTTGATCGGATTCATGACTGCCGGATTGATGCGCGACATGATTCATCGTCGTGAGACGGAGTTCTGTGCTGTTGTCCCAGGGTTTGAGTCGAAACAAAGTTTTGATCTCAGCCTTACGGATAAAAACCTGCTGCGAAGGAATGATGAAGGCATGCTGTAAATCATCGGAAAGCTTGGTCAGAGCAATATTGATTTTGTGGGTCACGCGGGCGCGCTGGGAGAGTTCAATACGCATGTCGAGACCGTTGCGCAAAACGCCCGCGGTTGCCATCGTCATGATCAACATCAGCGTGATCGAGAAAATAATTTCCAACAGCGTCATACCACTCTCCTTTGGGGAATGGATCACGCCTTTCGATGGCTTCTGTGTTGGAAAGGGCAGCTTCACGCTTCAAACCTCAATTTCGATTCGTTCATTAAGGAACCTGAGTCTCTGGAACCGAACCATTCCCGCCGTTCGGAGGTTGCGTTCCCGTGGGGAGATTGTTCCCGCCGGGCACTGAAGGATTTCCGGGAGTGCCTGGTGTTCCGGGAATGCCTGGTGTTCCGGGAATGCCTGGTGTTCCGGGAGTGCCTGGTGTTCCGGGAGTGCCTGGTGTTCCGGGAGTGCCTGGTGTTCCGGGAGTGCCTGGAGGCACATCCTTTGCCGCGTTGGGATTCATCTTCTTACGAACCGTGTCCCAAACTGCAACCTTCGTCATGACATAATCATCGAGCTTTTTCTGATTGGTCAGCAGATAAGTCAGGCCCACTGAGTTGCGTCGCGCGCCTTCGGGCCATGAGACTTCCACGCGCGCGACCTTCATCATGTGACCTCCAAAGATCTGATTCACGATCCCTTCGAGTCCGGGTACGCCGGCCACCGAACTTTCGGGCTTGCCGTCTTCCTTATCCTCTTTTTTCTCTTCGTCCGATTTGCCACCACCACCGGTGAGGAAATTGATGAGCGGAAGTTTCCACTCCTGGATGTCGATACTGTATTTATAGTCCGAATCCGTATCCTTGATGTCTTTGAACGGTTCGTCCTTGATCGATGTCGTCGTTTCCAGATCCTTCAGATCGTACTGGATGTAGTTGTATTCAACTTCCGACATCAACTTCTTCGCGAGCCAGGTGGCTTCCGTCACCTTCTTGGAATAGTCCACGATTTCAAAAAGGCTACCCTGCCCGCCCGCGACCTGCATGACAACAGAAGTCAGGAGACCGACAGCGATAATGACTTCCAGCAGCGTAAAGCTTAGTTCATGAGCTTTTCGTATGACGGGGATTGATTTGGATTCGCTCGATAATTCATTTGGTTTTTTCATCACGAGTTATGTCGACCTCTCTATAACCGGATTCCACTTCCGCCAGACCTTCCCAAGCGCGCGTCACGACCGTGTAAGTAAGCTGATCCCATTTGGTCTTGTCGTCTTCGTCCGCCGGCGCGATGTAGAGGACGGCTTTTTCCACGTATCCTTCCGGAAAGAAATAGAGGTACGCGTAGCCATCGTTTTGCAATTCGTCATAGGTTTGCAGGGCTTTGTGATGCTCGGCTTGAATAGCCCGAATAAGAAAATGTGGACCTAAACTGCGCTTGGTCCATTCGGCGTCTTCCGTGGCTCGCCATTCGACGGGTCTCAGTTTACTTCTTGCGGCGATGAGAGGCGAAGTCGGCTTGATCGTATGTTCGGTTTCGGCATCGTCGACTTCTTTACCGGCGAGCGTCACGTATTCTTTGAAATCCTCTTCGAAGGTCGCGACCGCCTCCTTGGTTTCTTCGGGAGACATATCGTGCACAAGCTGATTGTCGCCCAACTGAAAGTCCATGCGTTCGGTCGATTCCAGCCAATAGTCAGCGGTCTTGAATTCGAACACGAGTCGATAGGGTTTTCGATGAAGGACAGCCATATCGTAGGCCGCGCGAATGTCGCCGGCGAGCCCGTTGATTTTGTTACTGGCTTCGGTGGAAGGCACGATATTCAGGTTTGGGAGGACGGTTATCATGATGAGAGCCATGACGGCGATCACGATGATAATTTCAATAATGGTAAAACCGGCCGACGCACTCGGTTTGCCTTGCGCATCAGTGGTCTTTACTGAGTTTTTATTGAGACTGGGTCGCATGGATTGCCAAGCTCCATATGCTCGTGGGAGCATCAGCCAGCTCATCGTTCTATCACCCGATAATACGATGAGCTGTGAGGTACAGCTATAGCGAGGAAAAGTGAAGTCATCTCATAAATGCGACCTCTGCGTTAGTTGTCGGATGGCAATCCTCATTTGCAGTAGCAAACTCCGGCAGCCACCCTTCCTCCCGCCTTGATCTCCTATTTATGAAACGACTTGCAGTAAGAGCGACGATGTCTTGTGATCAACCCGGAGTCGATTACTTTGCCTCAGGAGCAGCAGCGGCAGCGGCAGCTTCGGGCGGGTAGATGACGTCATCTTCGTTACCCAGAGTTCCATCATTACCTGGAGATGTAATTTTGAAGGTCTTCGAGCCAGTGGACTCGTAGGCAAAATCACCGCCCCATGGATCTTTAAGTTTATCAGGTTCTGTGTAGGGTCCGCGCCAGTTTTTAGCTGTAGCAGGCGCTGCGATGAGAGCCGGGAGACCTTCTTCCGTCGTTGGATAATGGTTATTGTTCAGCTTATAGAGTCGGAGGGCGTTCTCAAGCTGACCAGCGGCGATACGAGCCAAGTCAATCTTAGCTTCGTCACTCTTTTGGAGAACGTTGGTCATGACGATCGTCATGATGGTACCGATAAGGGCAATAACGATCAAAATCTCGATAATCGTCATACCGGCTTGGCGACAAGCTTCTTTGTCAAAAGGCTTCAGCACCACATTCAGCGTATTCTTCCAAATCATATAGGACTCCTCAAGATCGTCTTTACCATAAGCTCGATGAGTTCCTCATGAACCCCACGATACTTTTTAAAATGAGGACACAAACTGTGTCGCTGACTGCAGATTATCATCCTTAAGTCTATTCCGATAGCTTTGGACTACCTTATCTGCTTCATAATGTTCATCATCGGGAGAACCATCGCCACAATAACGGTGACTGCGATTATCATCAAGAAGATCATCATGATAGGTTCGATTAGAGAGATCATTTTGGAGATCTTTCTTTCAACTTCTGCATCATAGGACTTGGCAACATGGCTAAGCATAGTCGTCAATTCACCGGTTTTTTCGCCGGTTGCAATCATGTGCGTTACAAGGCTTGGGAACACACCGCTCTTGGAAATACAGGCCGCGAGACTGTTACCCTCTTGCACTTCGATTTTCGCCTGCTCTAAAACTTCCGCCAAAATGATGTTGTTCACAACATTTTTCGTGATGTCGAGTGCAGCAATAATAGGCACGCCTGAAGCCAACAGCGTCGCAAGAGTCTTAGTAAAACGAGATACACCCAGCATCATGAAAACCGGGCCAATGACCGGCGCCTTGATCAGCATATTGTCGAATTTTTTACGGCCGGCTGGAGTTTCCAACCAACGGTTTCCAAAATAAATTGCGGCCACAAAGGCGAAGATAGGAATGTACCAATAGTTTTGAAGAAAGGTCGAAAAGCCGATGAGGGCCTTGGTATACCAAGGGATCTCAACACGCATCGAGGTAAAGACCTTGGTCAATTTCGGAACGATAACCACGAGCAAAAAGACCACGACCCCGAGGGAGGCCACGATCATAACAGATGGATAAACGAGGGCCTGGACGATCTTGCCTTTGACGGCAACCTGGTACTCAAGAAAGCCCGAAAGGCGTTCCAAAACAGTCGAAAGGTTACCCGAGGATTCCCCAGCCTTGACCATGTTTACGTACAGACGATTGAATACTTTGGGAAATGCGGCGCTGGAATCGGCGAGGGATTTACCTTCGGAAACCGAGTCTTTTACCGAGGAAAGGACATTCCGGAGAGTCTCGTTTTCAACTTGGTTCGAGAGGGCCTTGAGACTTTCGTCGAGAGGGACGTGTGCGCCCTGGAGAGTCGCAAACTGACGAACCATGTTGGAGAGTTCCTCGATGCTCACACCTTGTTCAAGAAAGGACAAGTTCCAACCCGGCTTACGTCCGCCGCTGCTGGCACTGGTTTTTTCCTCTTTGATTTCGGCAACGATGATCTTGTTCCGCTGACGCAGAGTCTGTCGGGCGTTACGTTCCGAGTCCGAATCGATTCGGCCTTTGACGTTGGCGCCCGACTTGGAGTCGTAGCCTTTATAGGAATAAAGAGGCATGTTCCGCTTAACCCTTCTCTACAACTGGGCCCATATCAATTTCGAGCTCATCCGTCTGGGTTTTACGGACGGCTTCCTCAAGTGAGGTTTCCCCCGAAAGCACCTTGTTGATAGCAGCATCGCGAAGAGTAGCCATACCCTTGTCGATCGCCATCTTCTTGATAGATTTGGAATCTTGTGTTTGGAGAATCAGAGTACGGATCTCATCATCGAAGACGAGGAGTTCGTACACACCGCAACGACCGTAGTAGCTGTTGCCGTTACATTTTTCACAGCCGGCACCGGCGCGATAGATTTGTCTTCCGCCAAGTTCCGCACGGGTGATGCCCAATACGCCGAGTTCTGGATCGCTTGGGTCGTAAGCTTCGCGGCAGTTCAGACAGATTTTACGGAGGAGGCGGGTGGCGACGATACCGAGAACGGCAGACGACAACTGGAAGGGCTGAATCCCAAAGTCCATGAGTCTCGTCACCGAGGATGCGGTGTCGTTGGTGTGGAGGGTCGAGAGAACCAAGTGACCTGTGATCGAGGCCTGAACCGCGATCTTCGCCGTCTCAGCATCACGAATCTCACCGATCATGATCACGTCCGGATCCTGGCGGAGAATCGCGCGCAGACCACTCGCAAAGGTCATCCCGATCTTATCTTTCACTTCGATCTGGCCAACACCGGAAACCTGGTATTCGACCGGATCTTCAATCGTAAGAATGTTGATGTCGCTGGTATTCACCTGCATCAGCGCCGCATAGAGAAGCGTCGATTTACCCGAACCCGTAGGACCGGTAACCAGGACGATCCCGTGTTTTTGTTCGACGAGAGAGGAGAAGGCTTCGTAGGTTCGTTTTTCGAGACCCATCTGATCGAGGCGTTTACCACCCGCAGATTTGTCGAGAAGACGCATTACGATACGTTCGCCGAAGGAAACGGGAATCACGGACAGACGAACATCGATATCCTTACCCGCAACCTTGATCGAGATACGACCATCCTGGGGGATACGCTTTTCAGCGATATCGAGCTTGCCGATAACTTTGATACGCGAAGCGACCGAGCCTGCATGGCGACGGTGCACCTGAGTTTTGTCCTGAAGCATACCGTCGATACGGAAGCGAACGAGCATCTCCGTTTCCGAAGGCTCGATGTGAATATCTGAGGCGCGCTCCTTAACGGCACGGGCCAAAAGACTGTTCACTAGACGAATAATAGGCTTTTCATCGTCAGAGGATTCGAGCAAATCTCGGGTTTGTTCGAGATCTTCCTCATCACCGACATCGCCGACGCTCAACTCATCCAACACTTTTTGCGAGGCATCGTTCGCTCGTTCGAAGACGCGGTTGATAGCGTTCTCGATGATAGCCGGTGCGCTCACGATCATGTTGATGTTGGTCGAGAGAATAAGGCGCAAGTCATCCAAAGGGTGGATATTCAGGGGATCCGCGACCACGACTGTGACGTTGAAATCGTCACGCGCGATGGGGAGGATCTTATTGTCACGGCAGAATTGAATCGGAATGTTATCGACCAGCGTGGGATCGATGTCGTTGAGCGGCAGTCGATCGTAATAAGGGAGGTCGAGCTGCATCGCCAGGGCGCGCAGCATGGCCTCTTCAGTCACATAGTCTTTGTAAACCAGGACTTCACCTAGCTTTTTAGTGTTGCCTTCGAGATTTTGCTCGCGCAACGCGTCTTCCAATTGCTTGGGAGAAATCGCCTTGGATTCGATAAGAATCTGGCCCAGGGTCTTATGCTGGAGACTTCGGAAATCCACGGAGGGCAATTGGGTCCAGCTTAGACCTGTTTTGCCTTCGTCGAGGATTGCGTCATCCCTTGAATCTTTATCAACCGTATCGCTCATACCTGCTGTTACCTAACGAAAGGGGACTGGTAAAGACTCGCTTATTCCATGGGAGGCTGATCCATCATCGGCTCTGGAATTTCCATGGGCTCGGATGATGGAGGGGGCGGTGAGGGTGGAATGTTGTTTTCCATTCCGCTTCCGTCTGTCGGCATGCCGCCAACCGGATTTCCGCCGTCTTCAAAGCCGTTCATAGGCATGGGAACAGTCGTTCCTTCTTCATGTCCAGGAGTTCCGGCCTTCTTATCTTTTCCGTTCGCGTCTTTGCTACCTTCTGCACCTGCACCTGCACCTGCTGCATTAACCGGAGCCGCTGCTTGAGGTTGAACCATTCCGCGATCTTCGCGCATTTGACGACGGAGGTCTTCCTGGTCTTTTTCTTCGAGAGCATCGATTTCGTCAGGTTTATACTGACCATCCGCTTTCGAAGGCATCGCTTTGACGAAGTCATCGTCAGAGTCAGAACCGAAAGCGTTGGCCATCATCTCATCGCGTTCCGCAACCTTCTTGTCATAAATCGCAGCCAAGTCGTTGGCTCCGTAAACCACATGAGGCGTGAGGAAGATCATGAGGGACGTGTTCTCTTTGGTGATTGAACTGTTACGGAACAACCAGCCGAGGAGAGGTATATCACCGAGCAACGGAATCTTTTGGAAAGCTTCTGTTTCGCGGCGTTTCACGAGACCCGAGACAACCACGGTCTGACCATTTTTGACTGTGACGAGCTGTGAGGTCTGACGTTTGTTAATCTTCGGCACACCCGTTGTTGTGTCGAGACCGCCTTCGTTTGCTTCAAGATCGACTTTCAAGGTCACGTAGTTACCGGCGTGACTGATGTTAGGCTTGATCTCAAGGCTCAAATCCGCATTTTCCTTCTCAACTTTTTCGATCGCGCCTGCGCCGATCGCTGCTGAGGTCACTGCGGTTTTGTAGAAGATGGTATCGCCGACCACGATCTTCGCAACTTCGTTGTTGGAAGTCAGAAGGTGGGGAGAAGAAAGGACGCGTGTGTTCGAGTCGGCTTTGAGCATCGAGATCAAACCAGCCGGACGAACCGCACCGATACCGGGGATGTCGATCGCTTTGCCGGAGAGGACACCGATGGTGAAGTCGGTACCGAGGGCCTTCGCCACTTCAAGCTTGGTCGAATCGGTGTTGGTGGTGTTGGAACCGCCAACGATGATTGGAGCCACTTTCGTACCCTGCCAGCCGTAGGCTTGAACGGTTTCACCCGTTTTGTTGCCGAGGAGGAGCGAGGTGCCGAAGTTGAAGTTGTTCGCTAGGTTGACGTCGAGGATATCGGCTTCAACATAGACCTGAGGACGTCGACGATCGAGTTTGCGGATGATGCCGTTCACCGCTTCATAAGCCGAGCGTGAGCCCGTAATGAGGAGTGAATTGGAGCTGTCATCAGCGGTGATTTTTACGTTATCGCCAAGATCAGCCACTGGTGACGGATCACCGGCTTCGCCCGCACGTGGTGTACGCGCTGTGTTTTGACCCAGGGTACGGATCGGACTGCTTGGTGAGCGACGAGCGGCTCCGCCTTGGCCCGATGCGAGAGACGAGAGGGTCGTCGCGATTTTCTTGGCATCAGCATAATCTAGGAAGCGAACACGGATCGCAGCTTGGTTGGCTGGATCGTCGATCGGGAAGTCGAACTTCTTCACAAGATCTTTTACATCTTGGATCGTGCGGGGTGGTCCGAAGATCACCACCGAGTTCGAGCGCTCATCGACGCTGACTTTAAAGGAAGCTTTGCCGCTGCCACCGCCAGCTGCTCCGGCGCGATTCGCCGTTTCATTCGCTGAGATGATTTCGGAGATCTTGGCTGAGATCGTTTTCGCGTCGCCGTAGCGAATCGGAATGAGAGCCACTTTAGGCTGTTGACCGGCGACGTCGAGCATCTCAATGATTTTGAGAACGCGGCGGACGCGGTATCCGGTATCACTGATAATCAGGGTATTCGTAGGCTGATACGCGATGATCGAGTTGCTCGGTACAAGTTGCGAGAGAGTGGTTTGAACCACACGCGCTTCGATGTAACGCAAAGGAACGATCTGCGTGATGAGCTTATCGGTTCGTGGGGACCAGTTGGTGCCTTGATAGATGCTGAGGTTGTCCTTAGCCGCTGTCGTGGTCGCAACGATCTTGATCACTTTACCGGTTTCAACCGTAGTGTAGCCCGCGACGTTAAGAGCGGAAAGGAAAGCTTGGTAAGCTTCCTCCTTCGTTACTTTACGGGGTGAGATCATCTGGATTTTGCCCGAGACGTTCTTCCCGATAATAACGTTCTTACCCGTCCATAGCGCTACGGCCCTTATGATATCTTTGATTTCGGTCGGCTCTGGAAAGTCGATGCTGACCAGCTCCTGTCCTTCAGGAACTTTTTCAGCTCCACCAGGACCCTCGGGACCGGTTTTCGCGCCAGGTGCAGCGGTTGCACCCTTCGCTCCTGGATTCTTTCCAAGTTTCGGTCCACCTGGAAGACTAGGCGAATCGCTAGGCCCCTCGGTCTGTCCCGGACCGTCGTCTTCTTGCGACGGAACGTCTTCTTGCGCAACTGCTTGCTGCTGAACGAGCAGGCTAAGAAGGAGTACGGCAGATATGTGGCGTAAGCGGATCACTCTTAATCCCCCAGAAGTGTTACAGGTTGGTCTAGACCTTTTTGCCATCGGAAACTAGCCTCCCTGCTACTTTATTTCAACGTTTAGAATGCAGGGTGTCTTCCCTGCTTTGAGAAACTCGACTCGAATCGCTTTGTCGGACTGGAGAGCTTCATAGAGTGCGAAACCTTTTTCGGGTTGGGCCATACTCACCCCATTTACTGCGGTGATCACATCCCCGCTTCCCAAATTTGCTCTCGACCATAGGCTTCCGCCCCGGACTCCAATCAACTTGAAGCCAACCATTGCATTGTCTCGATGAAACGGGACTAAGCGACCGGCTTCTAATATCTTACTAAATCCGGGACCCAGTGATTCTTCGACATAACTGGATTCGAGACTTGCAGATCCTGAGGGACATTGTTCGGCTGGACCATCTTCCCCACTGGCAGGTGGAGGTGTAGCGGCGTTGGCTGTGCCTGAGGAGGCTATCGCCGATGCCAAAATTTTGACGGTATTAAGCTCGAGGCACTCTTTCACACCGTTATTATTGAGAACGACTTTATCTTCCTCGATCGAATAGATAAGCGCCTGTTCCTGATTAATGATCTTTTCACCGGCGTGATACACATCAGCTACAGTGTAACCTTTTTCTTGTATGGTAGCCAAAGAGGTCTCAGGATGTCCTGTAGAGATAATACCCAAAAGCTCCACATTGACCGTTGGTTTTTGGCACTTGTCGTTCGGATTGAAAGCGTTGCCCGCCCCCTCCGAAGGATCCGGCTCGTCGGGGAAGATACCCTCGGAGTTAAAAATATTTCTTGCAAGAACCGCCTTTCGGAGGTCGCGGTAGTTGGTCACTTTCTCAACCCTGGGGTGATCGATCTCCCCTGCACCGACCACGTAGTGCTTGGCACCCACATTGGCAAAGAAGATCAGCATCACCGAGGAGGCGATCGATGCCACGATATAGGAGAGAAAGAGAACCATTGCCGAATTGCCCAGCATCTCCAAAAGAAAGGTTAAATCCTTGCCTTTCTTGGCCAGGTTGAGGTTCTCAAATTTTCTCTTGAGAGAGACGAGCTGCATTTATATCGTCCTATTTCACCTGAATCGCCATGTTAGAAACCGCACCGCTTCTGTTCAATCGCACTTCGATTTCTTTTTCGTTTCTCAGCTGGTTCAAGAGTCGAATAGCACCGCCGGCGTCACGCAGGGGAATGCCATTGATTTCTTCGATGATGTCGCCGTTTTGAAAGCCGGCTTTTTCGTAAACCGAGTTCTCCCGAATCCTGGTGAGGCGAAAGCCTTGGAGTTGACCGCCGACCACGTTGGGTTCGGCTTTGGCATCCTGCAGAACTTTGGTCAGGTTGTCCGGGGAAAGCAGGTTTCTCTTATATTCTTCGGTGAGCTGAATGCTGTTGGCCTTCCGCTCGAAACCATCTTCTTTAAAATCAGTGCCCGGCGCTTTGGTGGCGAGGGCATCAAGCTTGTCGCCCTTGATAGGCGTCACACTGCTGGGTTTTTTCAAACGGGAGGACACGATCTCAAATTTCTTGAGTTCGAGATATTCCCGGCCGCCGCCCCGCTCGATGATGATACGATCATCCCAGACCTGATAAAGAACGGCGTCGTCCTGAATCTTGTCGCCGATCATATAGCTCGTGACTTTCTTGTTCGAGCCGACTTCGATCATCGCGAGACCGTTAAAGGGGTCGCCCGAGAAGATCACACCCGAGAGAGTCAAAGGCAGATCGGTTCGGAGAACCTTATCGCTGGCCTTAGCCTTGGCCGGACCATCAATGCTGTCGCCGACTTTGCCGCCACTGTTGAAAATGTTGCGCTCGAGAATCGACGCGACGACAGCCTTGTCTGCGGGGCGACGTTCGATCTTTAAGCTATCGGTCGACATCTGCGCAGGTGCGACCTTGTTCTTGTGTCCAACGGGCAGGAACAATTGAGAACACAAAAGGGACAAGGCGCTGGCCGCTATAAAAGCGAGCACCATCGTCCCTAATATCCAGGATGGCGAAAACTGTCGAAGAAACCTAATGGTTCCAAGCAGTTTCTTTTTGTCGATGGAGAGTGTTACTCGTTGCATATACCGCCTGAATCTCCGCGCAAAGCTCGTTTCGCCTTAACTTTTGCCATCTGCAGTTACCGATCGCCGGGGATTCGATCTGCTTGACTGGCACGACGAACAGAATGCGCCTTCCTTATATATCTTTCGGCAGATTGCCGATTAATACATGAGGAAATAGTTGCCGGGCACCTTGAAAAAATCACAAATCCATATATTTTCTCACGGATTTCAACTTACTTCAGGCTGGATGAGGAGTTGCTTAATAAACTGAGCGCAGGTATCAGCTGTGGCAAATCCAATAGTGACTCTGTAATCGGACTGGCTATATTTCGTTATCCGCTGGTCTTCCAGATCCTGGAGTCGCTTCACCAGGAACTCTTCACGCTCTTTTATACTGGTTATATTGAGCGCCTCTGCCAAAAAGGGTCTTTTAGCGAGTTCCTCTGGAAATTTAATCAGGCGATGGACGATTTCGGAGATCGGAGTCGCGAGCCAGATCGAAGGGCCAAGCTGCCTCAGGTGATCCCAGTTCTCCTCACTCTCGATCGCACCGGCACCTGCTACGATCACGTGGTTGAGAATGCCCTTCAGTGAAAATAAGATTTCGCTTTCGATTTCTCGAAAACGATTCACTCCATCCTGGGCGAAGATTTCTGGGATACTGCGACCGGCTTTTGCCACAATTCTTTGGTCGATGTCGATCAAGCCGAAGCCCAGCACCTTGGACAATTGGTAGGCGACAGTGGTCTTGCCACTGGCGGTCGCCCCAACGATGACGAGGTTGGGAAATTTATTACGATCGAGAGTCTGATTCTCGGACTGATTATTCAAAGTCTTTCACCGCGTTCTCACTGGAAGCCTTTTGACTTCTTGTTGTTATTTGGTCTTGCAAGAACTAATAAATACAAGACTTTTACCATTATGTATCTAGCATTGCGGGCCCGAAATCGGGAAGGAAAATATGCACATTCAGTCGGAAACAAAAGAATCTTTACTTATCTGGCAAATCAACCGGCCCGAACGTCGCAATGCTCTAGGAATCATTCTATCTCAAGAGTTGTGGGAAAAAACGCAACAGCTGCGAAAAAATCTGAAAGACTGGCAGGATTTACCAGGCGACAGCCCTCTCCCGATCCGCGTCCTTGCTATAAAAGCCGCCCCCACAGCGGCCGCCAAGGCCCCAATCTGGATCGCGGGCGGCGATCTAAAAGAATTGAGCGAACTCAATGATTTTCTGAAAAATTCTAACTCGGTATAAGCTCATTCCAGAGCTTCAGGGGAATGAAAGGACTTTGGCGCAGCTGCCACTCGAGAAGCTTGTGAACAGATTCCGAAGATCCCCAGTCGATGTTCACAGAAAGGGCCGTCTCATTCTTCCGGGGTGAACGAAGAGGCGTGATATTGAGATTTTGCGCCAGACGTTTTTGCCCTTCATTCTCAGGGATCAAACCAAATCTTTGCTGAGGGAAAGCCAGCCTGAGCAGAAGCACTGTAAGCACTTCTTCAAAGCTTCCCGAAGGCATGTCCAAGATCGTTTCTGGTCCGAGTTGATCAGTGAATTTCGCCCGAACAGCTTCGATCAAACTCATCTTTTGAGCGAAATGCTTTTGCTCTGCGCACCATTCTTCAAGTCCGTTCAAAGGTTGAGAAGCCCTCCCCCATTCGACTTGAAAAGCGCCTCCTGGCAGAATCAAATCTGTGAGTCGGGCGTTTTGCCAATGAGCATATACACCATCACACCATTGGCCATTACTCCATCCCTGGAAGCTCATCATGGCCCCTCGCTCACCCCGTATCTGAGGGTGATCCTCGAACCATGATCTTTTCACCAATTGGATTGAATCAAATGCCGGATGAGAGAACGAGTAAACGCCCACGTCCTCTTTAGAGGGGACGAGGGAAACGTTCTCGGATCGATCGTGTTTGCTATGATTGAGCTTGGGGACCGACCCATCCCACTGACAGGAAAATGTCGAAGCGGGCGATAAGAGCTCCGGAGGGTTTCCAAAGCGGAAGAGTACGCCGTTGAAGTCAACATCGGCCGACCGACTTCCCTTTCCGCGCTGGAAAACATACTTCATACGTTGAAACGGAATTCCATGACATCGCCGTCTTTCACGAGATACTCGCGACCTTCTTGGCGAATCATGCCTTGCTCCTTCAACTTGGGACGCGCACCCACCTTGATGAGGTCAGGGATCGTAAAGACTTCGGCACAGATGAATCCGCGTTCAAAGTCCGAATGAATCACGCCAGCTGCCGCAGGGGCTTTGTCGCCCTTGTGGATCGTCCAGGCGCGAATTTCTTTTTCGCCGGCGGTGAAATACGTTTGCAGTCCGAGGAGCTCGTAACCCTTACGGATCATACGGTCGAGGCCTGGCTCTTCCATACCCATGTCCTTGATCATCTCAAGACGGTCACCAGGATCGAGCTGGCTCAGTTCTTCTTCGATTTTACCGCAGATCACGACGCTTTGAGCGCCTTCGGCCACAGCAAAGGCCTTGACCTTGAGTGTCCACTCATTATCGGTTGCGCCGTCCGCCATCGTCTCGTCGACGTTGCAGACGAAAAGGACGGATTTTGCAGTGATGAGATGGAGTTCTTCGTAAGCTTTCTGAACCAAAGGCTCATCACCCACAAAGCCTGCGAGCGGGAATGTACGCGCCGGTTTCAGTTCGTTCAAATGCTTGTTCAAAGCATCGAGCATTGCGGCAACGAGGGCAATTTCCTTCTTGCCGGTCTTCGCTTGTTTTGCATAACGGCTGTGAGCGTTGTCGACTGTACTCATGTCGGCGAGTACGAGTTCGGTATTGATAATTTCGATGTCACGCAAAGGATCGATGCTGCCTTCCACGTGCGTGATCTCGCCGCCGTCAAAGCAGCGAACCACGTGGGCGATCGCGTCGGTGCTTTTGATGTGACCGAGGAACTGGTTGCCAAGGCCTTCACCCGAAGATGCCCCTTTGACGAGACCGGCGATATCCACGAATTCCATGGATGCGGGAACAATGCGCTGCGCTTTGACGAATTTATCGAGAGTCTGAAGACGAGGATCGGGAACATCGACACGGCCGACGTTTGGATCGATCGTACAGAAGGGATAGTTCGCTGAAGCTGCTCCCGCAGACGTCAAAGCGTTGAAAATCGTCGACTTGCCGACGTTGGGAAGACCGACAATACCGCACTTAAAACCCATGGATCAGCTCCGCATATTAAGAAATTGCAAGGGAATCTCGATCTCGGATGTCCCTCTTAGCATTTGAATGACAGCCTGAAGATCATCGATCTTCTTGGCCGTGACGCGCACCTGATCATCCTGGATCGCCGACTGAACCTTGAGGCCCGAATCCTTGATCGCTTTGGTGATCTTCTTCGCTTCCTCTTTGCTCACACCGTTCTTCAATGTGACTTTTTGTTTGAGGATGTTGCCGCTTGCAACTTCCTCTTTGCCGTAATCTAACCAACGCAGATCGAGGCCACGCTTAACGAACTTCTGCTCAAGCAACTGGTGGATCGAACGGAGTTTAAGCTCATCGTCTGCCACAATTTTAATCAGCTTCTCGACTTTGTCGAGCTCGACCGAAGACTTGCCACCGCGAAAGTCGAAACGACTCTCAACTTCCTTCGAGGTTTGATTTACGGCGTTATCGACTTCCTGCAGATCGACTTCACTGGCGATATCAAAAGATGCCATAAAGGAGGGCTCCAGCTATATAAAAATTCCAACCAGGCAAAAAAGGACCTTTCCATTCTCAGACCTTTTCTTTAACCTATTGAATTATGGAACATAAAATTAAATTCATAAAAAGAGTCTTTATTGTGCTGACCCTCAGCTGGGGGACAGAGCAAGTCGCTTTGGCCGAAAAACAGCAGCTAAAGGTGCAATTACCTCAGAAAGCCAGTCAAGAGCGCGAAGATTACCAGGAGTGCCTTGCTGCGGTCATCAAGAAATATAAGGCCCTTAAAACTCCGCTCGGGGAAAAGAAGCAAAAAGTCGCTTTGGCTGGTTGCCACGACCGCTTTCCTGCCGCCTCGATACTTGTCGAGTGCAAGCGCCAGGTGACGGTTGGCTACAAAGATCAACCCGACCTCCTCAAGTCCTCCCTCAAAGACTGCGGAAACGAATATCGCAAATACGCCTATGATGCCAAATCGGCTGTTCCTGTTGCCGTAAAAGACAACAAGGCCTTCTTCGCCGGTGTTGGCATGAACGAAATAACGATCATGAAGGAAAGCGAGGAGGACGAGATCCCTTCGGCTCAATACATGGGTGAGAACTTCGGCAACTTCTCCTGCGCCCCTCTCTACAGCACCATGTTTGAAGACGCGCTTCCCGAATATACACTCTTCGGCAACGATCCCTTCAAATACAATCCTTTGCGCAACGTTTCCAAAGACGCCTTTCTCAAAGCGATCAACTATCCCATGACCACAAAACCCGCCTCCTTTGTAAACAAGGATTTCGGCGAGATCACCTTCGATGCCAAAACCAATAGCTTCCTCAACTACCTCCCGAGTTCCTACTGCTTCTTCAATCGCAAAATCGGCACGATTTACGAAGCCTTGAAGGTCTATTACCTGCTGGATCGAGACTCGAAATCAGTGATCCCCTACTTCGGTGTCGGGTTCTATAAAGACAAGACTCTGATTCCTTCGAGACAACTCGCGGACGAGATCAAAACGAAGCTCGGTGATACTTACGTGGTAAGCGAACTCAAACCCGGTGTCTTCATCATAGCGACGCATGACAAATTTGAAGTCGATGCCGAGGGTGATCCCAAAAATCTTTGTCAGAAAAGCGCGCTTAGCCCTTACGTATCAATCGTTGTGACGCGAGGAGCATCCAACCTGGCGTCCTATGCTTTGTTCGCAAACACTGGTAATCTCTGCCGCTTCGGGGACCGTGTGGCCAGTCGCTTCCTAAAGAAAAAATCTCTCTCCCATTCCACTGGCAACACAGCAGAATAAGTCATACTCTGGCAATCCCCGCCCTAGCAACTGCTCGGGACACGGAACGAGGATTGCCATGTCTGTTGATGAAGCCAAGAATCGCATCCTGCAACGCATCTCTCTTCCCGAACTGATCGGTGAACAGATAGAACTCAAGGTCCGTGGCGGTCGCCATACGGGCCTTTGTCCCTTCCACGACGAACGGTCGCCGAGCTTCACCGTCTTCGACGATCACTACTTCTGTTTCGGCTGTCGTGCGACCGGGGACGCGATCACTTATATTCGCGAAACCCAAGGCCTGTCTTTTATGGAAACGCTTCGCTACCTGGCGGAGAAATACGGTCTTGAAGTGCCGGAGCTTGAGAAACCCAATTTCGATAAAAGCGCCCGGCTCGTTGAAGCCCAGCTCTACAAAATATCGGCGGAAGCCGCTCTTTTTTTCCGGGAGAACCTGGCCAAACCCCAGAGCGAAAAAGCCCGTGAGTATATTGCCGGTCGTGGCTTTTCCCCTGAATTTGTCGAAGAGTATGGCTTTGGCTTGTCCACGCCTGAGCCTTTGGCACTCGTAAATCATATGCTTAAAAAAGGCTTCGCGATCAAAGATTTGATCACGGCCTCCGTGGCTTTGGCCTCGCAACACGATCAAAGAGCCTACGATTTCTTCATCAATCGATTGATGATTCCCATCGCTGACATGCATGGTCGCGTCATCGCCTTCGGTGGTCGCTCGTTCGGCGACGATTTGCCGAAGTATAAGAACAGCATGAACACGCCGCTCTTCGACAAATCGCAGATCCTCTATGGACTTCACCGCGCAAAAGAATCGATAAGACGCGACCGCCAGGCCATCGTTTGCGAGGGCTATATGGATGTTCTGCAGCTTTCGCAGGCCGGTATCTCGACGTCTGTGGCCTGTCTGGGCACAGCCCTGACTCTGCCTCACCTTCGTCGTCTCGGTGCATTAACACCTCATATCTACTTGGTTTTCGATGGTGATAAAGCGGGCCGCAACGCCACGCTTCGAACCGTGAATATCGCCATGGAAGTCCCTCAGGCCGAATGCAAGGTCGTCGTTCTCCCACCGGGTGATGATCCCGACACCTTCGTCACAAAATATGGAGCCGATGCCTTTCGGGGCCAGCTCGCCTCCGCCAAAGGCCTTCTCGATTTTGCGATCGAGACCAGGATCAAGGAAACGCATGACCTGGGAATCCCCGAACTTGTGAGCAAAGAGATCATTCCCTGGCTGCAATCGGTGAAAGATCCGATGAGCCGCAACTTTTTGATGAATCGAATTTCCGAACTCACAGGCATTGCGGTGGGCGGTATGCAAGCGGCTTTACTCGGGGAAACGCCCACTAAAAAAGCGCCGCCCAAGATGATGCCATTGCCCGATGAAATCCCCGCAGTGCGAACTGTAACGGCCATCAAAGGTCCGGAATTGGAACTCTTCGGTCACCTCTTCTGGTCCCGTCCTGACGAGCTTGACATCAATCAATTAAGACATATGTTTGAATCGCAGCTCGAACTCGAAGAGGTTTGGCTTGAGTTTGCGCGGGAGATCATGAAAGCGCTCGAAAAAGCCCTCTCGCCTTCCGATCAAAACAAAGCGTTCTGGATGACAGGATCTACACCCGAAGTCTTAGATTTGATTCTTGGTTTGGAAAAGACAAAAGGTGCCTACGAAACCGAATTCCGCCAGCGTCAACTCGACAAACTCCTGGCTGCGATCCGAAAAAGGCAACTTGATGATACGGCGGCTAAATTAAAGCAAAAACTGTCACAAAGCAGCGGCGATGAGGAGATGGATATATTGATGGCGATTGCGAGGATCAAGAAAGAGATTATGCATATCGACAATCCGGCTAAACGACCGGCAGCTTCGCCTTGACGACGGAGAGAGCTGCATGAAGAAACTTTGTTTTTATTCATTGTGGTTTGCAGTGGGGATGGTAAATTCAACATCGTCGACGCACTCAGATGCCCGACTTCCACACTATTGACACGTCCCGGCCGCAAATTCAGGTCTATTAGCGACTCTGATGCCTCCGCAATGCACTGCTTTCTTGCAATTTTGGCAAGCCATATCTATAACTAATGATTATCGTGCAGCCCCCATGAATTCACGCTTTGCGCTCATGAGCTTTGCCGTTTTAACACACTCAAACATTTGGAGAGCGATATAATTTATGGCTACTAAAAAGAAAACAGCCACTAAAGCCAAAGAGTCTGGGAAAGCTAAAACGGTCAAAAAAGCCGTCGCCAAGAAAAAAGTAGCGACCAAAGCAAAGAAAGTGGGCGCGGCCACCACGCCGGGTGCACCATTAGCAGCAGCTCCAAGCGCAAGCACTCCTGTCGCGGCATCGGCAGCATCCACAGGCGCAGCGCCTGCGAAAAAATCTGTATCCGCAGCACCCGCAGCCGCAGGCGGAGCCAAAAAGAAAGCCGCTCCAGCCTCTGCCAAAAAAGGCAAAAAAGGCGACGAAGACGGTAAAGTCAAAAAGAAATCCGCCAAGGGCGACGATGATGACGATGCGGATGATGAGTTCGAAGGCGACGACGAAGAACTCCTGACCGATGACGAAGTCTTTGAGGATGAAGAGACAGTCAGCGCAGTGGCTGACGATCTCGACGATGAAGTTCCTTTGCCTAAACTCAGCAAAAAAGAAGTCAGCGTCAAAATACTGGTGAAGCTGGCCGGCATCTATCAGAAAAAAGGCTCAGTCACTTTCCGCGATATCGACGTCGCGTTGTCTGACGAAGATGCTGGTCCCGACTTGATCCAAATCATCCTCAGCGATCTGAAGAGCCGCGGAATTTCGGTTCAGGACTCCGCTCAAGATGACTTCAATGATATGAAAGCCGACAGCGGCAAGCCCGATGACGAGCTGCTCCTTGGTGAAGACCTCGACTTCGCCAGCGGTGATGAAGTCGTCCTCGACGAAGATGCGGATATCGACAGCGATGCCGAATCCGAAACGGATTCCGACGCCGACACCGATGACGTTCCAGCTCCAAAAAGCAAAAAAGATCCTCGCTCTATCTCCAGCAGCGATGACTTCGGCAAGTCCAACGACCCGGTTCGTATCTACCTCCGCAAGATGGGTTCGGTCGCTTTGTTGAGCCGTGAAGGCGAAGTCGTCATCGCGAAGAAGATTGAAGCGGAAGAAAACCGTATTCTCGAGCAAATTCTTAAGCTCCAGATCGGTCGCGATACTATCATCGATGCCGCCCGCCGTTTTGTGTCGGGCGAAATCCGCATGAAGGGCTTTATCAAAGGCTTCGACGATGACGAAGCATCCTCCAACGAAGAAGCGCATGCGGACAAGCTGAAGAAGACGACCGAAGTCTTCCTCGCCGAATACGATCGCTACGAGAAGCTTCTGAATGAAGCTGACAAAAAACCGAAAGCCAAAGAAACTCTCGCTGTTGCTGAGAACCGCATTTTCGAAATCCTGCGCGAGCTCAACATCAACCGTAAGCTTCTCACAGGCGTTATCGATCGTCTGTCCTACTTCGCCAACGCTTTGCGCGAAGCCGATAACGACATCGTTTATTACGCCAAACGTATGGGCGCCGCTCGTCCAGCCTTGATCGATCACGTGATAAAAACTCCAGGCACACCGATGGGTCAGGCGACAGAGCGCGAATGGCAACGTGTGGTTCGTAACGTCTCCGCTGCCCTCGAAGGCATCGACAAGGTTCGTAACGAATCCAACATGGACCCGACCCTCCTGACCGAAAACTTTAAGGCTCTGCACTCGATGCAACAAGCGGCCGAGTCAGCCAAGAAAGAACTCGTCGAAGCCAACCTTCGTCTGGTTGTTTCCATTGCTAAAAAATATACCAACCGCGGCCTCCAGTTCCTCGACCTCATTCAGGAAGGCAATATCGGCCTTATGAAAGCGGTAGAGAAATTTGAATACCGTCGTGGTTACAAGTTCTCGACCTACGCGACCTGGTGGATTCGTCAGGCTATCACCCGCGCTATCGCGGACCAGGCTCGTACGATTCGTATTCCAGTCCACATGATCGAGACGATCAACAAATTGATCCGCACAAGTCGTTACCTCGTGCAAGAGATGGGCCGTGAGCCGACCCCTGAAGAGATCGCTGCCCGTATGGACATGTCGGTCGACAAAGTCCGTAAGGTTCTCAAGATCGCGATCGAGCCGATCTCACTTGAAACACCGATCGGCGAAGAAGAAGACAACCACATCGGTGACTTCCTCGAAGACAAAACCCAGTCGTCGCCTTCTGAGTCGGTGATCTCGGGCAGTCTCGAAGAGCAGACCCTCAAGGCTCTTGCGACCCTCACACCACGCGAGGAGAAGGTTCTCCGTATGCGTTTCGGTATCGGTGAGAAGTCGGACCACACCCTTGAAGAAGTGGGCCAGAACTTTGACGTAACGCGCGAGCGTATTCGTCAGATCGAGGCCAAAGCTCTTCGCAAGCTTCGCCATCCTTCGCGCAGCAAGAAGCTTCGTGCCTTTATCGAGCAGTAATTGAATAAGTTTTGAAGATATGAAAAAGCCCCGGCGAGCGATCGCCGGGGCTTTTTGCATGAGGGAGGTTTCGTTTAGCTGAAGAACTGTGGCCAAAACATCGGGCACAACGAGGTCCAGATCCTTGACGGCATCAAAAGTCCCGTAGGTTTTGCAGAGCTTCTCGATCGTGATCATGCTGGTTTCCTTCGGTCAGAGGACGGCAATTTCCTGCCGGTCTTTTCAGACTGGGCGCGTAATCTACTTGGGTGAGTGACCGATGGAAATCGCTCTTGCAGAATAGAGAATGTTTTTCTGGCGGGTATTTATGGCCTCGAGAGATGCCAGAGAAGACGATTCGCAAGGCTTTCTTCTTGTCGAAGGCAGCAGTTTCTGTTAACTCTGATTTCTTAAGATTTTTGGACCCATAGCTCAGTTGGTTAGAGCAGCGGTCTCATAAACCGTTGGTCCCGTGTTCAAGTCACGGTGGGTCCACTCCAAGTCATTAGAATCCCAGAAAAATAACACCTAAAGCCAAATGGCGTCCCTAACTAAAAGTTAGGGTGAATATTTGCGTCCATTGGCAAAGGTTTTGGCCTCACACCCACAAATTCTCTGGAGTGTGCATGGCCTATTTTCAATTGCGCCGCAGACGTATCTTCGTCTTCCACTGGCTGGAGGGAAAGCAAGTAATGCTCCCTCGCGCTCAAACTAGGCACCTTGATGGTGAACCGGAGCTGGTCGTCAAGGAGTGGGTGGCCCGTTGGTCTAACTCGAACAAAATTCAAAAGCTAACCTTTGACCTTAGCCCTCTTCCTAAGTCTTGGAACACTCTGATTGTAAACGCCCCAGGAACACACGGGTATCATCTTCTCTCGCCTAATATTATCCTGCCTCATCACCCGCAGCAGTTGCCGCAATAAGCTTCTTATTTAAGGTCTTATTCACTGTGCTGCCCTTTGGTATTACAAACTAATTTCTGGATCTATTTCTTTCATCATTGCGTAAAAATCTTCGGCAGACTCAACCTGGAATGAGATTGTGTTAGCTGAGGAATAAGACAGCTTGCCACTCTAAAGCAATGGGCAAGCCTTTCCCTTTCGTAAAGTTGCAGCAGTTCATAGCCTTCATTTTAATTAAGGTTTCGTCGGCGGTCAGATATACTCCTGTTATAACACAAGACTCACCAATTGAACTTTGACTTTGGCACTGCTGCACCGCCGTACACAAGAATCGGGGCGGCTTCATGGCTTTGATGATTCTGAATAGCCCCGCCTCATCAGGCTCCGGTCTTGGCTTGCCACAGTTTGGAGTCATGCAGAGTGGTGCTCTGTCGCTTCCAACAGGATGTAGGGAAGATGAGCCTTGGACGGGTTCACGGGTTCCTGTAATGGTCATAACTTCAGGTTCTTCAGCATAAGCTGAAAGCGGGAAAAGAAGAATAAATAGCAGGAATAAGTGTCTCATATGGTCCTCATGCAGAAGCTCGGACCCTGCTATAAGGCAAAGCGCTGCCCATTATGGTTGCAAGAATGTCGTCGCGGACGAGATCGTCGCCATAACTGTTGACGTTCTGACCGCAGAGGGTGATTTCTTTCGCGCCGCAGGCAACGAGGGCTTTGACTTCTAAAAGGATCGATTCGAGCGGGCGTGAGATTTCGCGACCGCGTCGGATAAAATGTTTATATAAGTAGGAAGAACGTTCCTGGTCGCGTTTTGTAGCTTCTAGGAAAATTGTGCAATCCTCTACTCCGCTTATTCGACTACCGATACTATTAGAGCAACACTCTTAATGGAGAATGGCACTGATGAACATTCGGTATGTGGGTATTGCGGCACTGGCGCTCTCGAGTAGCTGGACGGCTTGTGGCAAAAAAGACAACAAGAATGACTACAAGAATAACCTCGGATTGAATGGACAGGCCGCTGCAACTGTCACAGCCGATTTTTCAGGTGCCATTGGTGTTCTCGTCATCGATTCATCAGCCGTCAGCGGCCTAAGACTCCAAGGGGCTAGCAACCTATCGCTGGCCGATTCCACGGGCGGAAGTTCAGCTTCTGGCAATGCCAGTGGTGATGGATCCTTGGTGAAAGTAGGGAGTGATGGCGAGGTAAAGCCCGCCCTGAGTAGCGGCACAGCCAAAGCCAACAATAACATGCAGATGGCTCTCCCCAAAGTCCAAACAATTGCTGTTTCGCCCAGTAAAGAAATCTACCTCCATTTCGAACGAGCCTTCGTTTACAAAAATCCCGAAAATACCGCCGACTGGTCTAAAGTCAATGACATGGCCAATGGCTATCAATGTCAGATCTTCAAAGTAACAGGTGGCAATATCGACGAATTGCGGGTCGGCACTCCGCCTGCCGATGTCAGCAATTTGGAATGTCTCGACAATCAGCACTTTGTCGACTCGTGGTTGGCGCAACGAAACAGCGTCTTCCAATTTGATTCGGCGTCCAACGTTTACTACCCTGGATCGCTGCCAAACGGTGGCGGGAAAATGGTTGTATACAAGTATGATGTGCTGACGAAAAAGACGACTGAAGTGATCAACTCCAATATCTGTGTCCAGGATTTCCTGGTCACCAAAGCCGGCGGTGTCTTCTACACGGGCACAAGTAGCTGTCAGGGCAGTGGCAGCGATGCAGGTGGTTTCTTCCGCTATGTTTCTCCAACCTCTGAAGTTCGGGAGATTGCACGCGACTGGTGGAACTTCGTGTTTGAACCTGTACAGGGCGATACCACGGATCAGGCTGTCTTCTTCGGACCCGATCCAAGAAGTGCCACGACGGCCTCTTGGAACAGCGCCTGTCTCTTCAACTTTAATCCGGTAGCCGGCACGACAGCCGCTCTCAGCATCTCGGAAAAAATCACGTGCGGAGCCGACATTCAAAGTTGGATCAATATGACCCGTACCGCCGACGTTACGGCTTTCGGGAACTACAATACCAATAGCAATAACCTGCCAGCAGGCTGGGTTGCAGAATACAAAAACCGTTGCACAAGTTCTGGCCAGGTGTTTGCGGGTGGTGGTTCACAAATCAGTTCGATCAAACAGGATTCCGCGGGCGAAGTCTATGTCATCGGTCGGGTTCGTAAAAAGAAAGCCGGCGAATTAAGCTGTAGCCTCAGCGTAAAAGGACCTCATTGCGTTGTGAATGGCGCTCCCTATCTCCCGGGTCAGGCTACCTATGGTTCAGCCGCGCTCTGTCAGGCTGCGGGCGGCGCATGGACAGTCGACGAAGGATTCTGTAACTCTCCATTGACCACGCGCGATGCTTGTTTAGTTGCCGCTGGAACGCATACATGGAACTACCGCGAGGTTCAATATCATAACGTCGTCTCTGTATATTGCGGTGAGACAGCGGCAACGAATACCAACTTTGTTGCGCCCGCCTCCCTTTGGAATACTGTCGTTTCAGAAACTGAAAGTGGAGCAGGAACCGCCACGGCTTATGGGACGACGAAATTCAGTCGAGGCTGGATGAATTGTCAAATCAAAGGTGCGACTTCCTCGATGGGCGGCGAGTGGACGGATGAATACAAGGGCCTTGGCAAAGTCAAAAGCGCCACGAAGACTTTGGAACTCCTATCAGGTACCGATGAGCAGGCGATTCGTCTTTGGCTCGTGGGCGATGTACCTTACTACTCGACCTTCAACACGACTCAAGGCAAGTACTACTTGAAGCGTTGGGACACAACCAACTCAACTTCCACCCCTGTCGCCGAGAACTTTGAGGCCTACAACCTGACAGCCAGTGGCGATGATGCAAGGCTCTTCTATGATGGTCTCGACTTCAGCACCAATGCCTACAGCTTTGGTACAATGGCCGTCGCTGCCCCTTACGCGAGGACTATCAAGACTGGACTTACAGGTACAGTGAAGACCATCGTCATTCTTCCGAAATGATCGATGGGTCCGATGAATACATTTGAAAAGTGAAGTCAGTCGTTTTCTAAAAAACGGAGCCCCGTTTCCCATTACTATGGGGGGCGGGGCTTTTTCATACGCGTAAATAAGTTTTACGACGAATCCGGATATTCGCTTTTTTGACTTAATCTCGCGCTTTTCGCGAGTTAATGGGTAAACATCTCAAACCCCTTCGCATAAAGGCTTATGCGGCAGCCTTCCCTTGAACCACCGCTGCCACAAGCTCTCGAATCTTTTCACGACCTCCAAACTGCCCCAGAAAGGTTTTGATTTTTCGCCCAAGCACTTGGCTTGGGTTCATTCGAATGACTTTGGATAACGCATTTTTCCGAGCCGTCAGACCGCCTTCGATTTTCATCATGCTCATCAGAATGTAGGCTGAATAGACCCAATGGACATGCGCCTCAACCGCCTCAAACGCTTCCCCTGCGAGGATCAATTCGAAGCACTGCCTGGGGCAACTATTCAACGGCAAGCCGCTGGTATTTACTCTTAGAATACGCTCCTGCGGACATTTATCCATGGATTGGTGGTCATTATTCGTTGTAATGCCAGATTCGAACCAAGCGCATTGATCTGAGATTACATAAAAGGCGCGGGGAGCATAATCTTAGAGACGCTGCTTCATTTCTTTGTCCGACTGCTGGTGAATCCAGCTCAGTTAAACTCTTGGATTGCCACATGATATCTTGGAACTCGATGAGGAACGTATCGCCCGCATTGCCGACGGTGATCCTATCCTTTCCTCACTCGATGCCGAATATAAAAAGCTCTTAGCTACAGCCTTCCATTAACGGGCAGCGGGTTTACTCTTGCGGAGCAAAAAAGCTTGGAAATCGACTCGATTCCCCCATAGTTCCCTCGACCGTTACTTTTCCCAGTGCTGTTTGCTCGACTCAGGCTGTCAGCTTTAGCTGGACGGCAAGCAGTGATCTCAATCTCACCGGCTACCTAACTAAGTTGTGTAGCGACGCTCAATGTTCGAGCGGCTGTAGCACCGTAGATCCTCGTTCTGCATCTGTTGACTTCCAGGCCCAACTCGAAACACGCCGACCATAGCGGTTTCAATAGAGTTCGATGCAGATCCTGGGATGTCCCAGCTCAACAAATCGATCCTGCCATCATATTTGCCAAAAGACCCAAAATATAGCGAGTGCTCTTAGGCAAGCATGGCTAAAATCTCACGGTAGCGATATGATAGAGGATCAGAGCACAGCTTGAGGCTTCGCCCGTGATTCGATTCATTTTGATAGCCTTATGCCTCTATTTCCCCCTTGCAAGTAAGGCCGAGACCCCGTTGCGCATCGTCCCGGGAAAGCAGACCGGATTGATTACATTTCGCTCCGAAAGAGCTCTTGATACGGCTGCTTCAGAAGCATGGATGAAATTCTGCAATCGCCTGGGACGAGAGTTATCGTATCCGGGGCCTGGCTTTCTTTCCTCCACCACCTGTCAGGCCTTCGACTCTCCTCGGCCCTCCCCCTCGCGCAGCTGGCACGTTGAACTGATCGAACAAAAAAGCTCGGTTGAGTTAAAGCTACATTTTCTAGTGGGGT
Organism: Oligoflexus sp.; assembly: GCA_014377445.1. Lineage (GTDB taxonomy): Bacteria > Bdellovibrionota_B > Oligoflexia > Oligoflexales > Oligoflexaceae > Oligoflexus. Next base: position 61,824 of record JACMPP010000004.1, read on the forward strand.
CTTCCTCTCAGGAAATTCGAAGCTTGAGCTTTCCTATCGAAGACCCAGTTCTTCAGCATTTGGAGAATGATATTTTGCCTGTGGCAATGGCGAGGATGCTGGTCGAGATGACCCCAACCGGATGGGCTTACAAGCATAGAGAGGACGGACCTTCATTCCGAATTCGGGGAGAGCTTTTGCCCTTTCCTCAGTATTTGCTCGTCTATAAGCTTTTTTTTGACAAAAAAGAGGGGCTTTGGTATCCAAAATTGTATGCCCGCATCGCTAAGGTCAACAATCGCGAGACTGGCGAGGCTAGTAAAAAAGCCCATTACGAGGTCGATGAAAGCTATCGACCGCTTCAGATTGGAAAAGACTATTGGGTGAGGGGTCTGGACCATGAGGAAAGGCAAAGCAATTATCAGGCTATTATCACAGGAGCCTTGCAGGAAAAAAGTGCTCTCCGTCCAATCGAAAAAATCTCAAGGAAAAAAAGCGAAAGGGACAAGAATTTTGTTGACGATTATTTACTCGGCAGTCTTCGGTCCAGCTACGCAGGAATTCGCTATGGAAAATCGATAGCGAAATCAGATTCTATTGTCACGCAGGTCAATCTGGTTTCGATCCTCGCTGAGATTGGCGGCGGTCCCTTAGCAGGACTCCGCGGATACTATGATCTCTTTCCAGAGTTAAGACGGGGGAGCGGCACCGATCTAGAATATTTTGAGCTGCGGCGAGCGTCTTTGGGATGGGCCTTCAGCTTCGAGCTGCCGCCATTGATAAGCCCACTGTTCAGCACATTCAATATTCAACCCAAGATCGGTTTACTTGATCTCAAGTCGCATTTTAATGCGACCACTCTAAACGGAAAAGCCGGACTCGATTTTAATGTGAAGAATATTTATGACCTGGCTTTGGAAGCTGGTTTGGAAAAATCCCTGCCCTGGTGTCGCAGCCGCCTGTGGGTCGCCATGAACACCGCGAACCTGGGCGTATCCAATAAACGCGCGGTGACGGTGAAGAGTCTGAGAGGCGGGATGGATCTTTATTTTGATGTCTTTGAGGCAGGACATTGGGATGTGAATCTTTTGACGTTTGCGAATGTCGAAAGGCTAGAAATTGCAGTGGCCTCAAAGTCC
>JACMPP010000035.1 GCA_014377445.1 Oligoflexus sp.
GAAAAAAGCAAAGGGGCTTTAAGCGTCGGGCATGATGCTGACTTTGTCATTCACGATCTCGATACTCTTGAACAGTGGATCGCCGACTTTGGTCAGACTGATCCGATTCACGTTTATTGTTCGGGTCAGCGCGTTTAAATTTAAATTAACGCACGCAGATTACATCGTTATAGGAGGTGGTACTCACTCAAGACAGAGATTTACCCGCAATTAAATCAAGTCATCTCATAGGGCGCGACCTATGTTCAACAGAGAAGAAATATTGAAGCTTTTGGCTGAAAAAACAGCTTTATCGTCTCCAATAATGACCCGATTTTATCTGTTCTAGCGGCCTCGGGGCCAAACTTATGGCAGGCGATCACAAATTCCAAGTCATTGGGAAAATCGGCCTCGCTCTTTATGTAGAGGCCATGCTCGAGCCTAGTGATGAGCTTTGCTTTCAAAAGTCTCGAAAGGGTTGGCTTGGAAACACCCGTCTTGTTAGTTACATTAAGCGCATCAGAAAACGGCATAAATACCAAGGCCATCCCGATAAATTTTATAATGCTAACAGCATCTTACTGCCCTCACTTGACCACTTCCTCATATTTACCCGCGAATAGCCGATCGGATTAGCACGTAAAGTGAAGAGGAACCTATCGTGGTGAAGCTCCGTCGAACGGTACAATCATACCTCAGGAAAGGATTCGATCTATTCGGACTGGGATCGATCCTAACTGCATATTTTTTGTCCTTCGCTTGTTCGGCCTTAACCGTCATGGGCGGCAGGCCCAGTTCCTTCTTCGAAGGTCTGCAAAACGTTCGGCTTACCGAAAATGGCCAACTCGAGCTCACCTGGTCTGAGGCTCAGGGCAAGGACCAGCATCATTACGACGTCTATGTTTTAAAAACTACGGAACTTCCTGAGTCGCTAGCCTCACTCCCCATGAGCAACAGGTCTCCCCTGGAATATTTACTCGTCGATCAAGTCAAAGAGGATAAATCCCTATCCTTTGAACTGGTGGCGACGGTCAAAAATGGCTCAAACTTCACCTTCATTCAACCGCTCGAGCTCGACAGCTACTATCTGTTCAAAGTGATTGAGACAGACTCCCCATACTCCAAACGCCGCCTGGTGCTTGTGCAGCCCAAGATCGCTGCGCCTCTCTCCTGGCATCTTTTGCCCTCAGCTGGCGGCATGTCGGTGGTCTGGGAACCGAGCGATGGAGCCAGCTCGTATTCCATCACAGGACTCAACAATGTTGAAAAAACAGCAACGTCCAGTTCGCTCGCTATCGAGTCCTATGATTCAAAAAAAGACTACGAACTCTGTATCTATGCTGTTCGTGGCCTGTTGAAATCCAAGACCTGCACAGCTGTGCTCATCCCGGCGAACATGTCGAATACCAAAGTAATTTACCTTTCAAGTTCGCTGGCCGCGGGTGTATACCCAAAGGGCAGCGTGATTCCTATCCAAGTGAAGTTTTCTGGAAAAGTGCATCTTGCGGACGGAGGAGGTCTGAACCTCCTCGTAAAGCATGGTGATTCAAATAGCTTCGCTCCCTATGCAAGCGGGAGCGGCACGGATTCCTTGCTATTTACCTACACCGTAGGCGCAGGTGAAGACACTCTATCGATCGATGCTCTTAATCTGCTTTCTATCGATGGCAAATCAGTTCTGTTGGATGAAAGGCAAAAGCCGCTGAGCTATAGCTTGCCCCTGATTGGCAGTGGATTCACGCTGGCTGAGCAGAAAAGAATACAAATAGACTCCGTGGCTCCCACTGCTCCATCGGCCGTCGTGTTCTCTAGCGCGGTGAGCTCCACGCAGAACTTCGACTTCAGCTGGACACCCAGCAGCGATCTCAACCTGAGCGGTTATTTCACTAAGATATGCAGCGATGCTAAGTGTAGCAACAGCTGCTCCACGGATAGCCTTATCACGCCGCTTAACACGGTGACAAAATCTGGTGTCGATGGCACAGCCTATTATGCCTGCGTGCAGGCCGTTGACCTGGCTGCTAACAGCTCGGCTTGGATTTCATCGGCTAGTCCCATCACGGTTGCGACCTCGGCCCCTTTTATTACCTCCGTGGTAAGCCCGGCCGCCGATGCCGCGTATAAAGCCGGCAGTATTATTCCTATCGTTGTCCAATATTATGGTAACGTTTATGTCACGAATGGCAACGATCTGAGTTTGACGCTTAACACTACGCCCGTAGCTCGAACTGCAATTTACAGTTCCGGCACCGGGACGAGCAGTTTGTTGTTTAACTATACGGTTCAAGCGGGAGACACGGCAGCTGATTTGAATTACGCATCAAGCAGCGCGTTGAGTCTCGGAACCTCCGGCGCCATCAAAACGATCACAAATATTCCGGTATCGACAACTTTGCCTCCCGTTTTGGGTAGCACAGCGCTGGCTGCCATCAAGGCTCTTGTCATCGATGCCATAGTCCCCTCCAGTCCCTCAGCCGTTGGATTCGCGGGAGCGTATGCCACGAGTTTAAATCTTCCTTTTAGTTGGTCCGATAGCGTGGATACCAACTTTCGTTATCACAACATAAAACTCTGTGGCGCAAGCGACTGTCTTTCATCGTGTACCTTAGCAAGCACGGATTCATTGTCACCGGCTTCTCTCCCAGGAAGCAATGGCTCCAGCTATTACGCCTGCGTGCAGGGCGAAGATTTAGCCGGCAATGTCACGCCTTGGATAGCATCCGTGGGCACTATCACAATCGATAGCACGGCTCCGGCCGTGACCCTTATCTCAAGTTCAAGCGCCGACGGATATTACAAGGCGGCTAATGTCATCAATATCGATGTTACATTTTCAGAAAATGTCCTGGTCACCAACGGCCCTGATCTTGGGCTCCTACTGGAGACGGGCGCAACCGATAGAACAGCGGTTTACAGCTCAGGAAGCGGCAGCTCTATCCTCAGCTTCGCTTACACGGTTCAGCCGGGTGATGGAAGTGCTGACCTTAATGTCCAATCGACCTCTGCGCTGAGCCTAGGTGCGACGGGGACCATCCGCGACAGCGCTGGAAACAACCTTGGCCTGACGCTGCCGCTCCTAGCGGGTCCCAGCATGCTCGCCGCGCAAAAAGCCATCGTCATCGACACAGGCCTACCCACGCCCGCCAGCGCCATCACTTTCTCGAGTGCGAAGAGCTCCTCGCTGAGTTTTCCTGCTCAGTGGACCAATAGCACGGATATCAATTTCAAACGGCATAATGTCAAGATTTGCGCCTCGGCAGACTGCGTGACCACCTGCCTCAGCACGGTTTTTCAATCGGCATCTCCCGCGACTTTTACCGGCGTTAACGGCGGTGTTTATTATGCCTGCGTGCAAGGCGAGGACTCAGCCGGCAATCTTTCCGCCTGGACCGCCTCAGCTGCGACCCTTACCGTGGACACAACCCCGGCCGTTGTCAGCAATGTGACCTCATCAACGCTCGACGGTATATACAAATTAGGAAATGTTCTCACGCTTACCCTGCAGTTTTCAAAACCGCTGTTCGTGCTTGGCAGTGAAAACCTTGGACTACTCCTGGAAACAGGAGCCACCGATCGCACGGCTATATATGCAAGCGGTAGCGGTACGAACACCCTCAGCTTTGCCTATACGGTTCAAGCCGGGGATACCACGGCTGATCTCGATGCCCAATCTACCGCTGCTCTTAGTGTAGGCGCGGGATCGATTCGAGATGATGCGGGAAACAACGCTGTCCTGACCCTGCCTTCCCTGTCTGGCGCTAATTCCATCTCCACGCAAAAGGCACTGGTGATCGATACCAGCAACCCCTCCGCACCGGCATCGGTAGGATTTCCGGGAGCAAGCAGCAGCAGTCTTAGCTTCAACCTCAGTTGGGCCAATAGCTCCGATCTTCACTTTAGCACGCACAACACTAAGCTTTGTGCCGCTAACGATTGCCTGAGCTCATGCATCAGTGTCGGGACTTCAAATGCTTCACCAAAATCGGTCACGGGTGTTAACGGATCTGTTTACTACGGCTGCGTGCAAGGCGTCGATACCGTTGGCAACACGAGCGCCTGGGTGGCATCAATTTCGTCCGTATTGGTCGATACGAGTGTGCCCACTGTGACCAATGTTTCCTCAACGGCCGTCGATGGATATTTTAAGCAGGGCGCCGTCGTGCCTATCAAGCTTAGCTTCTCCGAAAGTGTTTTCGTCGCCAATCCCGGCGATCTTAGACTCAAACTTGAAACTGGAGTGCCTGATACCGATGCCGTTTATAGCTCAGGCAATGGAAGCAACATCTTAATCTTTAACTATACGGTAGCGGCTGGTGATACGAGTGCCGACCTCGATCTATTTTCCACAACTGCGTTATTGCTTGGCGCCACGGGTACGATTCAAGATGCCGGCGGCAACGCCGCGAATCTCACTTTGCCAGCACCGGGACCCTCCTCCATTGCCGGACAAAAGGCTCTGGTCATTGATACGACTCTGCCGACAGCACCTTCAGCCGTAACGCTACCCAATTCCTATTCGCTTACGACCTCGTTTTTAACGAGTTGGACGTCAGGGACCGACAGCAACTTTCGTTACAGCGATGCGAAAATTTGCACGGATGCCGGCTGCTCGATCGGCTGCGTCAGCGCCAAGACCTCGACCGCCTCGCCTGTTAGTCTCGCAGGAGCGCTGGCGACTCCTTACTACGCCTGCATTCAATCCCGTGACCTTGCCGATAACGTCTCGGGCTTCGTCGCCTCGGCCTCGACCATTACCATCGAAAATCCCATCGTGTTTGCCGGAGCCGCGTCGGCTGAGGTTTTAGGCAGCTGGGCCGATGGCACGGCGAAAGTAGAACTTACATTCGGCGGAACGCCGGACGCTAGGATCACCAAGTATCAGGTCTTTTTTAGTCAAACAGCGAGTTTGAACTCCTTCTCCCTAGGCAGCCCTATCGCGACTATTAATTACGGGGAGGCCTTCTTTGATACGACCGCGACCGACAACAAAATTTTGATATCCGTAGCAGCCGCTTCGCTCAAAGACGGCTACTATTATGTTCGCTACTATGATCCTAATGGTAAATACATCGACAATAATACCGCCGTATCCAGCGTTACTTACGTCCTCAAAGGTACAGCTGGCTACGTGCTTATCCCCAAAAAATTCTCAAGCCTCGCCTACGATTATTACATCATGCGCTACGAAGCCTCACTTTCCACGGCCGGCACCAATGCCGGTGGCGATACCGTCACCATAACGGAAGCGAGCCTAACGGGTTGCTCCTATAAATTTCATGTCAATGGGACGAGCGCCGATGTGAGCTGCGGGAGCAAAGTCATCACGAAATCCGCCGAAAGCACTTATGGTGTTACGCCTCAGGCCAGCATCTCCTGGCCGACAGCCTATTACGCTTGCCGCAATGCCTCGAACGCGACGGCTAAAGTCCGCATGCCTAGCGCTGAAGAGTGGCGGCGCGCCTCGAAGTGGATTGGTACGAGCTACGCAAGTATGTGGACGACTTACACGAATAACGCTGGTGCTAACTGCAATGTGATCGCTGGGTCGGCAGCCAGTACCGGCACCGCTGCGCTCTGCAAGAGTGCGCTCGGCGTACAGGATATGGCCGGCAATCTAAGAGAATGGGTGGATAACCGCATGCTGCAATACAGCATCAGCGGCAATGCCGAATCGCGCTTTAGTTACGGGCCCACCATCGGCCGCAGCTTGCCCAATGGTATCGATAACATCGTGCAGCGTTTTCATACTCTGGATCCAGGAGTCGGTGGTCTGGCCTTGACCCTTGGGGCTGACTTTAAATTACCAACCTTCGCCGACCAAAAACAGTATGGGACCAATGTCCAAACCTGGACCGATCCGGCGACGGCGAGCAGCGACGCGATTGGTTTTCGCTGCCTGGGCTTTCGAGCGGATACCATGCCGACCATGAGTCAACTGGCCCTTCCGGACGAACCTAAGTTCACCGCTGCCGAAGTCACGGCCGTGCCAAGCATCGTACCTGAGAACTTTTATGCCAAGGACAACAAATGGGAACAGGTCGCCATCACTATCGATGGGACGACGACCGATGCGGTGGCCGAGGGCCGGGTAAACGTCACCTGGCAGCCGTGGTCCAAGACCAGCTGCGACACCTCAGGCACCTGCACCGCGTCCGATCTTGGACTGGTCTATAAGCTCTATCGCTTTACCGAACCCAATCATCAATCGATCCGTGTCGCGACCCCCTGGGCCCTCGCTAACTCGGGCAGTAACTACTCTACCGATAAACCGATCGATCCCTTGGCGGTCGATGCGAGCGGGACCCGTTTGTACTCGGGGAGTACCAGCGACGGAATCCTACTCGCCACGATTAGCAACTGCGTGGCAGCCACTCCAGCGAACTGCACCTATGCTGACCTATCGACCAAAGACCTCGGGAGTCTGGTCGTCGGCAAAATTTATAACTATCTCCTCATTGCCGAAGACGCCGATGGCAATGCCGTAGTCCCCTCAGTCCAGCGCTATCGTTCGCCCTACTTCACAGGTCCGGCCTCGACGGCAGCATCGGCCTTTCGCATAGAACCTCGGCTGAGGCGAGCCAGTGTCTTTCTGGTGGATGAATTCCATCAGCAAAATCAAACTCGACCTCAGATCATGGTGCATGTGCCCATGGAGAAGTCGGGGCTTGATCATGACTTTTTTATTCAAAAGTATGAGGCTTCGCAATATAACGGATCAGTTGCTAACAATAGTCCAAACGGAGCCTCTGATTGGCCCACTCAGGGCACTGCAACGAGCTGGGTTAAGAATGCTGCTTTGTGCCAGGATACCTTTTTTCAAACCGGCACCTTCGATCTCACCGGTTGCGGCAATGGAACCGGGATCAATGCCTCCACGGCCACAGTTCAGTCCAAGCAGGGGACAGCTCCCCTGGTGAGCATTGATCAAGGAGCTTCTTGGAAGGCCTGCCGCTTTACGACACTCGCCGATAGCGATGGTAAAAACTATTCGCTGCAGCTCGCGGGAGATTCCGAATGGCTCAAGGCCGCTGATTGGGGTGATACTAATCAGGATGGCACTATTGAAGCTAGCGTGAATCCCTTTACCGGGGCCGTGACTATCACCTCACTTGAGGCAGGCGCTGCCGATACAACGACCACCCGCTGTCACACCGACAATAATCCTGGCAGTGCTTTTACATCCAACTCAACTGGTGCCGGGTATACTTCAAATTGCCGATCACGTTATGGAGCAGCTGACATGGTCGGCAATGTCTGGGAATGGACAGCAGGACAAATCAGCACTGCTGCCGGTCAGGACAATGGTACAGACGGACTGTGGATGGGGCAAAGTTTCCTTACAGGAAATAATGTCACCTTTGCCAGTCTTGGGAGCGGGAACTACGATCTCCTGCGAGGATTGCCAAAAGGCACAGGCGCCGCACCCGTTGTATTTGATTCTAGTGATTATTACTTTTATTCTAGTGGGTTGCGGGGTTCGCTCCGGGGTGGCAGTTGGGGCAATGGTGCGGATGCCGGCCGTTGGGACTTGCTCTTGTACTACGCTCCGTCGTTCGTGGTAACGTTTGTGTCTCTGCGCTGTTCCCTCTGAGCCCCATGAGCTAGGTGAAGATTAGGAATTAGAATCTTAGAAATTAGTCTTTCCCGAGCGAAGCGAGGAGATTTTTTCAACTCGGCAACTCGGCATTTTTTTGTCGAGTTGCCGAGTTGAAGAAGCCTTTTACGACGACATCTCATTTAAAATGCCCTAAAAAGCGGCAATTGTTGCCGACTTGCCGACTTGCGAGGCCTGAATAGAAAACACGAAAAACAATTTGCACTTATCCAATAAAAAATGATTCTTACTTCAATGTGAAAAAATGAGAGTAAAAATGGAAAAAACCTGTCTCATTAGCCTGTAAATGAAGCCTGTCAAAAACTAAATATGTCCGACAGAAACATAAGGAGGCTTCTCCAACAAGGATCAGACGCCGCCCGGTTTTCACTATCCAATCACTTATCTCAAAGGTTAACAACCCATATAGCTCTGCAAAGGTCACAATTGCTCAAGAGTAGTTGATGTTCTTTGTATTGCCTTAGCCATCGGCTTAGCCTTGGACTTTGGGGTGATCGTGATCGTCGCCTTAGAGGCCTTGCCCTTGGACATTTTACCTCTACTGAGTCACGACAAAGGGCGAGGCGACTATCACGATCACCCCAATGGCAAGGGTTACGGCTAACGGCTAGGGCAAGGTCTGAGCTCTCTTTCAATCACGTATCTCAAACATCAACAGCCCCTAGATAGGGGCTGTACAGTTACGAAATTATTTTTGAAATCAACTCTGGAGATGCCTTTCGGTATTATATGACTATAGCCTCTGACAATCCAAAATATTTTGACAAAGAAAAAGCCAAGGCATAAACCTTAGCTTTTCATCATCTGTTCATCTCGCTGGACTTACTTATACTCAACCTTAACGATCGAATACTCCTTGATGCCCTTGGGAACATGAACCTCAAGATTGTCTCCAGCCTTGCGGCCCATCAGAGACTTTGAGAGAGGCGAACCCATCGAGATGCGGTTCTCATTGATATCAGCCTCGAGATCACCCACGATGTGATATGTCTTCGCATCGCCCGACTCTTCGTCGATAAGGCTGACAAAGGCACCGAACTTGATCATCCCTGATTTATCATCAGCGAAATCGAGAATGTTCGCACGAGCAATCTGATCGTCGAGCATCTGGATGCGGCCTTCGACAAACGACTGTTTTTCACGAGCAGCGTGATATTCAGCATTCTCTTTAAGGTCTCCGTGAGCACGCGCCTCTGCGATCTCTGAAATGATCTTAGGGCGCTCTACGGCTTTTAAATGATCGAGTTCTTCTTTAAGTCGTTTGTATCCCGCCGGAGTAAACGGAATCATGTCTGCGGCCATATTGCCACCTCAAAAACTGTGTGTTGCCGAAATTGCGAATGTGTATGACAGGGCTTCCACTGTCTGTATGTTGGCATCACCCGTCTTTTGAGCCTTACCTTCACCTGTCTGGAGGATTACACCACCTGCGACCTGGCTGTTAGGTTGGACCCACCCTCCGAACAAACTGTAGCCCATATAATCAATATGGTCTGCTTGACCTGTTTTGCCAGCTTGTACTTCGGGACGGGCGTCATAGTTAGTAAAAAATCCAGCCCTTATCGGTATCGAGGGAGTTATATAATATTCTGTGCCAGTTGCAAAGTTTGTAACCGCTTCTCTATGATAGGCGTCAGAAATGGCTGAGCTATTGTTGATCACGACAAAGGACCAAAGGAAGGTGCTGGACGGGAACCAGGCGACTCCGCCACGGATCTCGGTCGGCATAACTTTGAGCGGGTCTTTGATTTTTTTGTCGGAAAACGTAGCGTTCATGGCCGCGATTTTAAAATGAGAAACACCGTTTAAAATCTCCCCGCCACCGATGTTGGTTCGCGCATCGAGACTGTATTCCAATTTGTCCGTGATAATTTTTCTAAGCTTCGCACTCAAACCAAACGACCAGGTACCCGTGGCAAGCTGAGCACCCATACCGAATTCAAGAGCCGTCGTGCTCAGATGGTAGCGGGTGTTTTGTTGCAAAAAGGCTTGGTCAAGGAAACCGTTGCCTTGGCAAACAGGCCAGTCTGGTCGTGTTGCGGATGCGACAGGAACACAGGAAAGGCTGCTTTTGTATTTGACGTCCTGATACTCCTGGGTGAGCTCGTCGATCATAAGGTAACTGCCGCCGAAACCAACGGAGAGGTTCGACAGGATACGTTTGGCGGCGGCAAAGCCGAGTCCGGTCGAGGATCCACGAACGTTCGCGGTACGGTGAAAGCGTTCGAGGTTGCCGTAGTTCTCAATAATGTCGTTCTGATCCTTCAGCTCCGAATCGGTCGCATAGAGGCCGAAGGCAACCGCGAGGCCAGGCATGACGTTGTCGAGCTTTTGCAGACCGCCGAAGAAGGGCGCGAGGGTTCCGCTGCTTTTCTCGGTGAAGTCCTGGTTGCCTACAGTCTTCTTGTAGGTGACCTTTCTTTGATAGAAGGCGTTCGCCGAACCGGAGAGGTCGTTGCTTAGAGCAAAGCCAAGCCCGGCAGGGTTATAGATGATAGCGGACGCATCATCAGCCACGGCGGTGAAAGCACCACCCAAACCCATCGCTCTTTCGCCGATGACGAGGTTGTTATAGTGGAATTGATCGGCCTGAGCGCTGAGACTACAGAGGGCAAGAGCAGCGAGGGCAATACGGGTCGTACGGTTCATCTCTCAATCCTTTCCTTGCTCGGAAGCATCGTCATCATTTTCTTTAACTGGAACCACGCCCTTGATGCGTTCTTTGATCGCTAAATAGCGTTTGCGACCCTTTGCGCCGATAGCTTCGTTCGTCTTCATCGCCTTCAAAACAGCCTTGATATTGATCACTCGATCGGGAACGGAAGGGTGCGTTTTTTCCAAAATGGATTGGTTCTTCGCCTCGGCTACTCCTGCAACTTTCTCATTTTGTTTCTGCAGGCAGTAGTTGGCATCGTGCCCGCGGTTGGTTTCGAGTCGGCAAAGGAAGTTGATGAGGCCTTTGGAATAGTAGCCGGAGTTGATGGCAAAACGAGTGCCTTCACGGTCCGCTTCATATTCGAGATCGGCGCCCAGACCCTTTTCTGTGATCAGGGACATGCCGGCTTTGGCCGCTTGAAGGATATTAAGACCAGCGGAAGCACCGGAAAGGTAGCGGGCCATCAATGATCCAACTTCCGATTCCACGGGCTCAGGTCTTTTGCGCACCTTTACTTCTTCCGGAAGTGCTTTGAATTTGCTGTTCTCGTCGCCAGTCTTCTTCAGATCCTCTTCAGTCATTTTAGCGAGAGTGTTGAACATATGCTTTTTACCGACGTGCGCGATCTCGTGGCCGAGGACGGCGGCGAGTTCGGCTTCATTGTTGGCATTCTTGATCGCGCCAAGCGACACGAGAATATAGCCACCCGGACATGCGAAGGCATTCACTTCATCCGAATAATAGACTTCGAACATGAAGCGGCGATCGGGATAATCCGAATAGCGAGCCACGAGATTGCCGACTTCGTTCACGTAGCGAACGAGTTTTTCATCGGGATAGGCGCCGTAGAATTTGATGAGACGACCCGCCATATTCCGGCCGATTTCCATTTCAGCTTTGGCTTCGTCCAATTTCTTCTGGGCTTCCGTCTGAAGCTTCGGTTCTCCGGCTGGGGCAGCGGCTGCAGGGTCTGACCCCCCTTCGCCTTTTTCAGGATTTTCAACCTTTTCTTTGGTTTCATCCTTGGGTGTCGAGCAGGTAACGGAGACTATTGACGATAGACCGAGGAATAAACACGCAAGCGCGCGCTTTTTCATGAGCATGAGACCGGCTCCTGCTGGCAAATGAAGACTGTACTCTATGATTGTACCAAAAGAGACGAGGCAAGAAAGGATCGCTGTGATTTTAGGCGAAAATTATTGGTTTTATTGAAGGTCAATAACCCGTGGCCTCGCTTTTTTTTATTTGATAAGCGGCAATCATCACAAACAATAAAACTGAATTCTAAGCAAATCCCAAATGCGACATAAAATTTCAACCCTTGCTTATCGCTTAGGGTGATGCTCAATCAAGGCCCAGTCCTCCCGCCGAACAGAGAGGCTGATGAGAGGTCGGGCCGATGCATAAGGCTGGATAAAATTCACAATAATCACAACTTCTGCATAAAATATCCCGATCGCCACCGCTGACCGGTCAAGGCGCTTGGGTGGAGGCCAGAAAAATCTCGATTTTCCGGCATTATCAGAGTCTAATTGCGATATTTTGTTTTTTTTCATGCTTAAAAGCTCTTTGAGAGAGCATCCAGAAAAATGCATGATTTTGCATTTTGCTCTGGTAACTTTTGCATATTGGTGTAATTATGCGTTCCGTTATGCTTTATTATGCATATCCTCCGCATATAGGTGTGTTGATGTTAGAACAGAATCGCTTAAGTGTTATCGCCGATGTAATCCGCGGTAACAAAGTAGGCAACCAGCACGAACTCAAGGAACTACTGACCAACAAAGGCTTTGACACGACGCAGTCGAGTATCTCGCGCGATCTCAAGAAGCTCGGTGTGGTGAAGGTCGATGGTTTCTACAAGACTCCTTGTATCGCGCCTGGTGAATCGAGCAAAGTCGATCGCCTTGATGCGACCACGGCTGGAGACAATCTGATCGTATTGAAGACTGGGCCCGGAAACGCCAATCGCGCCGGCTTCATCATCGACCGATCTTCTATTCCAGGCATCCTCGGCACCATTGCCGGTGACGATACGATTTTCGTGGCGGTCGCCAACCGTCAGCAGCAGGCCAAAGTCTTGCGCAAGATATTCGCACTCTTCGATTGATCCTTATATTCCATTCAATGCTCATAGCTCAGGGAGTTCCAAATGCACGGTGTTAAGAAAATTGTCCTCGCCTATTCCGGTGGTCTCGATACGTCTGTCATGTCCCATTGGATTAAAGAACAATACCAATGCGAAGTCGTGGCTTTCACGGCTGATATTGGCCAGGGCGCTGAGCTTTCCGGTCTTGAGGCGAAAGCTTTGAGCACAGGTTGTTCGTCGATCTTTGTTGAAGATTTGAAAGATCTATTTGTTCGCGATTACGTCTTCTACGCAATCAAGGCGAAAGCCGTGTACGAAGGCCACTATCTCTTGGGCACTTCCGTCGCCCGTCCTGTCATCGCCAAACGCCAGATCGAAATCGCGCAAGAGGTTGGAGCCGATGCGGTCGCGCACGGTGCGACCGGCAAAGGCAACGATCAGGTTCGTTTCGAACTGACTTACTACAGTCTCAAGCCGGATATCAAAGTCATCGCGCCTTGGCGTTCGTGGCCCTACAAATCGCGTACGGATCTCATCAATTATGCAAAAGAACACAACATTCCGGTTACAGCAACCGCGGCGAAACCCTATTCCATGGATGCCAACCTCATGCACGTGAGTTATGAAGGCGGCATTCTTGAGGATCCATGGGCCGCGCCGCCCGAAGATATCTTTACCCTGACGAAGTCGCTGGAGCACACACCCAACACGCCCAGCGTTATTACGCTCTCGTTCCAAAACGGTGTTCCGATCGCTTTGAACGGCGAAGGCCTTTCACCCGTCGCTATGTTGACTAAACTGAACGAGCTCGCTGGCGAGCACGGCATCGGTCGTGTCGATGTGGTTGAAAACCGCTTTGTGGGCATGAAATCACGCGGCGTCTACGAGACTCCCGGTGTTACGGTTCTCCATCAGGCCCATCGCGCCTTGGAAACCATCACCCTCGATCGCGAAGTTATGCGCCTCCGGGATAGTCTCTCGGTGAAAATCGCTGAGTTGATTTACAACGGCTTTTGGTTTGCCCCTGAATTTCAAGCCCTTCGCGGCATGATCGAAGGCATGATGCATCCGGTCAACGGCGATGTTAAACTTCGACTCTTCAAGGGTACTGTCGCGACGCTGGGCCGTCGTTCGCCGAACTCACTCTATAGCGAGCAACTGGCGACTTTCGAAGCCGATCAGGTCTACAACCAGGCTGATGCGGAAGGCTTCATCAAACTCAACGCCTTGCGTCTGCGCATGAGGCCACAGGGATGAAATCACTTTGGGGTGGACGCTTCAGCGAGAAGCAGGATGATTTCTTTTTCAGCTTTAATGCGTCCTTTCGTTTTGATGTTCGTCTGGCGGAAGTCGATATCATCGGCAGCATAGCCTATGCCCGGGGCTTGGCTCGCTGCCGCATATTCAACGAAACCGAGCTGACCAAAGTCGTTTCGGGGCTTGAAGAGCTTTTGCAAAGAGTGCGCAAAGAACCGGCATGGCTCGAAGCCAATCTGAGTTCGGGCTATGAAGACGTTCACTCGTTTGTCGAAATGGAATTGACCAAACTCGTCGGCGATCTCGGCAAGCGACTTCATACGGGCCGTAGTCGGAACGATCAGGTGGCGACGGATCTTCGTCTCTATCTGCGCGAAGCAATCGATCGGACCCTCTGCAGCATCACGGACCTTCAGGATTCGCTTCTAAAGCAGGCGGAAACGCATGATCAAGTGGTCATGCCCGGTTATACGCATATGCAGAAGGCTCAGCCGGTGCTGTTCTCGCACTACATGCTGTCCTTCTACGAAATGTTGAAGCGCGATACCCAGCGCCTCAAGGACTGTCGGAAGCGAGTCAATATTATGCCTCTGGGCTCGGGCGCGTTGGCCGGAAACAGCCTGTCCATCGATCGCGAGGTCCTGGCTAAGGATCTAGGGTTTGAAGGTATTACGGCGAACTCTCTGGATGCAACATCGGACCGGGACTTTGCGTTGGAGTTCCTCAGCTCGGCATCGATTGCGATGATGCATTTGAGTCGCTTGGCCGAAGACCTCATTCTCTATTGCTCGGATGAGTTCCGTTTTGTGCGGATGGGGGATCAGGTTTCGACCGGCTCATCTCTGATGCCGCAAAAGAAGAATCCGGATGCTTTGGAATTGATTCGTGGCAAGGCGGGGCGCAGCTTCGGCAACCTCATGACTCTTCTTACCGTCATGAAAGGGCTGCCTTCGTGCTACAACAAGGATATGCAAGAAGACAAAGAATCTCTCTTTGACAGCATCGATACTTGGCAGATCAGTCTCAAGGTTATGAAGCTCGTGATCGACACCTTGACCCTGCATCCTGAGACTATGCTGCGCGAAGCCCACAAAGGTTACATGAACGCCACCGACCTTGCCGACTACTATGTAGCGAAAGGACTGGCGTTTCGGGAAGCTCATCATTTGGTGGGTGAGATTGTGCTGCATGCAATCAAGCAGGGTCAGACGCTCAATGATCTGCCTTTGGGAGAGTATCAGCGCTTCCACGCGGAGACCGATGCAGAAGTCTATCGTGCTGTGGCACTGGAGAGTGTTTTGAATAAGAAAGCAAGTTTGGGTGGTACAGCACCTGATCGAGTTCGCGATGCTTTAAAACAAGCGCGTTCCGATCTCAAGTTGTAACAGTCGGCAGGAAAAAGAGTTTGAAATGCACAACAAACTCTTTGTCCTTTCCTGTGCAACTCAGCATTTCTACAGTGTAGGGAACAGGTTCAGATTGTTCTTCCTACCGAAGATTACGACCCACCAATCGCCAGCAATGCGCTCCTACCATAGCTTTGGCATGAAATATTACACTTGCACCTAGATTTCACAGCACAAACTCTTCTGCATTGGTATAATGGCTTTTAAGGTTACCCATCCGGTGGTTGTATTGTGCGCTATTTAATTTTTAGTAATTTAAATTAAAGAATTATTATTAGCAGCTTAAAGATAACAAAATGAAAAAATCGCAAGAATTTCTTTATCTCGACCAACAGCTATGCTTCAAGCTATACCTGGCTTCGAAGACTGTGACCCAAGCTTATGGCCCCATGTTGAAGACACTCGGTCTAACCTATCCTCAGTATCTAGTCATGTTGGTACTCTGGGAAGCGGAGCCGATGAGTGTAAAAGAGTTGGGAGCAAGGCTCCATCTTGATTCGGGAACTTTGTCACCCCTGTTGAAGAAGCTTCAAGACAAGAAAATTGTCGAAAAAGTTCGCTCACGTGAAGATGAGCGAAGCGTTGTTATCAGTCTTACTGTCGGAGGAAAGAAGCTTAAAGAGAAGGCTTTTAGCGTGCAGACCAACATTCGCCAAGAGATCTGCCTAGACGATCCTAATCTCATGCAGCTCATGACCATGCTCGATTCTTTCACAGCCGGCTTTCATGAAAAGTAAGCCCGGACGCTGACCGCTTGACAGTCGCATCACGCTAGTCATGTGACTCCAAGGTCAGATGAGCGATCGTTTCGATGTGATAAGTGTGAGGAAAGAAGTCCATTCCAAAGATTTCTTTCAGCACATAGCCCTTCTCTAAAATCCCCTTTAAATCCCGAGCAAAAGTATTAGGATCACAACTCACCGACAGTATGTTCAGAGGTCTAAGTTTCAAGACCTCCTCAAGTGAATCGTCCATACCTTGTCTTGGTGGATCCGTAATGATGCAATCAAGAGTCGCAGGCAAATCCTTAAAAATCTGATGCAATTCACTCACAGGTCCAGCCTTGTAGCGGCCCTGGGTAAATCCGTTGCGTTCCAAATTGTACTGGGCCGTATCGATCGCTTTGTCTGCAAGTTCGAGTCCCCAGACACGTAAGCCCTCGTCGTCTTTTGCGAGAAACTGCACCGATAAATTGCCGCTGCCGCAAAAGAGATCGAGCACAGTCTTAGCTCCGATCGCTTCGACCTTGGCTTTGATCCAGGATCTTAAAGTGCGGTTGCCCTTGATATTGACCTGCTGAAACTGACCCGCCTGGGTCGCGTAGTGAATGCCTTCGTGATCTTCCAGCGCCAGGAAGCCCGGACTTTCAATCTGGTCATTCGCAAAGTTTGTTCGGAGGTGCGTGAGAGCATCGGCAGGAAAATCGGGATTGAAATGGATGAGACGCTGTCCCTTAGTCAGGGCCTGAATTTCCATATCGCCCTGCCAATGAAAGGCTTTGGGAAATCTAAAGTCCTTCAACTCATCGAGGAAGGCATTGACAGAAGGATCCGCGATTGGACATTGGGCGATAAAAATAGGGGTATGGGAGGACTTTGCAAAGTATCCGAACTCGAGGCGCTGCTGCGCATTCATGCGGGCTTTGAGTTTGATGCGATTGCGGTAGTTCTGAATATCTTCGGAGGGGAGGACTTTGATCGCTCCTGGCCAGTCGATGCGGGCGTTTTTAAAGAGAGCCGATTTGATAAAAGAGGCTTTCCATTCGAGTTGTTTGGCATAGGGAACATGCTGCCAGTTGCAGCCGCCGCAGCTCCCAAAAACCGGGCAGAAACCCGCAATGGCATCGGGCGCCGCCTCTAGGGTCCGCACGGCGCGCACGCGAGCGAATCGTTTCTTGTCCTGCAGGATTTCCGCTTCGACGGTTTCGCCAGGAACGGCATGTTCAACGAAATAAACCTTGCCGTCGTGACGAGCGATACCGTCACCACCGAAAGCAACGTCAACTACGTTGAGTGCCACCTCTAGATGTTTTTTTGCTGGCGCGGGGCTTTGAGGCCTTCTCGGTCGAGACTTTGTCATTATTATTATTCACCGGTACGAATTCTATGGTCACCTGCAGCTTACGATCTTTAAGCAACTGGGCCAGAGGCTCTTTTAACACTGCTGCGGTTGCTTGGCCAATCTCGCGGCAGATGCTTTGTACCAGCTCGTCTTTGCCTTTGCCAGCAAGACCTGCAAGGGTGAGGAGCACAGCTTTGGCGCTCGACGACGAGCCTTCGTCCTTGCCATCTTCTTTGGCAAGTAGCGCGGCAAGGTGTTTTAGGACACGATTTTGAGAGCCGGAGTCCGACATGAAATACCCTCCGATGTTTGTCCGACTCTAACGGGTGACGTCAGGCTTGGCAATCGAGGAGTAAGATGTCTAAGTGGCGTGATAGGATTTAGATCGCCATCTCAAGATCTTCTAAAGATTTAACTAATTCTGCACACTCGGGAAAGGTTCCTGAGGCGATGATGTCGGATGCGAAACGCAGGCGGGTGGGATTCGGCGAATCGTCGATATAACGAAGCACAGCGCCCGGCTCGCTGATTCCGCTTTCGGCAAATGTTTCGCGACGCAAAACACCGGTTTTTATGCCGTGGACTGCCGACCATTCGACGACTTGGTCGTCAGCAACCAACTGCCAGGCGGCGAGGCCTTCCTCATCATTGATCCAGATATGCAGGTCGACATCTTCGCCGTGATACCAGGTCATGCCTTGGTGCGCTTCCATAAAGGACGCATCAACAGGCGACAGGGAGTGGGCGAGTTGAACGGGGCGCACGAGATTTCTAAAAAATAAAAGAGTCGGCGTCGTCGGCTCATGCAATTCAAAACCAACCTGACGCTCTCGTTTCCAGGCGACTTTGAGAGCGAGTTCCTGAACCTCGCCGTGGTATCGCATGCGTGCGGAATAGATATCGTCGAGGGCAAAACGATCGTAAGCCCGCTCAGAAACTTCGCTCGCAAAGCCTTTTACGGAAATATCACGAATCACCAGAATGTCCTGGTCATTCATCACTGTTAGGTGCTTTTGATCGACTGCAAATCGTTCGTAAATACGGCGGTTGCCCTGCTTTGAGGGACGCTCCGAAGGCTCGGCTTTGGTCTCACCGGAAAAGATCTTTTTTGATAAAAATATGCGAAACAACGCTTTTATCTCCGAAGCTGAGGATCCACTTTTTCATTATCGCATACTCGAGTGGGCACACTCTATCCTAGTACCCTTATCTTTCGTCATCAAAGACCCGATAGAGACTCTAAGAGGTTTCAATGACGTTTGGTAAGAATTGGAAAATATTGCTGCTGACTTTGCTTTTTGCAGAGATTTCACCGGTATTTGCCAAAAATTCAAGCGAACTCGTCTACACCGAGCCCTTCGATTTAGCGGCCGGAGGCACGACTTTGACCCGCGCCAGCCAGGAGGGGATCGTTTTTGCCAATCCCGCCCTCCTCCCCCTCGGTGCGGCCACCATACGTTGGGTTGGTCTGGAGACAGGGTTCATGCTCGATCGTCAGTTGGCGGAACAGGGTTCGAGCAGTATCTCGTCGGCCGCCGATACCAGCAGTCCGGATTTTGTGGACAAGCTCTTCGCTCGCTCTCTTCATTTCGGCCAATCCCTCAGTCTCAGTCTTCTCAACAAGAATGTTGCGGTCACTATTTTTGATCGCATGGAAGTCGATGTCGAAGGCAGTCGCTACGATAACGGTGGTCTGCCGCAGATCAATTTCAGCGGTGAGGCTTATGCGGGTGCGATGGCTACGACCGCGGTCCAAGCTCTGCGATGGCTATCGCTGGGTGTCACGGCCAAATACCTCTACATGGCGGAACCGGATATTCAGATCCCGATCACCGACGAAGCGCGCATCAAGGCCCTCACGGAGAATACCAGTGCCCTTCGTGATGAGCTCAAGTATGGCAAGGGCACCGGAGCCGATATCGGGGCGCTCTTCCTTTGGCAAAATACTTACGTGGATCTCAGTCTGGGACTCAAAGTGGAAGACGTGGGTGGAACGAAATTCACCAACGATCAGAAAACTATTCCACAGACGAACAACATCGGCCTTGGTCTGGCCTTTCATGGAACGACCAGCGTGCTTCACCTGAGCGCGGATTACCGCGATGTCAGCAATGCCTACGGTGAAAAGAAATTCAAAAAGATCTATCTCGGCGCGCGTCTCATGCTTTGGCAGATGGTGGGTTTCGCGGCCGGGCTTTATCAGGGCATCCCGACCTTCGGGGTTCGCTTCGATGCTTTCTTTATCAAATTTGGAGCGACCGCCTATGGCCGTGAGCTCGGGACTTATCCAGGGGATAAGCAGCGCAATATGGTGACGATCTATACGAGTATCGGCTTTTAAGGGGATGGCTTATGCGTGTATCAACACTTATATTTTTGATCAGCACTATGGTGAGCGTTCTTTGGTTGGCCAGCGCTTGCAATACCAAGAGTAAGGCCATGCCTTACGCCGAGCTTACCGATGAGGAAAAGGCGCGTATCGCTCTCGATGCCAAAGACTTTCCCACGGCGATCGCGCTCTACAAAAGCCTGGTGGAAAACAAACCGACCGACTACGAAAACTACCGTTTTCTCGCCGCGGCCTATGCCCAATTTGGTGGCTTCGATATTTTGAAAGCGGTCGGAGGGACGATTGCAAATGCCGGCAAGGGGCAGAGTTCCAGTCTCCTCGATTCGATCTCCAAATTTCTGCCGAGCGATCCCACGGATGAACAAATCGCGGCGCTGAAATCGGCCACGGAAGTGCTGACGTCATTGCCCGTCGAACAAAGAAGCTACGAACATCCTGAGGTCCCCACTTCTTCCAGCGGCGCGCAGCAGCTTGAGTTCTATCAGGCGGCTTATTCCCTGATTTATATCAATAAGTTTGCCAAGGTTACCGATGCAGGTTCGCTCGATCCCTCCAAACTCGAGTCGATGACGGAAGAGGATGTGAACAACATCCTCGATAATTTCGAAGCCATCGCCGCGACGGCTGGCGGCGGCGCAATTGCGGAGGGCGCGGACGACTTAATCAAACAACTCGAAAGTGCGCCAGGCGAGACGCGTCGTGACAAATTGCTCAACTATCTCTCGACCCACTCAAACTGAAGAGGCTCTTTTTCTCGACCCACTCAAACTGAAGAGGCTCTTTTTAATTTATTGAAATCTTTGCTATAATCCCTCCAATGCAAAGATTGGGGGGCCCTTTATTTCTCTCGCCTTTCCCATTTCCCCGGCTTTGCGTAGAATCTGCCGTTTGCTGAACCGCTCTAAATTAACTGTCAAAATCTGTCTATGTAGACATTCTGATAGTGCGGGGGCTGAGCAGCTAGCCCCCTAGCCCATTTTCAACCGGCCGAACGACGCAGTTCAGCCAAAGATTGCTTTTCTCGAATCACGATGA
>JACMPP010000036.1 GCA_014377445.1 Oligoflexus sp.
CCAAGAATTTCTGCAGCAGCGCCCACTGAAATATACATAAATGGTCCATAATATGTATTATTAACAGCACTTTACTAGGCATGGATAAGCGCAAAAGACAGGTTCGTCAAGATATTTTATTGACTGTTGCTTGCCCTTTTTCGCCCCGAGTCAGCCCATGCTCTGGATCTCGCTGACGCTCGTGGCTGCGGGTTCGGCCTTTGCCAGTCCCGCTCTGTCCAGCCTCAGCAGTCGCCTTGCACCCGAAGGCCTTCAAGGTTTTGCCCTTGGATTTTCGCAGACTCTGGGCTCTCTCGCCCGCATCGTCGGTCCGCTCAGTTTTGGATTGCTCTATGAAAGTCTGCACGGCCCGCGCTCACTCTATCTGACCGCCGCATTGATGATGCTGGGTCTGATCATCGCGATGATTGGCCTGCGGGGTGTGAAATCCCGTTTGGCTCAACAGCTCGTGAGCGATTGATCTATTGGACTTTGGCGTGGTGATCGCAGTATTTTGAGCAGAGGTGGACGGGGTCGTTTGATTCTTTGCTTGCTGCCGCCCGGACCGGCGCCTCGCGAGGAGCTGCGGCTTTGCCCTCGATCCATCCCGATACCCGGCTGATCTTTTTTTCCAACTGACAATCGTCCCCATGACAATCCGCTCCTTTTTCAGGGGCTGGATCGCTCATTCTTGCTTCGATAATGTAGTCTTTTTCACAAGCGATACATCGGTATTCATAGGTTGGCATCGGAACTCCTTCGCTAGGTCTCCATTTTACCATGGCCCAGGCCCCGCAAGGAATAGGGGGTCTTTCTTTCCGCTTGGAATGGCCCTCTGGTTTAGGCTTTTTTAGCTGCGAAGGGCATCAAACGCTCGATTCCAGGGATAAAGGGCCAGACTTCTTCAGTAAAACCAGCTTCGATCATTGATATTATGCGGCTTTAGAGCTTATGATGGGATTTGAAATTCGTGTGAAGTCTGTCGAATGGTGAAGGTTCTATGCTGCTTCTGATTTTTGCAGTTATTGTTCTGCTTGTGGCATTGAACGCTCTCTATGTCGGAGCTGAATTCGCTGCCGTCAGTGTAAGAAAGTCCGCGATCAAACAACTTGCAGGCGAAGGCAATCCCTTCGCCAAGCGAGTTCTTCCGATATTGGAAGATGGGGTAAAGCTTGATCGCTATGTGGCTACCTGCCAAATAGGGATTACTGTTTCAAGCCTGATCCTCGGTGCTTTTTCTGAGTATACCCTGGCGACCCGGATCTCTCCGCTCTTCGAAAATGTCTTTGGGCTTGAGCACCAGACATCTATTTCCGCTGCAGTCGTTGTCATCCTTGTGGTTCTGGCCGTCTTGCAAATGGTGCTGGCAGAGTTGGTGCCCAAATCTGTAGCGCTCCTTTTTCCGACGCGCACTCTCCTGCTTACTTACGTTCCAATCGCCTGGTCGACCTTTATGTTTCAGGGTCTGATCGTGCTATTCAATGGCTGCGCCACTTTGATTCTAAAGGCCTTTGGCTTTCAGACTTCCACGCACAGACATATTCATACCTCCGACGAACTGGCTATCCTTCTCGCTCAGGTTCATGAAGAAGGGGTTCTTGAACCCGACGAACATGCCCGTCTGCAGAGGGCTTTGAGTCTCGACGCCTGGTCGGCCGCCGAGCTTATGGTGGCCCGGCGTTCGGTGGAAGCGATCGATCGTCACGCCCCGATCCCCGAAATTATCAACACGGTTGCCAAGAGTCCTTACACACGTTTGCCGGTCTACGAAGGCAGCAGCGATAATGTGATCATGATTCTCCACACCAAAGATGTCGTGGCAGAAATCGCGGTCTATGGTGAATTGAAGTCAATCGAGCCGATGTTAAGGCCGCTGATCGCTGTTCCTGAGGTGATGAAAGCGGATAAACTATTGAACCTCATGCGCCGCAAAAGGGTGCAGATGGTTTCGATCATCGACGAATACGGGACCTTTGTCGGTATCGTGACAGTCGAGGATATTCTCAGTGAAGTCTTCGGCGCGATCGGCGATGAGTTCAAAGCCGGTCAACCGATTGCCGAGCAACTTCCGGATGGACGCGTACGTCTGCCGGGAATGATGCGACCCGACGAAGCCCAACATTGGATTGGTGTCCTATGGAAGGGTGAATCGAATACGATTGCCGGTTTGGTAACCGAGGCTCTTCGAGTCTTACCATCCCCGGGCGATAAGGTTGTCATTCAAGATGTGGAAGTGGAAGTGGAAGAGGTTGAGGAGCGCGTGGTTCGCACAGTGATCGTGAAACCCCTTCGTTCCCAAGAGAAAAGCGAGGGTTCGACATGATCGAATTTATACCTGTCGCTGTCATCATCATCCTGGTTCTCATCAACGGACTCTTCGTGGCTGCGGAATTTGCTTTGATAGGCACGCCGCGGACGCAGATCGATCAGGCTGTGAATCAAGGCAATCCCGTAGCCAAGGTGATCCAGGGGATCATGCGGGATCCGGGCAAACAAGCGGAATATATCGCCACCTCCCAGCTCGGTATCACGCTCGCCAGTCTTGGGCTCGGTATGTACGGCGAGCGCAAACTTTCTGAGTGGCTCCTCACCTACTTCGAGAGAATGGTGAGTGAAGGCGCGGCGCATACGATCGCCAGCATCGTCGCGTTGGGTATGCTGACCTTTCTCCATATCGTCATCGGCGAGATGGTCCCGAAGAGTATGGCGCTCCAAAAGCCCCAGCAGACCTCGCTCTGGATCACGCCGATCGTCGTCCTCATTCAAAAGGCCGTTTATCCTTTGATCCTCGTACTCAATCGATTGGGCGGAGGCTTTCTGAATTGGTTCGGCATCAACCACGGGTCGTCCCATAAAGCGTCTCATACGGCTGAAGAGCTGGAATTTGTATTCAAAGAGAGTCAGGAGGGTGGTCAACTCCGCAAGAAAACGCGTGAGATTCTCCAGGACCTTCTCTACTTCGGTCACTTGAATGCGGGTGAAGTGATGATTCCGCGAGTCAAGATCGTCGGTATTCCCATCAAAGCCAGTAATGATGAAGTCAAGGCGATCATCTCCAAATCCAAACACACACGTTATCCGCTCTATGACGGAAGCTTCGATAACATCGTCGGCACTGTGCACACCAAAGACTTCCTTCGCGACCAACTCGGAGGGCAAAAGGGTCCGATCGCCAATCTCCTGCGTCCCGTGCCCTACGTGCCGGAAGCAGCGAGTCTGGAACAGGTCTTGAAGATTATGCGGAAGCACAATGCGCACATGGTGATTGTGATCGACGAGTTCGGCGGAACCGCCGGTCTCCTCGCCATCGAAGATCTCTTTGAAGAAGTAGTCGGTGAAATTGGGGAGGGCGGCGGCGAGTCACCCGACATCCAAAAGGATAAGCAGAGCGGTATTTTTCATGTGACCGGCATGGTGCGCATCGAAGATCTTGGTGTTCGTCTTCGTCAGGACATGGAACACGAAGACGTCGATACTGTAAGCGGCCTGATCATGACTTTGCTCGGACGTTTGCCCAAGTTGGGTGATGTCGTGAGCTACAAGGGCTTTCGTTTCGAAGTGATGGAAATCGATGGTCATGGCGTCGGTTACGCCGACGTTTCGCCTATTCCAGACAACGAAAAACCATCAAGTCCCAATCAAAACTAAAATTTCTTTATAGATCTCGTCCATCTGCGTGTAGACCAGAGTGGGGGCATTTTCGCCATCATTCGGGCAGCTACAGTCGCCCTGATTGCTGAAGTAATAGCGAGCCGGCCTAACGTAAGTGATTTCCATCCAGACCGAAGCTCGTCCGCTTGTGCAGGTCGCCGCTGCACAGGCTCCATGCGACTTTACTGCAATCTTCTTCAGTTTGGTGCTGAGGCTGCTCTTGGCGGCTTCGGTCATGGTCAACTCTTTTTCGAGCACATATTTGCCATCAGTCGAAGAGTAATTGTATTTCTTCAGGGCTTTGCTGGCGAGTGTGAGGTCATAACGCGTTGCGGAAACGCCCAGGCTCGAGCCCGCTTTAAACTCGATCGTATCGTTCTTGGTGAAGTCGACGATCGACGTTCCACTCTTCGTCGCATTGTTTTTGCCACAGCTAAAGCTGATCAGGAACGTGAGAATGATTCTGCTGCGCATCGGATTGTCCTTCGCCAGAGATGAGCGGGGGGAAAAGAGAAAACCAAACTCCCATTATAACAAAAATCCCCGCAGATTTCTCTGCGGGGAATTTTTTAGACGAATCAGTTTCCAGCGAAGCTTACGCAGTAGACGCCGGCTGCTCTTGGTTCGCTTGCGGCGCTTTCGACCTTGGCCGCGAGATTGATCGCCACGCGTTGGGATACGCCGTCGATCATTTCAAAATCCGCAGTCCAGGCCTTCTCAAAGAAGCGTCCTCCGTGGGATTTGATACCTTGGAGAAGACCGTTCGTGGACGCGGCCATGAGTTCTTCCTTACTCGGGAGTTTCCAGCCCTCCGCACAGGCTTTGCTCTCGAGACCATCGGCTAGAACTTCACCCTCGAGAGGTATGGACCAACGCTTTTTAGCGATGTTGTCTTCCCATTCATAGTAGCGAATAGGCGAGCGTGCCAGGTAGCTGAAGTTCGTGTCGCCGGGTGTGACTTCGCGCCAACGGTCGCCGTTGCATTTCACAAAAGCATCGACTGGTGAAACATAACCAGCCAGCCCTTTACTGGTCAAATCGCAGACCGGAAGATCTTCGACCTTGTGCACCGTCGCAGTGATGCGAACACTGGAATGATCAAGCTTGACCCCTTCACTTCGGGCCCGAAAGCGCTCTTCACAGCCTATGTTCAGGCAGATCATGAGAGAGCTGACTATGATTGCGAGATACTGCTTATGCGTCTGAATTTTTTTAACGTTCGTCATGGCCATCGTCCTGTTCCTAAATTCGAAAGCTGTCGTGCTCGTCGTGCCGACAGCCTTTAATCGGCTCGTTTCATACATGCGATGAGGCTGATCGGAAAAAAACTTCGTAAGAATTCACAGTTCGAAGCACTTGGCTCCAAATGAACTCAAGGTATCAGCCGTTTACGATTGTATTGAGGTGCGGAGGTCAATATTTTTTTGAGATAGGTTTATTGTAGAGGAGTCCTTAAGACGCGTAAAGCTCGCATACATCGAGTTTTTTCGCGGCTTCAGAATTATCAGAATCGTCACCTCGCTAAGGACACGAATCTTAATAAGCAAATTGGATGTTTTATCGTGAATGGAGTTTCTTGAGGTAGAGTGGAAATTTATAGGATGGACGGCCAGTAAGAGAAAATAATCAAAAAAGGCCGCACCATAAAGGTGCGACCCAGACTTTTAGAACTTATTTTGCTGGATGAGCAGCAGGTGCTTTGCCAGCGTGAGCAGCTTTGATCTCGTCTTTGTCGAGGAAGCCGTCTTTGTTTGCATCGAGTTCGTCAAATTTGCCAGTTAGAGCCGCATCTGCTTTAACTTCGTCTTTTGACAACTTGCCGTCTTTGTCAGCGTCGAGAGCTTCGATTGGAGAGCCGCCTTTGTGTGCAGCAGGTTTAGCCATAGCAACGCCTTGAGCCAAAAGGACAGTCATAGATGCGATAACAAGTGCTTTCATAGTGTCTCCGATTTTTTCTGAGTGGATGCGAGCTGTCTCTCAACTCGATTGTCAGGTTAGACGTAGGGAGTCCGAAAAAGGTTTGGATTTTTTTTTGACCGAGTCACTTTTTTTAAAAAGCCTTTGAATTCAATGGTTTAAAATTTTCGTAGAATTATGAATAGAAATGAACCTATATCCCTTTAAGAGCGTCTAACTTTGTGATGAGCGAGAGGAGTGTGTATGAAGTTGCTGGGATCTTTATGTTTGGCCTCGATGTTGGCGGTAAGCCCTGCTTTAGCTCGACCAAGTTCTGAACCTGTTGAAATCACCAAAGTATTTGAGAAGCTTAATCTTTCTGCCGAGCAAAAAGCTCAGTTGAAAGTCTTGAGGGAAGGGATGCAGAGACAGGTCGAGACGAATAAAGTCGCTGTCGCTGAAGCCAGAGCGAAGCTCGACAGTGTGCTGGACGGGGAGAGTAGTGATGAGGCCATTCGAACGGCTCATGCCGATTTGATGAAGCACAGAAACGAATTGGAAACCCAACAGCTAGAGCATATGCTCAAAGTAAGGGCTCTTTTAACTCCCGAGCAGCGCAAAACCTTTAGTTCATCTAGGCCAAGGGGTAAGAATGGGAACGAAAGTCGCGGATTGGCCCCAAATCATAAATGATCGGAGCAGCCATGATTTTTCGGTCCTTTACAACCAGCACGTAGCTACAGTACGGCGCATCTTGGCCCGTATGGTTAACTCAAATGATTTAGATGATCTTGTTCAGGACGTATTTGTTCGGATTTACAGGTTTCAAGATAGCTTCCGTGACGAATCTGACATGAAAACCTGGATACACCGGATCTGCGTGACTACGGTGCAAGATCATTTCCGCAAGAAGCGGTGGACTGGATTGTTAAGTTTTGGTAGTGAGAGCGTGCCGGAACCTGTGGCCCGAGAAAACCACGCAGAAGACTTGCAGAACCAAAACTTCGTAGAAAAGGCGCTCCATAAACTCAGCGTCAAAGAACGGGTCGTGGTGGTCCTCTTCTACCTCGAAGATAGTACAATAGAGGAAATCAGCGAAGCGTTGAAGCTACCTGAAGGGACTATTAAGTCTCGCCTTCACAGCGCTCGAACCAAACTACAAAGTTTCATGAAACAGGAAGGAGTGGATGTATGAGTGATCAAAAATTAAGGGATTTTCTCAAAAATGGTGCTCCACCAGTCCCCGAATCCGGCCCGCAGGAGTATCAATTCATCTTGCGCCGCATTCGTCATGAAGAGGGATCTCACGGTGGAAGATCCTGGCAGCTTTGGACAGTGTTTGGTATGAGTGCCGGGGTTCTCAGCCTTCTACTGACCTTCACCTGGCAGGAAGAAAGGAACGTGGAAGAAGATCTTTACCACGATCTCGATAATGCGGAATGGGTGCAGACGCATCAGAGCGATGCCTACTCCGATTGGCTTCAGTTGGCAGAATACTCGTCCGTCGAATAAGGCTAGCTTTGCTGGCCTCTTCCTCTTCAGGTCAGATACTCCGTAAGTCTCTCACTTAAAAACTCCACAAATCGTTTGATCCTGAGCGGCACTTCTTTTTGCTGAGGCATGAGAATTTGTATCGGTCCATCTTCCGTCTGCCAATCGGGGAGGATAGGGATCAGAGCTCCCGATTTGATAAAGTCCTTGGCGATGTAAGGCGGCAAGGCCGTAAAGCCCACATCCGCCAGAGCCAGCTCTCGCAGCACGAAAAAATTGTTCGATGAAAAAATAGGATTGAGAGACAGACTCTGGGTCTTGTTGTCTTTTCGGATTTTGATCATCAAAGAGCGGGTGTTTTGCGAGCTGAACGCCAGGAAAGGCAGATTCTTGAGGCCCTGAAAGTCGATGATCCTATCATGCTTTTGGATCAGCGCCGGGCTCGCGACAAAGCTCAGACCGACCGATCCCAGTTTCTTTTGGATCATCGTGCTGTCGCGCACCTTACCGACACGAACGACGAGATCAAAGGAGTCCCGGATCAAATCCACGAGAAGATTCCCTACGTGAAGATCAATACGGATCAGCGGATGGAGGCGTAGAAAATCTTTGGTAACCTGGCCCATCAAAGAGATTCCAATATCATCCGGAACGGAGAGGCGAATCGAGCCGCTCAACTCCTCACTCCCGGATCGCACCTGATCGAGGGTATTGCGCAATTGATTCAGGAGCGGAGACGATTGCAGGAAGAGATCGGTCCCTGCCGCGGTGAGTTGAAATTGGCGCGTCGTCCGGTAAATAAGTTGAATACCCAAGTCTTTCTCGAGGGCGGAAATATGGCGGCTTACGCGGGATTTCGGTTGCCTCAGATTGAGAGCGGCTTTGGAGAAACTACCCGACTGGACAACTTCCTTGAAAACTCTCAATCTATTCAAGTCGATATCGGAATACATGATTGTCCTCATTGTTGCTAAATTTGCAACATTGATTACTGATTCTGTCTACTTTTGGAACATACAAGAAATGACGATAATTACGACGATATTTATTCTTCATGGAGCACTCACATAATGTTTGGTCAAAAAATACTACTCACTTCTGTTGCTGGAATTGTACTCTCGACGGCTGCCTTTGCAGCTCCCGCTAAATACGAGCCAGCATCCTACGCACTCGATCCCATGCACAGTAAAGTCGGATTCGAAATTCCACATTTGGTCATCTCGAGCGTTGAAGGTCGTTTCAATAAATCTGAAGGGACATTTACCCTCGCTGAGCCTTTTGAAAAATCAAGTTTCAAAGCCAGTGTAGAAGTGGCTTCGGTCGACACAGGCGAAAAGAAACGTGATGACCACCTGGCTTCGCCAGACTTTTTCGATGCAAAAAAATTCCCAAAAATGACTTTCGAAAGCTCTGAAATCAAGGGTACAACTGAGTCGTTCAAACTCACAGGTAACCTCACCATTCACGGCGTGACGAAAAAAGTGACTTTCGACAGCAAGTACCTTGGTTCTGTGGTTGACGGTTACGGCAACCAAAAAGTGGCTTTTCACGGCACAACCAAGATCAACCGTAAAGACTTTGGTTTGGTTTGGAGCCAGGCAATTGAAGCTGGTCCAATCGTTGGTGACGAAGTGACTATCGTCTTGAACATCCAAGCCGGCAAACCAGGCAAAGCTGCCCCAGCCGCAACACCTGCAAAAAAATAATCGGACGATTCGAAGATTCGATAAAGAAGCCTTCCAAACGCAGAGCGTCGGAAGGCCTTTTTTTGTTAGTTCAATCGACCGAGAGCTTTTTCCGTGCGTTCAGAGAGAGCGATGAGACAAGTCCTCAAGGCATTTTGAAACTCCGGCTGGATCCGATCCGAATCACCCTCCCGAATACTCTCCAGGCTCGCCACATGCCGAATCTTGCAGATGCCGGCGAAGCTCGCCTGAACAATCTGCGCCTCAAACATTTCATTCAGAATGGGATAGTCGATGCCTTGATTAGGGAGAAGCGTGACCGACGCGGTCGCCTGCTGTCTCGACGCTTCAAAGCTGATCTGTCTGAAGCGGACACGATAGCCTTCTGCGCAAGCCCCGTCGGAACAGGCTTTGTCGAGAAGCTCTGTGAGACTGTTGGTCGGGGCAGGCACTGCCGAAAAAGCAAGAGGGCCTGAAAGGAATGACGCGGAAAGAAACGCTAGGGGAAGAAGTCGCATGGACAAACTCGCACAATTTGAGGGTTAATTCCCTCGTAGAACATTGCTAAAGCAGAGATAGAAATAACGCCACGGACATAAACTCACGAAGTCTGTGCGCTGATTATCTAAAACAAATCCATGTGTTTAGAATGATTTTGAATTGGGGGTGCAAATTTGTTCGGAGGCGGGATTTCAAAATATACGAATATGTATGCCTCGATTGAGAAATTTTCATGACAGACGAGAGCGCGAAGCATAGGATGCGGAAACTTAAATCCCAGGAGATCTCTTCGATGAAAAAAATACTCGCTTCCTGTCTCGGCCTTGTTCTTCTAAGTAATGTCGCATTTGCTGAGTCTCACGAAGAGCAAGTTGAGTTGCAACTTCAAGCAGCCGCCCTGGCTCAAATCGCGAGCGGCACAGCTCCCGAGTCAGACGTTCACGCGCGCTCTTTCCTCGGTCTTGACCTCAATGCGCTCAACCCACTCAACGTGATCAAGAAGTTGCAGGAACAAGTCGCAACGATCAAAGACACCATACTGACTTCGTTTGATACAAACGGTAACGGCAAAATCGATCAGGGCCAAGAATTCCAAGACTTCAAAACTGGCGTCAAAGCTATCGTGATGCTCGTTGCTGATACAAATGAAAGCGGCAAAATTGATTTCGAAGATATCGGTGTTTTGAGCAAACTCGCTTTGACCAAAATCCAAGAGCAGACTCTTACAACGATCTGTCCAGCTATCTATAAACAAGTTCAGTTCTCGGGTCCCTTCATGGCCGTCCGTCCTGTCCTGGCTCAACTGAACAAGCTTTGTCTCGCGAAAGACGCTGCTGAATAAGTTCTTGTTCATCCGCTCTATTAGAATTTGATCTGCATACTACAAGGGAAGCGCTGATTGCTCGGTGCTTCCCTTTTTTTGCATTACGATTTTGCCGAGGCTTAGTTGCGGAGCGCCTTGGATCACTTGAGCATGGATTCGGCGACAAAGCGGCCTTGGGCAACCCCCCCTTGTATAAGGAAGCCACCGGTCGGGGCTTCCCAATCGATCATCTCACCGGCCAGGTAGATACCTGGATGAGAGGTGAGTTCAAGGTTATCACCAAGTTCGTCCCAGGAAACGCCACCTCGGGCTGAGATGCTTTCACTGAGAGGGCGCGGCTGAAGGAGAGTGAGCGGAAAGTTCTTGATAGCAAGGGCGAAGTCATCGAGGGAGTTCTTCCACTCCGGACGGCCCATATGAAAGATCAAAGCCAGCGCGGCTTTGTTGAGCTGCAAATGCTTTTGAGCGCGACGAATGAGCGAGAAATTCTCTTTGGAGCTGAGGAGCTTTTGTTTGATTGCATCGAGACTCAGATCAGGCTTGAGGTCGATAGAGGCGGCTCCGGCTTCACCGAGTGTGTAGACAGGCGTTCCTTCCAGACCATATTCCGTGATGATCAGATCGCCTTTGCGAGAACCTTTGGAGTTGCGGAACTCGATGTTCTTAAAGGGTTGGCCATCGACTTCTGCAAGAAAGGCTTTCGTCCAGGCCACGTGATATCCGCTGTTCATGGGACTAAAGGCATTAAAGCGAATGCCTTTGTTTTCGAAGATCGAGATCCAGCGCAAAGGATCCTCAGTCGGCTCATAGCTGCCACCACCCAAAGCCAGCAAGACCTTAGGAAACGAAAACGTCGTTTCGTTTTTGAAACGAAGGGTGCAGTCCGTTCCATCACTGGAAAAATCGATGAGTTCATGGGCGAAATGAAAGCTCACACCCATGGACTCGAGACGCCTGCGCCAGGCTCTGACAAGCGCGGCGGCATGCATGGTTTCGACGAAGTAGCGTCCGCTCGTTCCGAGGAAAGTTTTCTGGCCCAATTCCACTTCGATAAATCGAACCCAATCCTCATTAGAGAACTGGCTTAGACAAGTCTGCCAATGCTGGGCAGGTCCCGTGTAGTTCGATGCAAATGCATTTAGAGGAAGTGCGTTGGTGATATTGAGGCCGGAGCTACCGGCAACAAAGAGTTTCCAGGCGGCCGCTGCGCGCTTGTCGAAAAGAGTGACTTGGATGCCTGACGACGCAAGTTTATCCGCAGCCATCAAAGCCGCGGGTCCGGTTCCGACGATCGCAACGCTGTGCGAGTCTCGATCATGTGGGTAAGGCTTTTGCATCAGGGTCGATCTATGGGAATGAAAGAAGCGCACCGTATAATGCGCGTGCATCACGAAGGAAATTAGCAGGGGAAAGGGCAGGGAAGCAAGCCCCTAATCAGGGGCTTTTCACTTCAGCGCGCGTAAAAGGCAGCAACTGTGGCTTTTTGAGCCGCAGTGAGAGTGCTTGATTGAGGCATTGCGCCGCTTGAGACTTGAGTCTTAGCTGTGGTGTCAGCCTTCATAGCCGCTTCCGAAATTCCGGAGTAGTTTGGAATTTGAGTTCCATTATGGCAGCCAGATATCGCACAGTTACCAGTAACGATGGCTTGCATGCCCGTGTCGCTCCAGGCCACAGTCGTGGTCGCTGCTTTGTCCTCTGATTTCGAAGATCCACAAGCGTTGGCAAGAACAACAAGGGCAAGGCCGGCAAAGATCGAAGTGAATTTTTTCATAAAAATCGAGTCTCCATTTCATGGGGGCTGACTGATGTGCGTACGGGGATTAAAAACTGGGATTCCTCCTATTATGGAGCGGCGCAAAAATTTGGTCAATCGTGCCGCAAATAAAGGCTGCGAATCCGGAAGTCCTCGCTAGGTTTTCTCTTAAGGAGCTGATAGGCTCCGAGGCAATTAAGCAGTTTTTGTTCTCAGTTATTGCTCGACTACAGCTTTTAGAGGTCAATATGAAGAATCGCAATATTCTGATCATGGCTTTCGTGGGATTTGGGCTGACGCTTTTGATCGGAATCGTTCTCGTCCTACTTCGAAACCAGCCAAGCTGCTGGACATATGGCGAAAATCCTCTTCTTTACGCTGTTCAGATGAATGAATCCAACGCGAATGCGAGTTCGCATCTCAACGGTGTGCTGCAAATCAAAATCAAAGAAGCCCCTTCCATTTTCTCCATGTCCAAACCCATCATACTTGAAGGTCAGTTCAAGCCTTTGGAATTCACGAACAATGGCCAAATCTATACCCAGTTCCGTGACTTCAGTTACGCTTTTCAGATCGCGATCGATTCCAAATGCCATGTGCAAAAACTGAGCTTCGACGGCCGCGAGACTTTCTCAGCTCGCCGCACAGTGCAGCGTCTGCTGCGAATTCTTGCCTTGGGTCGGGAAGGTCAATACTCAGATTTCCTGGGTGAATCTGAGATGAAGTTGACCGAGGATCAGTCGGATTTAAAAGCCTTTGCCCGTGTGTCGATTCGTGTTCCGGCAGCATCGGCCACTCTGGAAGACTTCATTGAACTCACCAGCGTGAAAGCCTCCAGCTTTCGCTTTGAAGGTCCTCTCAAGTCTCTCTGGTATCCGAAGGTTACTGTTGAAGAGCAGCTCTTGGTCAACGCCGGCAGCAAGCACGAAGCGCGTGAGATCAATTATCAGGTGACGCTCTTGCAGGTCGAGGTACCAGCTCTCAGTCCCGCTCAGGACATCGGCTCCCGCTTCAAAGTGAATAAGAGCCTTAGTCAGGATCTGAAAGGTAAAGACCGGCCTTCGATCTACGACAACGTGAATGATAAGACGCCTAAGGTTTTAGATTTGAAATCTGCGTTGGATGCATTTCGAGCTCAACTGAGCGAGCATGGGGCTGAGGCCAAGTCGCTTCTCATCGAATATTTGAAAGCGCATCCCGAGGGGATCAAAGACCTGCAGAAGTTGATAGAGACCAACAGTTTCACCGATCAGGAATTGATTCACATCCTTTTTGTTTTGGCGAAAGTTGGAAGCGAAGAAGCCCAGGAATCGATGGCAAGTTTGATCGGTAACGAGGCGATCGACAAAGGTACTCGGATACGGACGATCTTTGCCGTCGGCGAAATTCGAATGCCGAATGAAACTCTGGTGGCTGCGGTTCGCAAGGAATATCAAGGGCTGACATCGGGCAAGGGATTGGACGAACTGAGTTCAACGGCTCTGTTGAACGGTGGGCTTCTGGCCAACAATCTCAGAGAAGTCATGCCGGGCGAAGAAGACAAAATTCTATCCGACATCGAGGATATTTATAAAGCCGCTGGAAGTCCTGAATTGAAAGCCAATGCGATTGATGCGATGGGCAACAGCTCATCCGACGCGTTCGCTGATGAAGTGGAAGCCAGCACGCATTCCTCCTCGGATCTGGAACGAAAGGCTGCCTACGAAGCTTTATCGCGGGTTCCGGCTCCCGGGCGTGAAGAGATTTTGGTGAAGGCCCTCGGGACGGATACGATCGCTCCGGCCCGTCTTGCCGCTCTTCAGACTCTCAAATCGATTGGGCTTCGGAGCGCAGGATCGATCGATGAGATGAACGCGAACATCAAGCGCGAGCCTGACTCGATCAATCGTGCGACGGCGATGCAGGTGCTAGGGCAGGCCATACCCTTTCAGGCGAAGGCGAAAGATGTTTTGCTTGAGCAGGTGGCGCGCGAAGAGGATCCGGCTGTACTTCAGGCCGCGGGTCGTTTTGTTAGTGCCTACGATATTCTTAAAGCCAAAAAGAAGCGCTAAATACCGCTGAAAAATGTGAAAAAAAAGGTCTTTCTCAGCCAAATCTATGGGCGAGTTCCGGCTCCGGGAGTCCACCAAAATTATGATACAAGGCCAGTCTAATGGCTTTGTAGCTCCGATATCCATACGCTTTTCTCGTAGTGACTTTGACCTTGTTGTCAAGCCCCTCAACGACTCCAGAGGAAATCGCAGCTTTAGCCTGAAACCAGTTCTATAACAGCTCACGGTGATTGCGGGGCATCTTGGCGACTTTCTTCATAGGCTCGATTTTCGAGAGCATGGTCCGGGTGCACCACTGATCTAGAAACTTAGCTGCTGAGGCCGGGTATTCATACTCCCTCGCCTTTTTCGTAGTCCTTGCCGTTGGGGTGATCGTGATCATCGCCCTGGGGGCTTTGCCTTTCGACAAGACACTTTTCCAAGCTCTGCATGAAACGATAAGCAGGACGGCAAGGAGCGGAGGCGAGGATCACGCTCACCCCAACGGCAAAGCAAAAGGCTACGGCAAAGGCTAGGTTTAGGCCAAAGCTCTTAGCTTAGTGCCATTCTCCTCTTATACATAGATTCCCTCGCCCACACTTTTAGCGGAAGAGCCCGAATTTTATATGGGTCCACTCGGTTTCCACGAAGGAGGAGGATGAGAAGCAGGATGCGAGGATAGAGGCGTCCTGCCACTTCAAGCGATCCGCGTTCTTCTCGGTGAACTGGATACCCTGGCTGGCGCCTGAGAGGTGGTCCACTGTTGTGCGGGGATCGGCAAGCATGGAGCGACTGCAGACCACTGGACGGGTTGAATTACAGGCATCGAGGGCGGCTTTCTGATAGGGTATTTGACAGTTACTGGACGAGAGGATGCGGTAAACTTCCTCTTCGAACCCCTTGGCAAGGGCTGCCGCCCTTGGAATCCGCTTTTTTGCTGTGTTTTTTCTTGGGTGGCTCACCCTGGAGAGAGTCGGTGATTTTGGGTTGGGAAAGAATTTTGAAATGCGTGGATTATGTTTGACCTTGAAACTGCGCCTGCGCTGCGACGATCGTATAATCCTCTGGCAGGATCGGCCCCAACTCATAGGCAGGACCTCGCAAAGGTGCTGAACTATGCGAGACCTTCACGCGCACTAACCACGCAGGAAGGAGCGGTCGCTCTAGCAGCTCAAGATTATTCGAAGCCAGGCTGGTCTCTTCCTTCTCTCCTATACTTGTCCCAATCCCCACAGCAAATCCTGCCATGAGCCAGGTCACCCGCACATAAGTCGAGCGCGTATAATTCGTCAAAAGACAGGGACGATCATCGTCGAGTCTTTGGCGGAGATTTTGAAAATGCTCGAGGTTCCACATATCCACGTTGCCGCGCGGAGAGTAGGGATCGTAGAAGATCGAATGCGGTGCGGGGATCTCAGGGCGCAGCATGACCTCGCGGAAATCTCCCAAGTGCAGGTACCAGCGAATTCTCGGTGTTAGCTGCAGAAAGCCCTTCACGAGAAGTTCCTCGCAGGCATCCTTATAGGGCGCGAGATAGTCGAGTTCATCGAGATGGGCGAGGGCAAACTCGAGCGCTGACAGCGAGCGATCGAAGCTATGGATTTCGAAGTCCGCAGGGATTGTCTTGAAGGCATCGATTGCGGCGACGGCATTCGCCCCTGCTCCCAGACCTACATCCCAAAGAATGAAGATCGGCACCGAAGGCGCTCGCTCGGCGAAACGGTGCTGAGCCACGTGCAGGATATTCGCTTCAGCCAAGGGACCGATGCCGGGATGAAAGGTCTCGTTGTTCTCTATGAGCCGGAGACTATTGACCCCGGACTTGAGTTGAACGATTTCAAACTGTGATAGTGGCATAGTCATTCCTAGAGCTAAGGCATAATGCTGATTCGAGCCTGCTTTTAAACCGTTTTTCTCGGGAAAGCACGCGAAAGTTGGAATGATGAACCATGAGTCAAACTGGAAATTTCTAACGCTTTAACTTATTTTTGATTTCTTTTGGCTATCTCATGCACTCCTCATCAAAAAGTCGGATAAAATTGAAGTGTATACAGTCCTCTTGCGGCACGCGTCGTTAGAGAAAACGAATGGATGCTCTTTATTTTTTTCACCCAGATCATGACAGCACCTATCGCTAAATAGCCGATTAAGAAGCACCAACCTTCTTACCATAACCATTTCGCTTTCCGATTCTGCTCAACTTTCGATCGTTTCTGAGGAATATTCGAAACGATCGATTGAACCCTTCTTTAAGAAAAAGACTTCCCTCCCTGCCAAGTCACCAGGAGTGATAAGATAGGTTGGATAAATCGCCATTGCCCTTTAAAGCCTGGTTTTAGACCTCAAATTTGCGGTCTAAACGGCTGATAAAGTGACCAAAAGGTTTTATACTTAAATTTTTGCTAAAGAATCAGCCTTCGAATTCCGAACAGGAGGCCGA
>JACMPP010000037.1 GCA_014377445.1 Oligoflexus sp.
AAAGGCTGAAAGCATCCAGTAGCAAAGTTTTGGGTCTTTCTCTTTCTGCCTAAAAAAGGGACGCCGGGCGTGAGCAGCACAGCCGGCATGAATGATATCGAATTTTTGATAAAGAGAGGTCGTGAAAAGGTTGGTCGTCGCTAAATCGGATAGTAAGGTCAGCTTTTTTTTCCTTGGACTGCGAGTTTCCAGCATTTTACTCAGAATATCACCTAGGCTACCGAGGTGGGAGCGGAAAAAAAAGATATAGCTGCGTGGATCATTAGCGTCTGTTTTACCAATAACGACCGACACATTTAGCGAACGTTTGCTGCCTTTGCCGCGCTTTTTCTTAAACACACGGCCAAAGCTTTCACTTATCTTGGCGATGAGGCTGCCTTCAGGCGCTTCGCCGAGTTCGCCGCCGTTTTTGAGGGCGCGATTGATTTCAATGACGCGGGCTTTTGTATCATCGCCTAAAAGAATATCGCTATCGGGCAGCTGCTCACCCAGGCAGGTGTAGATCGGTGCGAAAAGCTCCGCCGGCAGCTTGAGCTGCGAGCACAGTCGGCTGCTAGTGAAATAGCGGTTACTTGCCATCAACATCTTCGCCAGACGATTGATTGGGATAGCATAGCCAATCACTGCGATAATAGTATTGGCGATGCCAATCCAAGTAACCCGTGTGTTTGGTGGACCGATGTCGTCGGTACTTGCCGTAACGCTCTTGCCCTTGCGCGGATCGGTTACGGTTTCGACAGAAAGACGAATTGTTTTCGTGGTCACGCTATGCTCGTGACGCGTGCGCTCGTCACTGACGCTATGAAGTCCACGCGGATTGTCAAAATTTTCCACTCGATCAACCTTTAGCGGTCTGTCTTCACTCACTTTGTCGGCAATATTGCTGCTAAACAAAGCTTCCCCAGAAGGCAGGAAAACAGGTTCAGCTGCCTCCGCCTTCGATGGTGAAGGGTCTTCGGAGCGGTTTTGCCTCTTTTTACGGCCTTTGCCAAGCCGGTCTTCATAGCGACGAATTTCTTTAAGCAACTTGGCGCGCCGCGCCTTGAGGGCGAGGAGCCGCTCCTCATCACTGAGTTTGCAGTTGGGTTGGTCGGGAAGTTTTGGGGAAGGGGAACTGCCACTCTCGCTCTTAGGACTGACGCCAAGCTCGCGGCGGAAAAGGGCTAGAAGGTTTGCCACTCGCTGGCTCGCCTTCATAAGTTCGAACCGAAGGACGCCTAAGAGAAGGACGGCTTGATAAACGCAAAGCGGGATTTCGGATTTGTGAGCTTTGACCCAAAGCTCTGCCTCGCACTGGTCAGCGAGATTTTTTGAATTTTTTTGTGCGGCAATATCCTCGGGCGACCAACGAGCAAAAGTCATAACAGTCAATAAGTATTGCTAAATACCTTTACTCGCTTAAGCTTTTGTTGTCGCTGGCTATTTGATTTTTTTATCGACCGTATAAGCCGATCCTTCGAAGAACATCTGCAGCTCGGCCGCCGAGATCTGTTTGACCTGAGGGTCGCTTAGAAAGCGAAACTGGGTTTTTATCGACTCTGAATTGAAAAGTTTGAAACAGAGCCATAGACCACTATCATCAGCAAAGAGCAATTTCATACGGCGACGGCATCGCCCAATAAATAGAACGACATCGCCAGCGAATGGATCCAAATCCATTCGGTAACATTCCGCGAGCAGGCCGTGGTGCGATTTTCGAAAATCCACTTTATGCATGGCCACGTGAACAAAGCGAATTCTAGCGGGAGGAAGCATCTTTTCCTCCAATCTGGGCTAAGCTATTGAGTAAGGTTTCGGTCAGCAGAGTCGAAGCAGAAAGTTCAATGCTGACCCCGGACGGGAGTCGAATAACCAAAGGCATCAAGATTTGCCGAGCCTCAGGGGCCATGCCTACGACTTCAAGGCGTCTCGCTTTCTCTGGTCGCGCCTTTGATAGTGTGTGTTTAATCGCTGTTTGTGACATGCCGCTTAAACGCTTCAAATCCTTCTGCAGCAGCCCGGCAGCATTCCCGCGGCATATCAATTCACGCAGCTCGGGTGGATACCTACGGCCACGCGAGGCTGTGCTGCGACGATTGAATTCTGCAAAGCGGTTTTTGATAAGAGTTTGAAGTTCGTCGATGGGGTGGACATTGGAAGCAAGTCTCATAAAATCCTCCGTTTTTGATGACAGGGATGAGCTTGCATTAAGTTAGAGCTTGGAAACAACAGACGCAGAAAGAGGGCCTATTGCTGAAGAACAAGCTTCACATCAGGAGACTCGACTTAATTCAAACATCTCCAGTGCGGAAATGAGGCTCTTGGAAAATCTAATTGCTTCGAAAGGTCGGGAACTATACTCCAGCATGCCTGAACGCCAGCGGCCTAATCAGGTGTATCACGTCACAGGTTCAATGAAGAGAATGGTCAAGGCACGGTTCGCAGGTGCTCGTTCGGCAGGGACTTTTAAAGAGATAAAGGTCGCTGATTTCGAAGCAAGCTTGAGTTTCGTTGAAAGTATTGACAGTGAGTTACTAGACATAACTCGGTCGTTTAAAAACGAGGATAATAGCCTTCGTGAGCTTAGACAGCTTTTGATCCGCCTGGGAATGTAAACCCTTTCCCAAGCCATCCCTACTTTCCCCTCTACTTTCTCCTAAACAACTCCCATTTAAACACTCACTTTAACCGCTGATAACCACGGACTTTTACCCCTGATGTTTGGAGTCTGACCTTTAGAACGTTAGCTTGTTATGCGAGCCAATTCTTCACTCATCACACCATCAAAAATAGCTTGCAGTAACCCTTTGAACTTGCTATTCCACTGCCTCAGTCTGGTCAACAGACGCTATTCATAATCACGAGGTCGGCGGTTCAAGCCCGCCTCTCGCTACCATTCTTCGGTAAAGAAATTTTTTTAAAAGCCCTGACTTTTTGGAGTCAGGGCTTTTTTATTCTTTTAAATTGTAGTGCCGAAATCCCGAAAACAATATTTTATTGTTGACCGGATTGAGGCCACCTTCACCTTCAGAATTCACTTTGACTCGTAAAACCAAGGTTTGACCGAAGTCCCCTCCTTAAATGAGGTCAGATATAGCTTTTCAAGATTAGGGGAGATGCAATCAAAATCAGGATGATTGAAGGTCGTGAATAAAGCCTTCGGAAAAATCTTGGCCACCTCGACAGCTTCGTGGAGGCAGGCCGCATAATAATGTTCGGCAGCATGACTGGGCTCAAAGCCTTGTTCGGCATGTTTAGCCGCCTGATCGACGAGTCGCAGTCTGAGAGGCTCATCAGCCCATCGCTTTTGAAAGGTTTCACTCCGCATAACATCTACTATGCTCTGCCAATCCAGTCCGGCTTGTTGCCAAAGTTCGCTCAATCGAATCGTATCGAAACCAAGCTTTTCAGCTTCCTCACCAATACCCGAGAAATAACGATTCATACGCTCGTCTGGGATTCTATTGTTGCGCGCGTGCGTATCTGTAAAGATAAGCGTTAACCGAGGTCGAATCTGGGGAGCCTTGCGCACGCCATCCACGAATTCCTTCAGGCGCAAAAGAGTTTGAGTATCCTGCTCAATCGTGTGATCACGTGCCCCGCAACCCCAGTAAGCCAGAAAATGCACGGGCTCTCCGGCGATAAGATTCGCTTGAATCTTCTTCTTCATACCTTCGCTATCCGATGGTTGAGCTCTCTTATAGCGCCAACTATTAAGCGACTGAAGGATTTCGTCCACAAGCTGACCACCGATTATCTTCCGAATCACATTCGTCGTTACTTTGCCTGCAGCGCCGTGAGGAAGACATCCCATAAACACGATAGCATCAGGCCACATGTGTTGCGAAATTCTCGACTGCAGCCAAGCTTTAATTTCCATAGATGTGGCCTGACTTCCCTCTCTCAGCACACAAATACAATAGATCCTTTCCCCTACCAGTTCATCGGGCATCCCAATAGTCTTTGATTCTCGTATGGCCGGGTGCTCGGCAAGGACTCGATCGAGGTCCCTTGAAAAGACGTTCGCACCATTTTTGATAATAATCTCTTTAATGCGGCCGGTAATATGGAGATAGCCGTCCGTATCGAAAAGCCCTATATCACCGGTGCGGAAGAAACCATCCCGAGTGAGGCTTTCCTTATTCAATTTCGGGTTGCGAAAGTATC
Organism: Oligoflexus sp.; assembly: GCA_014377445.1. Lineage (GTDB taxonomy): Bacteria > Bdellovibrionota_B > Oligoflexia > Oligoflexales > Oligoflexaceae > Oligoflexus. The sequence goes on from JACMPP010000037.1 coordinate 4,147, forward strand.
CACTCGTGACGATAGCACCTCGGATCCAAACTTCTCCTGAAGCTGCCGATTGCAAAACTTCCGCGTTCTGGTCTTTACCAAGCATCAGGGTGTCGGTCTCTTCAAAAGGTTCGATGTGGACCTCGCAGTCCAGAGGAACCCCGACGCTATTGTAGTGTCGATCGCCTTCTAGCAGCGAACTCACAGCCCAGCACGTGGTTTCAGTGAGACCGTACCCCTGGTGCAAGGGGACGTGAAAGTGCTGCTCAAACTGTTGCCACAGTTCTGCGGTGAGTGGCGCCGCCCCACAAAAGCCCAAACGCAGCAGAGGAGTTTCGACTTTTTTGCCAGCCGGGAAAAGTTTTATCAACAGAGCCATGATTGAAGGCACCAGACTCGCGATCGTTATCTTATGGTCCGCAAGATTTTGCCAAAAGTTTTTAGCGTTTTTTACACTTAACACGTCGGAAAGGACAAGGCTTGCCCCGGCGGTTAAAGGAACCATGCCGGTCATCATGAGAGCGTTCATGTGATGCGTAGGAAGAAAACAAAAGAATCGATCTTGGTTTGTTACCTTATATCGGGAGACAAGGGATGCGGCATTGGCGATAAGATTCTGACTGGAAAGCATCACCCATTTGCTGCCTCCTGTGGTCCCCGAGGTGTAGATCATTAGAGTGTTGTCAGTCCGATCGATTGACCACGACGCTTCGCCATATTCACTCAGGTCCTGTGCCTCCAATGCCTCGAGGATCTTAGGCAAACTGATGACTGTGGCTCCTGAGACAGTGATAGAGCTTGGCCCTTTGGCGATGAAAAGCGCTGGATTCACATCGCTTAGGATCTTCGCAAGCTCGTCGCGATGGAGCTCTGGATCCACAGGACAGAGAACGGCCCTGTGGGCGCTACACGCGGCGAGCAGTGGAAGCACCGCCCAATGGTTACGTACTGCAAATACCACCCGATCTTTGGGTTTAACGCCCGCATCCTTCAGATACTTTATGAACTGTAAAGTCTTCTGCCATATTTCGGCGTAACTAAGGGTGCGTCCCGATTCTAAATGGGTAACGCATGGCTCGTCTTTTCGTTCGTCCGCTCTCGATCGAAAAAGTTCCATAAGATCACGATGCACATCCATCCGACTCATCTCCTTTAAACATACAATCACAACGCATAGAGCTCACCAAATACCGGGAAACTGTCGGCCTCTGCACCGATCGCGAGGCGCTTTTGCGTCTCGTCGATCTTATACCGAGCATAGGATGCGAGCGTCGGCTACAAACGAAGGGACTTGCGACATCGCCCGTTCAAAGACAAGGGCGTCAGCGGCCAGATTCGGTTTCCAGTCAAGGATGGCCGTGGGAGTTTTAGACAAACGTGTAGACTCCTTCTGGCAAAACCTCTTCTGCGGGACGCCAGCGTTCAAGGTTACCTGAGAGCAGGGGATGCAAATCGCCTTCGACGCGATTGCGGAACGGCTCTGGAGCAAGCTGTGCAGTCTTTCTCAGAAAGTTCGGGACAGATTCTTTATCGATGATGAAATCCTCGTCCTTGCTTTGCCCAGCGCCATATATCGTCGTCGCCCACTCACCCACTCCGTCGACGGTGAAGACGGCCGCTTCTGAGAAGCCTGAGAAATAAAAGCTTCCTGCTCCGTGGGAAAGGTGATGGTCGAAGTGCATAAACGGACAATCTACACCAAAGGCGTCACGGAGATCCCGCTCGGGCTTATCCTTGTCATCATGGTCAGCCAGCCCCATCGCTTTTTGTCGAGAAAGCTTCTTTTCTGGATCCTCGTAGTATGCGATACAATCAATGTCACCCGGGCTCAGATGTCCACCCGCCTCCAAACAGTAGCGGAACGCATTTATGGGCACCCGGCGATCGTATTTCACCCGCGTGAATCGCTCTTCGGGCACAGCCGCAACCAGTCGTCCGTCTTGAATAAGACAGCAGGTTGATTCATGATAGAATGCTGATACACCTACTATGTTCAACGGACTCTCCTTTAAGATGGCTGAGCCGACGAATGGTAATTTCAAGCTTAGATTGTACAGCCAGTTGCCAAAGAAACCTACAAACAATGAATTTTTTTCTGCCAAACCCAAGGCAGCTTGCTAGAATGGAGTACTTTGTGAATCAAGTTGATGTTGTTCAAAATATTATAAAAATTCTGAAGGACAATTTCCCAGTTCTTTTGGATGTTGACTTAACACCGCAAACAGCACTTTTGTCATCCGGGCTGATTGATTCTTTTGCAATGGTGATTCTTCTTTCTAGCCTGGAACAGGAATATTCGATCAGTGTCGACACCAATACGTTGGACGTCATGCTTTTTGAGACAGCTGAAAGCATGTCTCGAATCGTTTTGGATCGTCAGTTTCACATAACTTGACGAGGATTGAGTGATGAAAGAACAACCACTTTACTCGCGTCGTCTCGCATTCACCGAACGAATGTACCTCGCAACTCTACGTCCCGACGGACGTGGTTTGACGATACAATTCGCGTTTCACGGCCCAGGATCTCTGGATCCAAAAGCACTCGAGCTAGCCCTTGCGAACGCGGCGGTCGTGCATCCGGGCGCTCGCTTGAGGCTCCAGGGACGCTTAGGGTGGACGCGCTGGGTATCGGATGGACCCACACCTCGGCTCAGAGAAATCCCAAGGTCTGAAGGCGTGACCTGCCCTGAGCGCGAACAAAAAAGACTTGATCCCAGGACTGGCCCCACGGTCGAACTTCTTTGGATCCGCGGGGAACCTGGCTGCCTTATTTTTCGTTGCCTGCATAGTGTAATGGACGGGGCAGGGCTTTTACTCTTTGCCGAAGATGTGTTCAAGGCCTTGCGTAGAGAAGAACCTAAGGGAATCAACAGTAGCCTATGCGATTCGGAATTTCTGATTGATACAGTTGGCAAAAGGTTTCGCAAAACAATTCCTTGGAACAGCCCTGCACTCTTCGAAGCTCCCCAAGATTCGGCATCAACAAACCACGAAGTGCGGGTTCTGAAGGTTCTGCCAAAACCAAGCTCGAACCTAGTCGCCCGACTTGCTGTATATCTAGCAAAAACCTGGGGAAATGACCAGCGTCTGCGCTTCATGGTGCCGAGCAATGCTCGCAATTATCGGCGAGAAATACTTTCCACTGCCAACCTCAGTTACCCTCTTTTCTTCGAACTCGATGCGCATGCCAATTCTGAGGTTGTGCAAAAGGAGATCTTCCAAAGCCTGGTAAAAAAGGATTTCCTCCGCCTCGATCCCTTGGAATTAAAGGGCCGGTGGATTCCACTCGGAGTCCTCCGCCTTATGCTTGATGCGATCTATATCATGCAAAGGATCAGCCGCAAAGGCTTCTGCTCGATCTTCATAAGCCACATTCAATTTCCGCAGGCAAAGAATTTTTGCAGTCCTGCTTTTGAAACGACGCGGATTGAATACATACCAGCCCGAGAATTTAAGTTTGGGACTATCTCGATTGTATCGGTAGTTCTTGGTGGAGTTCACGATATCGTGGTGTTTGCACCAAGGAACTGGGCAAAGCTTGATGACCTTAGGCGCGTTGCCGAAGGCATCAAAGAAGTCCTAGAGGAAAATTGAAATTTAAGGAACAGAGTCCTGGCATTCCGAGCCGATGGCTTACGTGATGGATAAGCTTGCGTCCGCACCCGAAGCGGATGGCGGCAACATGCTCGACAATACAATCATCCTTTGGGGTAACGAACTCGGAGCTGGCAATTCCCATACTTATAAGGATATTCCTTTCGTTATCGCGGGCGGAACGGGAGGGGCCTTTAAAATGGGTCGCTATTTGAAGTACGAAAGCGAACCGCACAATAACCTTCTCGTCTCGATCGCCAATGCCATGGGCATGGTGGACGTCAAGACCTTTGGTATCCCAGGCGTCTGCACCGGTCTTTTGAAACGCCTTGTCGCTTAACCCACAACAACCAAAAGCCCGCCGATCCCCAGGATCCGGCGGCCTTTTCTATTTCGTCTGAGTATCCAGGTCCAAACTCTACCTACTGATGCCCAACCGTCATCGCACAAGCAAACTGTTTCACTTTCATATCTCTGCCCTTGACCGAGTCGTAGATGAACTCTTCGCTCGGTTTGTCCCCGTAGGCGAAGGGCTTTCCATTGACGAGAAAGTCCACCGCTTGGGAATAGAATTTACAGGATTGCTGTCGTTCTGCAAAGCCAGGGGAGGTGTTCGTACTCGGATCGAGGTTCCGACTCCAGATCTCCAAACGAAAAAAAGGTAATCTTGATTCACAAGATTACCCGAAGAAGCGAGACCTATTTTTTCAGTCCAAAGCAAAAACCTTATTTGAATCCGCAGACTCTCCTATGATTTTCCAATGCCTTAATAAGCAGGATTCAAATTTGCATTCGCCTGAGTGACTTCCGATTGACTGGGAATCTTGATCATCCCCAGTTTTTCAGCGGCGATACACATCCAGTAGCCGGTATCGATCTCGCCGGCTTTGACCGCAAAGTTTGCAGCGAAAGGACGGGAATGATGGTTGTTCTGATACCCTTCGCCAAACACAAGGTAAGCCACAAAAAGATTGTTCTTGGAATTATCCGCGCTGTCGAAGTTTCTGTAACCGGAATGGTGAGCCAGGGCATTGACCATCCAGCCTTGAATAGGGTGGCTCATGATCCCGAGGAAGTAAGCAATGCCAACCCAACTGCTTGAGAAATAATAACCAATGGCCGCCGCGATACCGATGTGAAGTATGTAGGGTATCGGCCAGAGTTTCTTACGGTTCAAAATACTAATGTCGAAATGAATGTCAGAAACCACGTCCATATGTTCTTTATCGCCATGCTTCAGTTTGCGAAGGATATGTTCATAAGAGCGAAGTTGACCCTTCATCACGCCCCAAATTCCGTAGTGGAGAGGGCTATGGGGATCTTTATCCGTATCCGAGTGTACGTGGTGAAGACGGTGCATACAGGCCCAGGCTTTGGGATCGATGCCTGTCAACCAGGGACCAGAAATGGCCAGCCACTTCTCTACGGCAGGATGCAAAACAATCGCTCGATGAGTCAAACCGCGGTGATATAGGACTGTGATGTAGAAAGCGTTGATCAAGTAACCCATGAGAAAGACTACAATTGTAATCCAAAACGTCGACATGGCTAACCTCAGTATTGAGTGTCAATTGGCAGCAAAGCACTGACAATTTAACTATACACCTGTTTAGTGAACTCACAAGCCCATTTTGTACTAATATGATTTATCTGGCATTAACTGCCAAAAATTACTAAAAGGACTGTATACTGAAAAGGACAGCTACGTTGACCACACGATCTTCCATGAAGCAACAGAACCGAAGACGGCTCATCGATGCCGCTTTGGAGCTAAGCGCGGCCAAGGGCTTTTCCACCCTGAGCCTCAGAGAGGTGACGCAAGGCGCTGGCTTGTCGCCGGCTGCTTTCTATGGTCACTTTCGCGATATGGAAGATCTCGGCCTGGCCCTTCTTGATGAAGTGGGCCTGAGTTTAAGGCGTCTCCTGCGGGAAGCACGCATTCGCACAGGCAAGAATCAGAGCGCCGCCAAGGCATCGGTCGATGTCTTTCTCGAGTATGTAAATGAAAACAAAAATCTCTTTCGGCTTTTCCTCGGTGAACGCCAGGGCGCAAGCACGACTTTTCGCAAAGCGATTCATGCTGAGATCGATCAGTTTGTAATTGAGGTGACGGAAGACCTGGAAACCTCGGCAACGGCAGCGGGGCATCCTTTAACTTCGATTCCCTATGCGGCTGAGGCTATCGTGGCAGTCGTCTTTACCGTCGGTGCAGAAGCCCTCGATTTGCCGAAACATAAGCAGGATAATCTCGCGGTTCGCCTGGTCGAAGAGGTGAAGATCATTTTGCGCGGTGCGCTCTACGGCTCGGGGGGACGGCAGTTAGGGTCGACGAAGAAGCCTGAAAAGGACGCGATGCCTGCTGAATGATAAGAGCTATACTCAGTTGCCACAAATATTCCGCCTAGGATTCATTGTAGAAGATCCTGACATCTCCTCCATAATCATGATGATTTTTCGCTCTTCAAAGCGTTAGATTTATTCTCAAAAGATTTATAGCCTATGACCACCAATGGTTTTAGGCAGATTTGGTAGGATTTGGTCGTAATCCTTACCATTCGACCAAGGAGCAGTCTGAGAAATATCTCAAGCTGATCAGCACGCTCTTGGCGGCGCGTGCTTTGAATAGCAAATAGAAAACCTCACCCTGATTGACGAGCCCATTGCAAAGACGTTGCAAGGGGCTTTTTCTTTGACGCAAAGGTTTAGGCTCTGTAGATCGTCTTGATATTGAGAAATTCACGAAGACCGTAGTAGGAGAGCTCGCGGCCGTGACCCGATTCTTTGATACCTCCGAAGGGCAAACGCACATCCGATTTCACCAAAGCATTGATAAAGACCGAGCCCGCATCAATCTGCGCCGCGATCCTTTCGCCCTTGGCGACATCCTCAGTGAAGATAGCGGCGCCCAAACCAAAGATCGATTGGTTGGCAAGGAGGATCGCATCCTTTTCATCGTCGGCTTCAATGATGGCGGCAACTGGGCCAAAGAGCTCTTCATCAAAGGCGGGCATGCCTGGCTCGACATCGGTGAGAATCGTGGGAGGATAATAGGCTCCCGGATCATTCTCGTCGATTGTCCCGCCTATCATCAATTTCGCTCCGGCGTCAACGCTTCGCTTGACCTGCTCGTGGAGTTGGTCACGCAGATCCTGGCGAGCCTGAGGACCGACAGTGTTTTTGGGATCGCGGGGATTACCCCAATGAATTTTTTTGAATTCCGCAAGCATCGCCACTTCAAACTCCTTGCGAACGAGTTTATCGACGATAAAGCGTTTGGCTGCGATACAACTCTGTCCGCTGTTGATCAGGCGGCTCTTTGTGCAGATTTCTGCCGCTTTTTTCACGTTTGCATCGGCAAGCACGATATAGGGATCGCTTCCTCCCAATTCAAGAACACATTTTTTCAAATGCTTTCCCGCAGCAGTGGCCACTGATTTACCGGCTAGTGTGGATCCGGTAATCGTTACTGCCTTGATAATGGGATGCGCTATCAGTTTTTCAACTTCTTTGCCGCTGACGAGCAGACTGGAGAAAACGTTCTTTGGGAAGCCTGCCTGCGTGAAGAGATCTTCGATCGCGAGACTGCAGCCGCTTACATTGGAGGCATGCTTTAAAATCCCCACGTTGCCTGCCATGATGTTTGGGGCCGCGAAACGGATGACTTGCCAGAAGGGGAAATTCCAGGGCATGACGGCGAGAATGGGACCGAGAGGCTCGAAGCTGATCCAGCTTTTGCTGGCGTCCGTCTTCACCAATTCGGGAGCGAGATATTTCGGTCCTTCGTCGGCGTAGAATTCACAGGCTCCGGCGCACTTCTCGATCTCAGCTTCACCCTCAGCAAGTGGCTTGCCCATCTCGTCAGCCATGAGCATGGCGAGCTCGGACTTGTTACGCCGAAGTTGCGTCGCCAGAGAATTAAGCATCCGTGATCTTTCGGATAAAGGAACGAGCTTCCAACTCTCAAATCGCTCTTTGGCGGCAGACAGTGTCGCTTCAATATGATTGAGGTCATGCGGCGTGTAAGGACGAAGAACTTGACCGTTATGAGGATTGACGCTTTTCATCTTCAACTCCAATTGAGGCTTACTATCATTATTCATAGGACAATTTGATGAGATAAACCAAGTCTTTTCGCTCGGGTCCTTGATGACTCCTGCCTACGAAAGCCTAGTGGTATCCGAAGCTTTGCACTAAAAATTCTCTCTTGTTGGCAATCCAGGGCAAGTCCGTTATCTTTACCGGTAACGAATAGAAACGAGGAGTGAGAGATGAAGGGTGACCCAAAAATTATCGACGCATTAAACGATATTCTTACCGGTGAGCTCACCGCGATAAACCAGTACTTCCTGCACGCGAGAATGTGCAAGGACTGGGGTTATGAAAAAATCGCCAAGTTTGTTTATCATGAGTCGATCGATGAGATGAAGCATGCAGAAAAATTGATGGATCGCGTTTTGTTTTTGGAAGGTATTCCAAACGTGCAACGCCTCTTGAAGATCAATATTGGCGAGACCGTGAAAGAGCAGTTTGAGAGCGATCTCAAATTGGAATACGAAGCGGTAGCGAAATTGAAGTCAGCGATCCAGGTGGCCTTTGATGCTAAAGATCATACCACTCGCGAGCTATTTGAGAAAATCCTGGAAGATGAAGAGAATCATGTGGATTGGCTTGAAACCCAACTTAACCTGATGGAACAGATCGGTGTGGCCAACTATCTAGCCCAGCAGGTTCATCAAGAACCTTCTTGAGGGGCCTTGTCTTTTAAGAGCTTTCTGATATCAGGTAGGCACGCTCCACAAGAGCTTCCTGCCTGACATTGCTTTTGGACCTGACGCACTGTGCAGTGTCCGGATTCCTGGAGCTGTTCGACGATCTTCTTGTTAATGCCATGACACAAACAAATATACATTTAAGCTTTCCTCAGCCAGTCTTATCAAGTCGCCCTACAGCGCTCTATCGGATGTTTTATACATTATATTGAGAATAAATTTCAATATCAAATAAATGTCTGAAATGACTGCGTATTCCTGTCGTGGCATGTCATTGCGGTTCTTTTGTCTCCAAAAGGCAGGCTCTCAGGGCTTTTGATTGGATAGAAGGGACGCTATCCACGCCTAATCGGACCAGCCAAGCGGCGGTGGCTTTGAGCAGGGTGGGGAGAGGGTGTCTGGCCGATTATGAGCGTCAAGTGTTAAAGTTAAGGGCTCGAGCAGTCTTCTAAAAGCGGCATCATGAAGCATAAGAATCAAACAGCCATCCGTAAGCTCATTCGAAATGAGTACAGACTCCTTCAAGCTTCAAAGTCAATCCTATCCTCAGGGAGTAGGCATCGCTCACTCCTGCGTTCCTTTCAATGTGAACGTGGATCGATTGATTTAGATCTTCCGAGTCGAAGATCAGCTTGAAGAGGGGATGAGGCATAGCTGTTCGGGCCTCGGTTGATCAAATTGGCTTTTAAGTAGGTTTGATCCTATTGAAATGAACGGCATAGACTGGCCCAATCTTATCGATCCTCTTACCTTTGCTCGACCGACCGTAGAAACTTACGATATGCCTGCCTTCAGGAGCCTCAAAGCTCACTAAGTCCTTGGTGAGAGCACCGGCTTCAAGGACACGTCCCAGACTCGTTTCAAGTTTGAGATAGCTGACGATCACTTTACCCATCTCTTGGCCCACACCGACTTTCATTGACACGAAGTACTCGTTTGACGCGAGGACGAGCGTTTGAACCTTGCCACCCGATCCCCCCTTTTGCCAACTCAGGCCTTCTTCATAAAAGCATCCGACGGATAGAAGCTTTTTGTCGCTGCACAAACGAACAGAACTTAGGCGTGAATTCTTCTGCAAACGCTCCATCCCATCAAACGATTCACCGTCTTGTCCACCGACTTCCAACCCTTTTTCGTAAAGTCTTTGCTCACTGGGAGCCAGTCGAGGACGCTCAAGTTTGGGGTTCGAGACAGGTGCGTTCTCCAAGGTAAAATAGTTTGCGCCGGCTTCGACATTCAGGGCTTTCGAACAGGTCTCAATGTTACAGAGCTCACGGTGATCGACATACCAAAACTCACAGTTGGCGTCGCTTGCCTTGATGTCGACAATTCCGTAGCCATGCGCTTCACTTTCGAAGTAGCGCGTGCTGGGATTGCAGAGTTTGATCGCAGCTTCGAACGTTCCTTTAAGGAGGGTGCCCAGAAAGCTGCCAAGCGTTTCGTCGAGATTGCCTCGCGTGATGCTGGTGGGAAGAAATTCGACACCGGCAGCCTTGCCATCCACTTCAAGATTGCAGGCAAAGGAAAAGTGGGCGTCGCCGCTCACAACAATGGTGTTTTTAATGCCTTCATCGATGATGAATTTTAGCAGGCGCTCGCGATCTTTGGGATAGCCGCCCCAGGCATCGGGAGCCAGGACCTTTCCAAGAGCATTGAGCGGGGACATGAGAACCTGATTGACGATGACTGTCCATTTGGATTGAGAGTTCTTCAGTTCATCCTTCAACCATTTGAACTGCTCTTCGCCCAGAATCGATAAATCGTTGGTGCCGGGTATCGCCTGGTTGCGGCCGATATGTCGGGTATCAAGCAGGACGACCTTGAGCAAATCACCAAAATCCAAACTTCTATAGATTCGGTCGGTCTGCGGATACGACCGAACCGGCAGCCATTCAAAAAAGGCTTGGATCGAATCTGCGCGTCGGGCCAGAGTGCAGATGTCATGATTATCCCAGATCACCGCCCAGGGATGCTGTTGATGCGCCGCCCTAAGGTGCGGATCGAGTCGGTAGTAACGGTAGCGTTGGCGGCGATCTTCCAGACTCACCGGTTCCTGCTGATTCTTAGCCAGATAGGATAGATTGCGAAGTTCATCCTTGTCGACACAATCGTAGGTGTAATCTCCGCAGTGCACAACGAGATCGAGGTCTGCGCGTCGGGCAAGTAAAGCATAGGAATTGAAATAGCCCGACCAGATACTGGAGCAGGAGGCGACCGCTATACGGAGATGATCACTATTCACGGGAGCGGTTCGGGTTCTTCCCACTGGCGACCAATAACCGTGGGCCCGGAAGCGGTAGTAGTAGGTCGTCCCTGGAATCGGGAGGATCGCATCAACCTTCACGGTGTAATCATGGTCGGCTTTAGCTATGAGTTCACCCACAGAGACGACCTCGACGAAGTAAGGGTCGAGAGCAACTTGCCATTCTACCGATACGAATTCATCACCGAGGTCTCCCACGTGTGTCCACAGTATGACTCGATCCTGCAGAGGATCACCCGAGGCAACTCCATACGCAAAGACCTCGCTGAGTTCTTCAAAATCCTTTCTTTGCTTCCCGCTCAGTTGGATCGAATCTTGAGCAAGAGCATTCTGTCCGAGAAAAAGACCGCAAAAACCCGATCCAACTCCAAAGAGTTGACGACGCGACAAGCTCATAGGCAATGGCTCACGATATGGAATTGTATAAAATGAAGGACTCGATAAATTTACAGCATTGTCGCAGACCGGCTGAATAATTAAATAAACCTGGGTGAGAAAAAATATAAATTTAGAGTGAATACGGAGTCTTTAGACGACAAAGTAAGCGTTTGAGCGAACTATAAAGAGGTTTATTCGCCTCCGTAAGATCTGGATCCCGAAGATCGGCTCCTTCCAACTTTAGAGCAGTTGAAAGATCCGCGCGCACGAGTATCGCTCCTTGAAGATGAGCCCCACGAAGATCCGCGCCTCGCATATGCGTATAAGAAAGCTCTGCACGACGAAGATCACAGCCGGGACGGGTCTTGTGCTCTTTCAAATAAGCTTCCGCGCTGCTATTGAATTGGAATTTTGCTGGAAAGGGTCGTGCAGGCCGTTGACTGCAAGCCGACAAGCAGTGAGCTGTAGAGAAATAACGAACGCATAAAGCCTCCCCCAATCAGCCTCGGTTCGGCCAACGGGAGGAAAATCTTTAGGAATTTCGAGACTTAGGCGGCCAGGCTTAAAAGCTTAATGTTTTCAGGGTCATCGAAGTAGCATCGACCCAGCCTTTGCTTCTTATCAAGCTCTTTGAGGATGATGGACATGGGAATGCGGTGGTATTGGATTTGATAGAGAATCTCTTGGATTTCGTAGTAATGCATTTTCAAAAGGTTGTAGACGTAACCGAGTTCCTGCTCCAATTCATCGCAGCGCTCTTCAGCGAAGCTTTCCTCGATGGTCAGGGCGCGATTCATCTTCTCAAGGAGTTCGCCCATATCCAAAGGTTTGGCGACGAGGTTACAGCCTCCAATCTGAAAGACCTTACGAACGACGTCCGGATCGATATTGCCGGATATGAACACGATGGGAATCTGCTTGAACTTCTTCTTCAACTCTTCAGCAAAAATTAATCCATCCATATGCGGCATGCGGATATCGGACAGAAGAATGTCGTAGGTTTTATGACTGAGAATTTGAAGCGCTCCAAACGCATCGGGCGCGTAGTCAACATGGTAGTGACCACTCAACCCGGCTTGTATGATTGCAAAGATGTCATAATTATCATCCACGATCAGACAGTTTTTCATAGTCGAGCTCAAGCCGAAGGTTAAATCACATACAATTTTCGATTGACATACTCTCTATCTGCAAAATGCTCTTAAAACTTGACAGTTGTGTGTATGTGCCTGAATTTAATTGGAAATCATCTCCTACATAAAAGACGCTTCGGCCCGGCAAAGATAAAAAAATCAGGAGCTTCTCTCCACCTGGACAGTCGCTGAAAAGCTGTTTATAAATTTAAACTTTTCCGAAGCTTTTTTGCAGGGATCGTTTTGAGACCAAAGGAGCGCTTATGACCAAGGCCCAAGTCCAGTTGGAAGACAGTTGGAAAGATCTGCTCGCAGACGAATTTGATGAATCGTACATGAAAGAGCTGCGCGCGTTTCTTCGTCAGGAGATCGAAGGCGGGAAAACGATTTATCCTAAAGGCAGTGAATATTTTCAGGCTTTGAATTCGACTGCTTTCGACAAAGTGTCGGTGGTTATTCTCGGTCAGGATCCCTATCACGGACCTGGTCAGGCTCATGGCCTTTGTTTTTCAGTACGCCCCGGCGTTCCCGTCCCGCCATCTCTGCTGAACATCTACAAAGAGTTGGAAAAAGACATTCTAGGATTCACCCGTCCCAATCATGGCTATCTTCAGTCTTGGGCCGACCAAGGCGTACTCCTGCTCAACAACGTCCTGACGGTGGAAGACGGTAAAGCTGGCTCACACCATAATCGCGGTTGGGAAAAGTTTACCAATGCCATTGTCGATCATTTGAATCGCGAGCGAAAGAATCTGGTTTTCATGCTCTGGGGCAACCCGGCCCAGAAAAAAGGCGCGAACGTCGATCCAAAACACCACCTGGTGCTGAAGGCGCCCCATCCTTCACCTCTTTCCGCACATCGTGGCTTTTTGGGATGCCATCATTTTTCTCAGGCAAACGCCTACCTTGAAGAACATAATCGCGCGCCTATCGATTGGACGCTCCCGACTCTTTCCCAAGCAAGGACTGTATATGCAGAAGAAGCCAGCCTCTAAGCGAGAAAATCCTTTTATCAACCTCGCGTTCAGCGTGGCGATACCCGCCTTCATTCTGTCTAAGATGAGTACTCCAGAGCGACTTGGTCCAGTTTATGGCTTGATCGTCGCTCTCGCCTTTCCGGTTGGATACGCCATCTACGATTTTGTGAAAAAGAGAAAGTTGGGGTTCATCTCAGGACTCGGCTTTATCAGCACCCTGCTCACAGGTCTCTTCGCTCTCTATAAACTCCCTGTCGAATGGATCGCCATAAAGGAAGCCTCCATTCCCTCCGTGATCGGTCTCGGCATCCTTCTATCTATGAAGACGTCCTCCCCGCTCATCCAGGAGCTTCTTTATAATGAGAACGTCATCAATGTTAATCTGGTGGACCAAAAGCTGGAATCCGAACATCACAAGTCAGAATTTCAGAAGTTGATGCGCAACGCTTCAATCGTTTTGTCACTGTCCTTTCTACTCTCAGCGATCTTGAACTACTTACTGGCTTACATTATCTTAAAGTCAGAGCCAGGAACGCCAGCTTTCAACGAAGAACTAGGTCGTATGCATTATCTGAGCTGGCCGATTATTGTCGTACCGTCGACTCTGATACTCTTCTTTGCACTGTGGCGTTTGCTTAAGGGACTTGAGAAACTTACGGGTCTTGCTCAAGATGAAATATTAAACACGCAGGCGAAAAAATAGTTTTTCTATTCCCTTGACGTCCTATCGCACATTCTCTATTCAATCTCGCTCTGCTCTACCGGATGAGCAGCTTTTCATGGCTGAAGGACGATCTCCCTCAGCCATGACACATGGAAAGAGCGAAAAAGACTCACGAGATTCCTCCAAAACATTTTTACCCGAATCACAAAAAAACTGATTCTCATGAAGCAGGTCACGCGCTTAGCGAAAAGTGATTAGCTGTTATTTATTGTCAAAAAATTCATGGCTATTTTGCATTGAAGTAAATTCAAATTATTTGATTGGGGATAACTTATTTTTAGAAGGCCCCTTGGAGTCTTCAAGTGCCTAAGCTGAATTAATTTTCACCCGAAAAGTTAATTTTTATACAGTCGTGGGCACCATATTTAGCGGTTGACACCCTGAAGCCACACTATATATGCTGATTTTAGAGGGCGAGGCTCTCTCTTCAAACTCAACAGTTTCAACGACCAAAGCAGAGTCGCTGTTGTAAGAAAGCCCACTAGAAGGCGCCTCCCGGTGAAGCAAGTAGCCGAACTAGGTGACAGGTTGAGGTAAGAGCACTGATCGTCAGCGGAGCCAAGCAAAATAAACCGATTCAAACCAAATAATGCGCAGAAGACTTGGCGCAACCGTGCAAGAGCTCAAAACAATCTGAAAGTCTTACTCAGCAGCTAAGAGAAATATTCCTTAGCGATTTGCCTTGAAATTCTCTGCTTTTTATTTAGAATTCCATGCATTAGCAATATTTCACGCGGTGTAAATGAATCGCAGGGCCTAGCGTCCCTCAGGTTTGAGATGTAAATTTCAAAGCCTTGGCTGCTTGCGCGGTTCAATCCCATATGCCCATGAGTTTCGCCGACCGTTTTGGATGCCCTTGATCCTCTCTGTTCGCGGAGTCAAGTTTCATTTTTTCATGTAGTTAAGAAGCGAGGAATGCCCATGAGTCTTCACAACAACAGCACCCCAGATAACGACTTTGCTGTCGACTCTAATGAAAAACGTCTCTTCGTTAAAAAGCGCAATGGCGATCGCATTCCTCTCGATTCTGAGAAGCTTCTCGAAGCTATCAGTTCTCTTAGCTATGGACTCCATGAAGTCACACCAAAGACTATCCTCGACAAAGTTGTCAACGGGCTCTATGACGGTGTCACTACCGAGGAGATCGACAATCTCGTCATTCAACAAACAGCCATGATGATTTCCGATGAGCCGGAGTATTCCAAGCTCGCCGCACGTCAGCTTCATCACTTCGTTCGTGACGAAGTCGTAAAGCTTGATGTGCATAGCTTTTCTGATTCGGTAAGTTACGGCGTAAAGGTCGGAATCCTATCTGATGAAATAGGCGCATTTGTCGGCACGCACGCTGCTGCGTTGAACGATGCAATCGATCATCGACGCTCGGAACTTTTTGAGTATTTCGGTTTGCGTACAGTCTACGACCGTTACCTGCTGAAAGATCCAAAAGCGCGTCTCGTTTTCGAAGCGCCACAATATTTCTTCATGCGTGTGGCCTGTGGTCTTTCCCAGTCTGTTGAAGAAGCGATCGAATTCTATGACTTGATCTCCTCTTTTGAATATATGCCAAGCACACCGACTCTGTTTAACTCGGCGACGCGTCGTCCGCAGATGTCTTCGTGTTATCTCCTTGATTCTCCAGACGATAGTCTTGAGTCGATCTATGATCGTTACAAGGATATCGCACTCCTTTCCAAATTTGCTGGCGGTATCGGATTTGCTTACCACCGTGTTCGTTCGCGTGGCTCGCTCATCAAAGGCACCAACGGCAAATCGAACGGCATCATTCCTTTCCTCAAAACCTTGGATTCATCTGTCTCGGCTGTGAACCAAGGCGGAAAACGCAAAGGCGCCGCCTGTATTTATCTTGAAACATGGCACGCCGACATCCTCGACTTTTTGCAGTTGCGTGAAAACACGGGCGACGAAGCGCGTCGCACACACAACCTCAATTTGGCGAACTGGATCCCCGACCTCTTTATGAAGAGAGTTGAAGTGGATGGTCAGTGGTCATTGTTTGACCCATCAAAAGTACCGCATCTTCCCGACCTCTTTGGTCCCGAATTTGAAGAGGCGTATCTGGTCGCAGAACGCGAAGGTTTGGCAGAAACCCAATTTAGCGCACGCGAACTTTACGGCTCTATGATGAAAGCCCTGGCTCAAACTGGCAATGGTTGGATGACATTCAAAGATGCATCGAACCTCAAGTGTAACCAAACGGGCAAAAATCCCAAAAATGTGGTTCACCTTTCGAACCTCTGTACTGAGATCATCGAAGTCACTTCCAAAGAAGAGACAGCGGTTTGTAACCTTGGTTCTGTCAATCTTGGCAACCATGTTGATGGCCGGACCTTCAACTTCGACAAACTTCGTGAAAACGTCAAAGTCGCTGTGAAGTATCTCGATCGCGTGATCGACATCAACTTCTACCCGATCGATACAGCCGGCGAATCCAATAGCCGTTGGCGTCCTGTTGGCCTTGGCCTTATGGGTCTTCAGGATGTGTTCTTCAAAATGCGCATCGCTTTTGATTCACCTGAAGCCAAAGAGATTTCCCAGCAGATTCAGGAAGAGACCTACTTCGCTGCGCTCCAGGCATCCTGCGAACTCGCGAAGACTTTTGGTCCTCACACTTCCTTTAATGAGACACGCGCTTCGGACGGTCAACTTCAATACGATCTTTGGAACATCCAGCCCGCGAACACAGATCGCTGGAATGCTCTGAAAGCCGATATTAAGCAGCACGGTCTTCGCAACTCTTTGCTTCTCGCTATCGCACCAACAGCAACTATCGCTTCGATCTGCGGCGCCTACGAGTGCATCGAACCTCAGATTTCAAACCTCTTTAAGAGAGAAACACTGTCGGGTGAGTTCATCCAGGTCAACACCTACCTCGCTCGCGAGCTGAAGGTCTTGGGACTCTGGAATGATAGTGTAAAGAGCCAGATCAAACATGCGGAAGGTTCGATCCAAACGATCGATGAAATTCCGGCTGAGATCCGCAACATCTATCGTACGGCTTGGGAACTTCCCCAAAAAATCCTGATCGATATGGCGGCAGATCGCGGAGCCTACATCGACCAGAGCCAGTCTTTGAACCTCTTCATCGAGAGTCCAACGATCGGCAAGCTTTCTTCCATGTATAACTATGCTTGGAAAAGAGGCCTAAAAACGACTTATTACTTACGTTCGCGCCCTGCGACCCGTATCAATAAGACCTCTCAAGCGCCAGCGGCAGTTGTAGCCCCGATCGCAGATGCGGATGCGGTCGCCTGTTCTTTGGAAAATCCAGGCGCTTGCGAATCTTGTCAGTAAGTTTTTAAAAGATTAGATAAGTCGATGGTGTGATGGAATGCACCATCGATTTTTTTCGGAGAAGAAAGATATGCTACTTGATCACGGAATGGATCTTACTCTAAGACCAATGAAGTACCCGGCATTTTATGAAATGTACAAAGCGGCCATCAAGAACACTTGGACGGTTGAAGAAGTAGATTTTACAAATGACGTATCTGACCTGCGCGATAAACTTACGCCAGCGGAAAGTCACTTGATCAAGCGTCTGGTGGCGTTCTTTGCAACGGGTGATTCGATCGTATCGAACAACCTCGTTCTGAACCTCTATAAGCACATCAACTCGCCTGAAGCCCGTATGTACCTTTCTCGTCAGCTCTACGAGGAAGCCTTGCATGTTCAGTTTTACCTGACGCTTCTCGATACCTATCTACCCAACGACGAAGAACGTGTCGCTGCTTTTGCCGCGATCGACAATATTCCTTCGATTCGTCAAAAGGGTGAATTCTGCTTCCGTTGGATCGACTCCATCAACTCGCTTGAGAGACTCGAGACCCGAGAAGATCGTCAGAAGTTCCTTTTAAACCTGATCTGCTTTGCCACCTGTATCGAAGGCCTCTTCTTCTTTGCAGCGTTTGCTTATGTCTATTTCCTTCGTTCCAAAGGCCTATTGCACGGCCTCGCCTCGGGGACCAACTGGGTCTTCCGTGATGAGAGCTGTCACATGAACTTTGCTCTCGAAGTGATCGACCAGGTGCGCCGCGAAGAGCCAGGCCTCTTCGATGACAGCCTGCGGACAAACATCGTTAAAATGATGGACGAAGCAGTCGAGTGTGAAATGAACTTCTCTCGTGACGTATTGAGCCAGGGTATCGCGGGCCTTTCTGAGAAAGACATGCGCTCTTACCTCGAGCATGTCGCCGATCAGCGACTGATCACACTGGGCCTCAACCCGGTCTATCATTCGAAAAATCCATTCTCCTTCATGGAACTTCAAGATGTGCAGGAGTTGACCAACTTCTTCGAACGACGCGTTGTAGCTTATCAAATGGGCGTTACAGGCGAAGTGAGCTTCAACGAAGACTTCTAGTATCGATAGGTCTTAACGGACATCGAGACTATTTCTGAAAAGGTTTTTAAAAAGGGAGTGGCTGTCGGCTGCTCCCTTTTGTATCGTGGAACTGTCTTTAACCGTTCGTGAACCCAGGATGGCCTCATGCATGCTCTCTTTCTTACAGCAGCCATCCTCTTACCCGGTTTGAAGCCGGCGTCGGCCTTGTGCCCACGCCCTGTCTTGATCAATATCGATCTTAACCATAAGATCGATCGTCTTGTATTAAAGCGCACCTACTACAAATGCCGCCGGCAATACAAGAAGAGCCCTTGTCTCGTAAAGCTCGCTCAGGTTCAGAAAGGAGCCTTTCAGGCAACTTGCGGTGAGACGCAGGAAGGCTTGAAAAACGGTATTCCCATCACGCCGGACCTCAGGGACAGTACGCCCGAAGAAGTCTTTGTGCCGAACTGTTCTTCCGAGATCTTTGCCAGCTACCTCGCCGCGGACTGGGCCAACTTCCAAACCTATCCTGTCGTGGAAGAGGTTAAGGTCAACTTCTGCGAATCGCTTGAGATCAAGAACTGAAATCTTCCGTTTCGGATAGAGATGCTCGTCCATTCAAAAGTCTACAAACTTGTCTGACACATAGGAATTACCCTTAAAATCAGAGGACTTGAGATATTAATTCCAGCGCGTTAACCCTGCTTTGATTTGGCCCCTTCCTAGCAAAGCTGCTATAGCCAGAGGGAGTCCATTTTGGCTAAGCGTGTCGGAGGATTTATGTCTAAGGTACCCTCACAGTCTCAAACCCATCCCTGGGCCAGCGGGCAATGGCCCGAATTTCATAAATTGCACGAAAATCTATCGACAGACGTCGTTGTCATTGGCGCCGGAATCTCGGGTTTGACCACGGCTTATCTTCTGGCTAAAGACGGCCATGAGGTCGTAATCATCGATGCGACTCAGCCAGGCGATGGTGAAACGGGCAATACCTCCGCCCATCTTTCCTCGGCACTCGATGAGCTGTTCTATAAACTCGAGGAAAACTTCGGCGTCGATGGATCCCGTCTCGCCGCCAAATCCCATCGTTCCGCGATCGATGCTATCGAGGCCATCTGTGATCAGGAACAGATCGATTGCGATTTTGAACGTGTGAATGGCTTCCTCTTTGCCACGACGCCCGCTGACGACGATAAAATCAGCAAAGAGTATGACGCTGCCAAGCGTGCTGGATTTCAAGGTTTGGATATTGGTGCCAAGGTTCCCTTCGCTGGATTTTCCGATGCCATGGCGCTGCATTTCCCGCGCCAGGCCCAATTTCAGCCTCTCCTCTATCTTCAGGGTCTCGCACGCGCCATCAAACTGATGGGTGTGAAGATCTATAGTTACTGTGAGGCTGTCGAAATCGAAGGCGAGAAGACTCTCAAGGTGCATACACGCGAGGGCCATGTTATAAAAGCCGAGCACGTGGTCGTTGCAACCAACAGCCCGATGAACAATCGCTTTCACATGCACACCAAACAAAGCCCCTATCGGACCTATGTGATGGCCTTCGAAATTGAAACAGGTGCTGTTCCCACAGGCCTTTACTGGGATACCGAAGCCCCCTATCACTACGTTCGCACAGAAGAACTCAATGGCCATCAGTCGCTTCTCATCGTGGGCGGCGAGGATCACAAAGTCGGTCAGGAAAAAGATCCTGAGCTTTGCTGGGCAAATCTGGAAGCCTGGACACGCAAAAATATCCCTGTTGCCGGACCGATCGTGAAGAAATGGTCCGGACAGGTGAACGAACCCGTCGATGGATTAGCCTATATCGGTCGCAATCCAGGCGAGACGAACGTTTATATCGTCACCGGGGACTCAGGCCATGGTCTCACGCACGGAACGATTGCAGGGCTGGTTTTGAGCGATATGATTGCCGGTCGGGAGAACCCCTGGGAAAAACTTTATTCCCCCGGACGCGTCAACATGCATGCTGGTGCCATGAAAGAGTTCTTCAAAGAGAATTTGAATGTGGCTCTCCAGTATAAGGATTACTTCTCGCCAGGAGATGTCGCGAGCCTCGCCGATGTTCCGATGGGTGAAGGTGCGATAGTCCGTCATGGCTTGAGAAAGATCGCGGCCTATCGAGATCACAACGATCATTTGAAATGCGTATCGGCAGTCTGTCCGCATTTGGGAGCGATCGTTCATTGGAACAAAGCTGAGAAGACCTGGGATTGTCCCTGCCACGGATCACGTTTTAATACGGATGGATGTGTGGTCAATGGTCCGGCAACCAGTGATTTGAAGCCGGCGTTCAAGGATGATCGTCTTGGTAATTATCCATAGACCCGAAAGTTTCGACAAAAAAAGGGCAAGCAACAGTCAATAAAATATCTTGACGAACCTGTCTTTTGCGCTTATCCATGCCTAGTAAAGTGCTGTTAATAATACATATTATGGACCATTTATGTATATTTCAGTGGGCGCTGCTGCAGAAATTCTTGG
>JACMPP010000038.1 GCA_014377445.1 Oligoflexus sp.
CTATGCCCGCTGTGTTGCCCGTTGCTCCGACTCCCCTCAAGACAAATTTTTGGACTGCACCCAATCGAGTTGTCTTGACTTGGACGAACACAGGAGCCGCTGGTTACCTCGTAGTTGCCAGGGCAAGTGCTGCGGTGACCTTCAACCCAACAAGGTCCACGATCTACAGCACGGGAGCTCAGGGCTCGGACACAATTCTATACGTTGGATCTGCCGCCACATTTGCCCATACTGGAGTGACATCGAGCACGACCTATTATTATGCCGTCTACAGCTATGATGCGAATAATTTTTATTCTTTGTTGGCAGCCACAGCTACCGGCAACACGACCACATCCTGCGCGGGACTCGCCGGGGGAACCTGGGTCGAGGTCCCAGGCGATGCAGCCTACGGAACCAGTGATTTCTGCGTGATGAAGTACGAGGCCAAGAATGTCTCGAGCATCGCGACATCTCAAGCGGCCTCTAGCCCTTGGGTCAACATCTCACAAACGAATGCAATAGTAGCCTGCCAAGCTCTAGGCACTGGCTATAATCTCATCTCCAATGCCGACTGGCTCACCCTAGGGGCACACATCGCTAATGTGGCCTCGAACTGGAGCTCAGGCTCAGTCGGCACTGGCACTATCAACCGGGGTCACAGTGATAACAGTCCCGGAGGCGCATGCTCCGCGTCCACCGACGACAGCCTAGGCTGGGTGCAAACCGATTGCACAGCGAAGAACAGCAGTGGCGATGTATGGAATCAAAAGAGAACACACACCCTTTCCAACGGTTCTGTGGTCTGGGATCTAGCGGGCAATGTCTGGGACTGGACAAGTTATGTGATACCTAACATCAGCGCCAAGCCCTATGGCTCGGCCGATGGGTCTCCAGTTTGGGCCTGGCGTGAGTTCACCACAGTGAACTCCGGCTTCAGCTCGATGACCCGTGGAGAGCTTACGCCAACCAATGCGCAAAAAGCCTTTTGGAACGACACTTGGGCTTCCTCAACCTACGGAATGGGGCAGTACCTCAGCGGAGCGAATGGTTCCGGCGGCGCCCTCCTTCGCGGTGCTGCCTGGGCTGAGGGCGCAACTGCCGGCTTGTTCGCTGTGTATCTGGGCAATGCACCCTCGGAAGCCAATCCGTACATAGGCCTACGCTGCGTCTTCCGGTAATGAAAACCAATTTTCTTATGTATCCAACATTTCAGTGTCATCGTAAATACACTAAAAATTAAGTAAATAATAGCAATTTCAACTCAGAGGAGAAATTCTCCCTGAGTTGAAGTGAGCCGCCAACTTTTGAAGTCAGATGACAACTTTATTTTTGTTTTGCTTGGGATTTTTTCTGAGGACTATAGAAAATTGTGGGAGCCCAGACGTATGTCTGAGCGGAAGTCGGTGCCCAACCCATACGCCTGAGCACCGTGGTGTCGTACCCTCTTTTATGAAGTAATGCCGAAGTCTGCCGCAGTACACTGATAGGGATTTCAACTCCTCATGCTTCAACGGTAGCCTCTTTTATGCGATATGATATCCAAGATCGGCCGACACCTCTAGCGTCGATACTTCTTTCCTGTATCAGCAGAGGTAAGGGTTCTATCACTTGCGCAGGACCTTCATATCTCTTGATCGAATCGCGATGAAATCTTTTTTGAAGAATTGTAGAGCGTCACTGAGAAACGCGGATCTTGCGTCACTTACCGCGATTGGCACACTGTGAAGTTTTGAGGGATTGGTTCGATAGATAGGGAGAAGAAGGAGTCCGGTCCTTTGCCCTCGAATTGAAGCCTCAAGCATCAGACCGGTTGGAGTTTGCCCTCCATCTTTAGTATCTATCCCTTTCTGCAAACTCCCATCTGCCAGAGTTTGCCCAGTGGCTCGCCATCATTCAGGCCTCATTCAAAAATATCCTCATTGCCGAATCATTTTCCCACTTCGCCGTCCTTGTTCAAAATTCCGAAAATATTGCTCCTTCCAATGTAGCGCTCTCGCTCGGAGAAAATCTAAGCAGGAGGCGAAGAGCCGTCACCAACGATCTGCTGGCGGGGAGAGAAAGCACGCTGAATATCAACGCGCTTACCGACAGCGTCGGCGTCTTAAGAAAAATTCCGTGAGGGATCAGTCTTGTGCAGTAAAGCAGGTTAATGTTAGCGGTATCGATCGAGATTTGTCAGTTTTCCATTCGCTACCGACATTCGTTGACTGGAGTCGTTGCTTAAGATGTGGCTGCGGGTCGATCTATTTCAATTCACAAGCTGGTCTGCAATCACATTGGAAGAGTTCATGATCGATCCAGAGCTTAGAGCCACGATAAGAAGACTTCATTTTAACCAGCAACTGACTGTAAATGCAGTATCGGAGGTGCTTGCTATTCACCACGATACCGTTCTAAGAGCCATCGCTAGGAACGTAGAAAAAGCTGAAGTGGCAACCCTTCGAGAGCTAAATCTCTTTGAGGCCAAGATGATTGAAACGCTCGAACTCTATCCAAAGATATCTGCAACCCGCATTCACTTGATGCTTAAAGAACATGGATTTAAGGGTGGGGTCAGATCTGTCCAACGCTGGCTGCGAGGAGTGAGGCCGCGAGTAAAGGCGAGGATCTTTGCAGAGATGTCGGTGCTTCCAGGAGAACAGGCGCAGGTGGACTGGGCTCACTTTGGAACACTCGAGGTAGGAAAAGCGAAGCGTAAGCTCAGCGCTTTTGTGATGGTTCTAAGTTATTCTCGAGCGATCTTTGTCCGCTTTACGTTTGATCAGACTGTGGAAACGCTTTTATTCTGCCATAGTCTTGCATTCGAGAATCTTGGAGGTGTACCTAGGACAATCCTTTACGATAATATGCGCACAGTTGTCGCCGACCGCATTGGCAAAGAGTATCGATTTCAAAACGATTTCATAAACTTTTGTGCTCATTACCCCTTCGAGCCAAAGGTCTGTATGCCCTACCAACCTCAATCGAAGGGGCGAGTAGAGAGGACAATTCGTTATTTACGAGAAAACTTCTTCGAAGGTCGAATGCTGACTGATCTGAACCGGTTAAATGATGAAGTTCGCGAATGGTGCACAAAAACGGCGACTCTCAGGCGTTGGCCTGAAGACAAAAGCTTTTGCGTCCGAGATAAATTCTTTGAAGAATCATCAGCCTTGCGGACCCAGCCTAATCAAGAATTTTCTTACAAAAGAACGGTCATCGTGAAAGCCGACGCATATGGATTCGTGCTTTTTGACCGGAACCGTTACTCGATCCCGCCTTCGGCGATGGGAAGGTATCTAACGCTGAAGGTGGGGCCCGAGGAAATCGACTTTTACGAGGAAGCTCATCATATATGTGCCCACCTGCGGTGCTAGGATCAGGGCGAGAAAATCGACGATCCTTTTCATAAGCGGGAACGAGAAAAAAGCACTACTCCAGAGCGTCTTGCACCTCATGCCAAGGCCTTAATTGATCGCGAGCCTCTCGTTAGGCCCTTACTTGAGATGAGCCTCGAACATGATCAGGGGCATTCAGCAAGTCTCATTCGATGGCTTGAAGACACTTTAGCTATTCATGGGGCTGAACTCATGAGAGGCATCGTTTCAGATGCTGTCCAACAAAGATTCTACTCATGGCAAAGTCTTCGTCACCTGCTAGAGCAGGAAATGAAACGAACGCCGCCGGAAATAGACCTGGTCTTCCCGCACAATAAAGAAGTTCGCGAACTCTCCGTTCGCTCTCACGCACTCGATATTTACGACGAATTATGAGGAAAATATCATGACAATTTATGATGACCTGAAGGGCCTTCGACTGCATTATCTTGCCGACAATCTTGAACAGTTTGCATCACAAGCAGAGTCTGCGAAAATGAAGCCGATGGAGCTTATCGGTCGCATTGTAGAACTTGAACAATTTGAACATTCACAGCGCGGCACAGCAAGGCGCTTGAAGGAGTCGAGGTTAGGACGTTTCAATGTTCTCCAGGACTTCGATTGGAACTGGCCAAAACAAATAGACCGAAAGCAAATCGAAGGTTTGTTGAACTGTGACTATATTAAGGCGGGACACAACATTATTTTTGCCGGCCCGCAATGACTGGGAAAAAAGATGATTGCGAAGAATCTTGGCCAGCAAGCTGTCCTTCGAGGTCATTCGGTTCTCTACACGACAGCATCGGCGATGGTCATTGACCTCGGAGCCCAGGAGAACAAGGCCGCACTCCAGCGAAAGCTCAGATTCTATGAAAGTCGAGATTTACTGATAGTCGACGAGATCGGGTATTTGGCGTTCGATTGCAAGGCTGCCGACTTTGTCTTTGAAATTGTCAACCGGCGCTATGAGAAAGGCTCCATCATCATCACTACCAATCTTGCCTTTAAAGAGTGGGGGCAGATTTTTCCTGGGGCTCCTTGCGTCACCGCAATGATTGATCGCCTGACACACCATGCGCGTATCATAAAGGTGGACGGTGACTCCTATCGTTTACGCGAATCGCGCCGAGGCAAAGAGAAGGCAAATGCTTGATGAGGATGGTGTTTGGATAAGCCGTGCTCAGTATCAAAGGGTTGAACGGATCACCCGAGAGCTCGTCGCGATCATTGAGGAGCTGCCATGGCTATGCGATTTGAAGAAGGAGGCATGGGAGATGCTGAGCGAAGAGGAAGTCGGACTAAGCTAAGTGACCTGGGTCGATACTGAATCGGCCCTTTCTTTTGCTCGGTTTCGGTCAGTTCGACCGAAACCATGCGTCCGCGCTTTCTGCTGACGCTTAACAGCCTTCGCCATTCGCATTTGCAGCCGTTTCATCTGCTGAGTAGCGAGATCCCAATCGATGCAACCCCATTCCATTTTTCGCGCTGAAGGGGCACCAACAGTTTTACCTGCTGTCATTGGCGTTTCTCCATTATTACGGTTTTTCAAACTCTCTTGCAATAAAAGACAAGCAGAAATTACGATAACTTGATTACTGGGCGACTCCAGATAAATAAGCTTTTCTTATCATTCTTCCACAAAGTACAGAGTCCCAATAAGCCGTTGACCCAGTATCATACCTAGCGACAATACCGTATCTCGTTTTATCTGAACTTATCCATGGATAGAAACCATAAAGACCAGGACTACTAAAGGATCCATCACCGTTAACAGGGTCACTTTCAACCCAATGTCCAAGTGAATAGTTCCAAGATTCCGATGATGGAATCGGAGTGTAAACTGCCATCGATGGGCACGTGATTGGATTTGTGCAAATCGAATCTGACCCTAAAAAATTTGTCATTCTTAAATTTTTATTGAGAATATTACGTAAAAAAATCGCGTAGCCATTTGCTGATAGCTGAACACCGCCGGCGGGTTGCGGTATATTAAAAACCACACCGAGATCGTTGCCGATAAAATTTGAAATTTCCGCAGCCAATTTCGTCGAATTCGTTTCGCCTATACCTAAATCTACAGCAGCTATTTTCTGCATGTGACCGCCACCGTAATAAAACTTATTATCGTTAAGTTCATTATAGGCCGTAGCATTTGCATAACACAGACTTACCGTCGACTGCCCGACGCACGAAGTAAATGTTGAGTAACCTGAAGTAAAGTTAAGTCCTTTGATTTCTGCTGCCGACAAAACACCATTTCTTTTTTCAAGAACATAGCTTGCAAAAATCATTTTTGTTGCTGAGGCGATTTGCAAAACCGTATTTGCATCAGGAGTTACACCTCCGACAGAAGCTTTACCAAGCGCGCCCGTACCCGAACCTATTTCCCAGTAAAAAGGCTGGATAGAAGCACACAATGAATTTGAATTTGCAGTTGCGGTAGCAGCAGCAATTTTAGCGAGTTCTATCGTGTCCGCTGGATTTGCGATGGTTTCGTCAGAATTTTTCTGGCAAGCAGAAATCAAGCTAAGCTGAAAAACTATTAAAAAAGAGTAACTTATTTTCAATGTTCACCCATTTTTTCATGTGTGCAATGGTGCATGTCTTCGTCTTCACTGGACCTCTTACCTAAATATACTCGAGTATTGCTGGTTTGTACAATGCCGCTATCTCGACGCGACCAACTCATTATGACAATATAGAATTAAGTTTTTTCCGAGCCATCAACGAGCGGTTCTAGAAGGGATGCCGAGCAGGCAATTTCATCGAAAAGGCAAGGGCGAAACCTAACCCCTATAGTGAAAAAAATTCAGGAAGAAATTTTAAGTCAGCCGACGTTTTGTATTGACGAGAGACTCCGATGAAATTGCTCGGCAACGATAGCATCGGCTACGTATGAGGAGTCTGTTTTTCTCATGTGATTCGCTTGTGAGTCCATTCCCATCCCAAACCATTTAGATAAACGCACTTTGCTCCCGCCGTCGCTAATATACTTTTGCATATCGGTTTTGAATTCAATCGAGTATCGTCTGCGTTTTTTCTGGACTGATAAATTGGTTTCAACCTGAGACTGATATTGAGATTAGAGTTGTTTCAGCGTGACCATGGTAAATTCCCCTTGCGTGATTTAACAAGGTATCGAGAATTCAAGGAAATACTTTATGAGTGCCAGACGCCGGACGTACCTATCACCCAACTGGAAACGGTTACGATTGGCTCGACATTGGCGGCACCGCGACCTCCGCTGACCGAAGAGAAGAAGACTTTTATAAGGAAGTTAGGAAAACCCACCTTTTAAAAGGAGCAGCGAAAACCTACATCCGTCCTGATAAACGACGGAACTTCGCGCAAAACCAAGTTCCAGCGGCCGGCAGTGATACCTCGTGTTCAACCGCCGCCTCGGAATGAACGGCGCAAAGCACTGGCTTAGAAGGGAAGCCTTTCATCGGGTCATGCAGCTAAATGACCCCGTCTCTTTTAAAGTTAAATCACAACAACTTTAAGGAGATCTCGAACAATGAAAACCGCTAATAAATCTGCCAATCGCTTGCGCTCAGCACTTCTCGAAATTCAAAA
>JACMPP010000039.1 GCA_014377445.1 Oligoflexus sp.
GCGAAAAGGTTGAAGTCCATACCCTGATGGTCGACGTGAGCCGTCTGAGGGCCGCTGACGGAATCATGGTAAAAAAAGGCAAAAAGAGTTTCCATGTCCTCAAAATAAATGGCTAGTTTTTAGTCCCCAGACTTCCCCCCAGCTTCCGAAGCGCTTATACTAAGCCTTCGGAATCTTTATTTTTATACCCTCTGGTTAAGCTTTCCAAGATTCCTTCCGACTCATCCTCCAGTTGATAATCAAGGGAGCCTTTTATGAAATTGTTTGCCATCCTACCGCTCGGTTTCTTATTCGTGGCGAATGTCGCGTTAGCAGCCAACGTCTCAGCGAAGAAAGACGGGACGCAAGTGATGTCAGAGCCCAAAAAAGGTGCTTCGGTTGTCAAGGAACTGAAGAAGGGCGAAACCATCGAATCGTCCGACCGTGCCGGCATGTTTTGGAAAGTGAAAACTTCCGAAGGTAAAGAAGGTTATGTGTCGGTTATGGCCGTGCAACGCGAAGCCGAGAAGGATTCCGGCATCCAGTCCGCGCTTCACGACGCGGCGATGAAGGCTCGCAATTCAACGGAGGGTGGTGAAGCCACTCGCGCGCGATCCGCGGTCATGGGTGTGCGTGGATTGAATGAGAACAATGAGCTGGCCGAAGTGGGTTCGTTGCGCCCTGATCTGCGCGCGATCTATCACATGGAAGATCGCAGTGTAAACGCCAAACGAGTCGATCGCCTCGAAGCATTGGTGCTCAGAGAAGTTGAGAACACCGCCGGTGCCCAACAGAAATAATAAAAGTCTTTAAATTAAGGTTTCTCCCTTCAAAAGGCTGGTTTCCCATTGGGGATCCAGTCTTTTCAACTGGGGGACTTTATGTCATCAAAAGGGATCATCCAGAGTTTTTCGGGTCCGGGCTCGGCGCCTATTCCGCCATAGATGTAAACGCGTTCTCCGATGGTCCCCAGGCAATGCGCGATCCGAGGCGAAGGGGCATTGGGAAGGATGACTTCCGACCAGAGACGGGTATCAAAATCGAGCAGATAAGCGGTTTTCACATAGGCGTTTTTGCTATCGCGTCCACCCCAGAGCAGGACGCCGCGATCGGGAATGAGGGCCAGTTCAAAGTCCTTGCGATCGGGATAGGGCAGCGGCGGAATCTGTTTCCAACTCTTGAAGCTGTCATCATAAAAAGCACCATCGGTCTTAGGTCCCTGATCGCTCATGCCGCCTATGATCCAAAGTTTTTCTTCCGTGGCCACCGCCTTGGCATTGGCTCGTTCGTTGAGAAAAGGCATATAGGCTAGAGCTTTTACATCGCCGTTGCTGGGATCGACGATGTAACCGTTCTTCGTCCGCTTGCCTTTTTCAAAGCCTCCCCAAATGAGCAGCTTGGTCCCGAAGGAAAGGGCGATATGCGAACTGAGTTCTGCGCTGTAATTGGCGTAGACTTTCCACTGTCTGCTGCGCGTGTTGTAGATGGCCCAGTTGCTGCTGTGATCTGCGGTCTTGCCACCGAAGACGATGAGATTTTCATCGACCGCAGTCAGAGTCGAAGCACTGCGGGCTTTGATCCGGTCGCTGACCGTCAGCCTTTCCCAAGTGTTTTTATCGCTGTGAAAAACACGGAGTTCGTTGGCGGCAGGCTTCGAGAGATGACTGCTGAAGACGTAAATATCCTGACCTATTTTCGCCGTTGAGATCGTCCCCAACTCTTTAAGCTCGTCTTTTCCCGCCCAGGGCTGCCAGGTATTTTGTTTGAGGTCGAATGTGAATCCCTGCGGCGAGGATGGGCTGAGGTCCTCTTTTATAAGAATGCCCCCTACCGTATAGAAAGCATCAGGCGTGACATAGCAATGAGCATAACTCACCGGTGTTGCCATATGTGGCACTGAGATCTCCTCGTGAATTACGGGAGCGCGGCTAACACACGAGAGGACCAGAAGGATAAAACTTAGACAAAACATTGGAGGCCGGAGGCTCATGAATCTACCTTTAACCGAGTTTGCAAGAGCATAGCATGAAAATACCGCCTGCCAAGTGGAGTTTTACCGAAAAGTAAGAATTACTGTGGGTCGAGCCCAATGCAAATTTCGGCGTGAACTTTGTCACGCCAGAGGAGGAATTGGCCATTGAAAAGACAGTGATATGGGATCTTGAAGTCGAAAGAAAGCTTAGCGACAAGCTCTCTGTTTTCTACGAAATCTACAGTGCAGAAGAAAGTGTGATCACGGCGTCGGTGGCTGTTCAAAATCAGATAAGCGAACGTTTCAATGGATTCTTTGCCTATTGCGCAAAACATACCTTGATATTTCGACCCGGAGTGAATTTTGGCCGCCATGAATCATTGTGAATTCAAAATGAACTTTGAGGTTCACAATGCTCTATTCATATGATTTTTCGTTAACAAACTATTCATCCGATTTCGGTAAGCTTCACGTAATATTGATCTTCCCTATTCTCAGTAAAAAAGATTAGACGCGAAGTGTAAACTTGATGATTATTATATTGTACTGAGTGGAATATTTACGTAGGTCTGGTCGGGAAGACGGTTGCAAGAAAAGATGAATGGATTGTTTTAATACTCAATCTGTCTCTGTCCAAGTACGCATTTCAGTAAGCATCCGCAATTTCAGAATGCCATTCGCCAGATGTATTGAAACAAATTTTGAGCCAAATAACTTGGCTGAGAATGATAAGAGCTTTATTCAGGAGATTAAGATGCTTTCATTGAAAAATGCGACGGTCTGCCTTATTTTGTTGATTGCCTCCGACACGACTCTCTACGCTCGATCGAGGCAACCGCTTGCCGAGCCCACGGTTGGTAATTCCACAAGCCTACCCAACGGCACAGGCCCAGGAGGAGCGTCGAGTCATGAAGGCATCACCTCGCCTGAAGAAGTCCCTTCTCAAGTTTCATCTCAAGCTATGACCTGTTACTCTGGTCGCAAAGAAATAGGCCTCAACAACGAAGAAGTAATTTCCTGGTCGGATAGCACGAAGAATGGTTATCATTCACGGGGACATATTTCAGGAACCATTATTGAAGTTTTTCATAGCAGCAGCAGTCATAAACATATTTCTGTACAGATCGGTGCAACTGAAGAAGACGCGGTAGAGGTCATCTACAATGAAGCGTTCGGACACCTGCCCGTTTTAGCTGCGGGAATGTCTATCGAAGCTTGTGGTGACTATATAACTTCAACAGCTCAAACCGGTTGGACCCCTGCTTCACCTGACCGAGGCGTGATTCATTGGGTGCACAGTTCTTCGTCTAACAATCATGACTCAGGTTTTGTGATTTTAGACGGCCAACTTTACGGTGACAAATAGAATTGCAATGTCCCTATTGTGCCTCACCCGCAGAATCTGTGGGTGAGTTCTGGTTCGGGTAGCCCACCAAGGTTATGAATGAAAGCGATCCGGATGGTTTTATAGCAGTTGAATCCATACGCTTTTCTTGCAGTGACCGTTACTGATTATTCATTCCTTGAACGACTCAAGAGGAAATCGTCCCTTTGGCATGAAACCAGTTCAAAAGTAGCTCGCGATAATTGCGGAGCATCTTAGCAAGAAGATTTGTCGAAGCTGCTATTCCTCGCGCATGAGCGTGAGGAGTTGCTTGCGACTGGCCCTTGTCAGTTGCATACACGCTTAATTTCTTCTTCAGATGACAGTGATCCACAAAGCCTCCTTGTTGAGGATGACTTTATTATGACGATTCAGCAGATAGGGATATGCGGGGAGGTTCGACGCTGTACTGTGAGGTCCGTGATCCAGAGTCGATTGAGAGCGCATCCAATCTTTGCAAATTTACGCTTCACTACGTTCGGTGAGCGATCAAATTTATGTTTGGATTGGGTTGTGACCTTAAATCGCTTCGGAGCCGTAGCGACGATACTAGCCTACTTCATGAGCTTTGCCCCTATCAGTCGAGTGCACAGAAGTAAAGGAACAAAGATTCAGCAGGACCATTCATTTTAAATGTCTGAGCCCTTGATTTTTGGAGTAAAAATTGGCTTGAAATGCAACTATTGATTCATTGTACATTAATGTTTTCAATCTAGAATGCGTGACGAGTAGACTTTCCTTCAAGGCCGACGTCTTTTGCATTTGGAAAGATAGAATGGATCTCAGACCTTTCCCGCTGCTCATACTGGCTGCTGTATCTTTAGCTGCTTTGCAATCTTGCGCTAGTTATTCTGCCATGCCTCTTCCCGAAACCTCCTCCCTCATCTCAAATTTGGAAACTTTCCCCAAGAGAGCGGAACTTGAAGCAAAAGGCGTAAATTTCGTTGATGGCATCAATAGTACTGAATTTGTGACCCTTGCACTCGAACTCAGTCCTGAACTTCAGTTGGTGCGGGATGACGAGCGTATTGCCGAAAGGTCGATGCTGGGGAGTTCTTCAGGTTCAAACCTGAGTTTGGGCTACGGCGACATTCTCGGTCAAAAGATTGGGACTTTTGATGCGGGTATGGGGTTTGACATCAATTCGCTTGTTTCCATGCCATCAAGGAAACGTCAAGAACGGGACGAACGACGAAGAGGGAGTCTGGCGCGCATTTGGCAGGAATGGCAAGTCGCAGAGCAGGCCAGGATAGTCTTTGCCAAATACTATTTTCAATCTAAGATCCTCAGCTCCCTTATGGAAACATCCAGACTCATCAATGAAAAAATTGAGCATATGGATGAAGCACTGAGGGAGGGTGAAGTTGCGATTTCCATAGTAGCTGTTGAATTGTCATCACGCAGCGACATCATCTCCAAGATCAATGACGCAGAAAAAGCCCAGCTGCAGAATGCCTCTGCCCTGGCGGCCCTGTTGGGTTCTTCACCTGATCTCAAACTGGATCTTCAGTACGATCTCCAGCTTAAGACCCATTCGGATGAAGAGATTGCGCACGCCCTGGAAAGTCTCCCGAGACGCAGACCGGATCTTGCGGCTCTGCAGATCAGTTATAAGCAAGAGGAAGAGAAAGTTTATCAGGCAGTGCTCGCTCAGTTTCCAAGTCTTACGGTCGGCTTCACGCGGTCAAGGGATAATTCCAACGTCACCGACAGCATAGTCGGAATCACCTTAAATATCCCGATTTTCTATCGAGGTCGGGATGGCGTTCGGCTTGAAGAAGCGACCCGGCAAAAGCAGTGGGATGAATATCAGATACGGCTGAATCAGTCGGTCGCTGATTTAAAACGCCTAGTGATGGAACGTCGCCTCCTCGTCAAACAGATCGAAATGTCCCGACTTGAACTGCCTCGGCTCGAAAAAGCCTCTAAACAGGCGAACGCGGCGCTCATCGCTGGCAATATCGATGCTTTGACCTATTCGGATATACGCATGGCCTATTTAAATAAAAAGATCGAAAGTTTCACCCTGGATGAACTCTTGATCGATCGCGAGATTTCAATTGAAACACTCATTGGCAACGAACTGCCAGGGGCCGGGGAGTGAGACGTCTATGAAACATTTGAGTGTATTCTTTCTGATCACAACACTTCTAAATACGTCCTGCAAAAAGGAAGAGCCGGTCGAGGAGGTGAAAAAGGGGGCTGCGGAAGTGTTGACCGCTGACATCGCCATGCAAGACCTCAGTCAATTCGTAGAAGGTTATGGAACTGTCGTCGCTGCGAATTCCGCCGTCCTCAATGTGAGCCTGCCTCGGGCCATTGTTATCACCCGCTTATTGGTTATGCCCGGCCAGTCCATCGTCAAGGGGCAGGCCCTTTTCGAAGGCATGACTGATCCCATGGGACGCCTTTCCTTTCGCCAGGCAGAAGTCGCTGCCAAGGCTGCCGCCGAAGAGTTGAGTCGCCTGCAGAATCTCTTTGCCAAACAACTTGCAACGTCGAGTCAGCTAGCAGCAGCGAAAAAGGCCCAATCGGACGCGAAGGAAGTGTTAAAGAGTGAATTGGCCATAGGCAATGGATCAGGGTCTATCATCTACCAAAGCCCTTTCGATGCGAACGTCTCCACTATTGCAGCAACGCAGGGCGATCATCTGCAGGCCAGTGCCCCTATATTGCAGTTGAGTGGAGGAACTGCAGCTCAGGTATTAATAGGCATTGAGCCTGATGATGCCACCTCGGTAAAAGCGGGGATGGAAGTTTTAATCAAAGCCAACAACAACTCTAAAAACCTAGCCACGGGTTCCGTTAAAACCGTTTCGCGTGCCATCAATCCAGCGACTCAGCTCGTCGATGTCTGGGTCGACCTGCCAGCGAATCCTTTTCTCATAGGAAGCAAGATCTTCGGCAACGTGAGAATCTTGACTGTGCATACCTTGGCGGTTCCACGAACGGCGATCCTGAACGAGGGAAAAGGTAGCCGAATATTTATAGTGGCGGATAACAAAGCGGTCTCCGTGGCGGTTAAAAAAGGCGTTGAAACGGAGGATTTCGTGGCTGTGGAAGCGCCCGTAAAAGTCGGTGACAAAGTTGTTACTCTTGGCAATGCCGTGCTTGAAGACGGCATGCCGATCGTGGAGTCTGCTCAATGACTTCATGGATGGATCGAATCTTTCGCCATAAGAGGGCCTTCTTTTTTACTATCCTGATGCTGGCGGTATCCGGTGTTCTCGTAAGCCGAGAAGTGCCAGTGGCACTCTTTCCGCACGTAGATTTTCCTCGTATAGTGGTCGATCTGGATTCCGGAGACCGGCCCGCTGAGCAAATGGCGCTCGAGGTCACGCGTGTTCTTGAAGAAACGGTTCGGCTCGTCCCCGGTGTTCAAAGCATTCGTTCGGAAACGAATCGGGGCACCGCCTCAGTTTCAGTGCTTTTTCGCTGGGGCGATGATATGGATACCGCTCTCCTTCAGGTCCAAAACGCGGTCGCTCAGGCTCTACCTCGTTTGCCCCCCGGGTCGACGTACAACATTAGACATATGGCCCCCGAGCTCACACCAGTCTTTGCTTACAGTCTGACCTCCACGGTTCAGACGCCGGCGCAGCTTCAGGATATTGCGCGCTATCAACTCAGTCCCTTCCTCACGTCCATACCCGGCATCCAAAGAGTGGACGTCTTAGGGGGTGAAACGGAAGAGATCCGAGTCGCGATCGATGCAGGGAAATTGAATCGCTTCAATCTCAACGCTTCGGATGTTTCGGCCGCGATTGCCTCGAATAACCTTCTGAAAGCCAGCGGGCGCATCGAAGACGAATATAAACTCTTTCTCATTATCGGTGATGCCCGTCTTAAAAAATTGGAGGATATTGAAGAGATCGTGGTCAAGGTCACACCCGGCCGCCTTGTGAGGGTCAAAGATCTTGCCGAGGTTCGGAGGCAAAACGCTCCGAATTGGACCCGCGTGACCGCTGACGGGAAAGCGGCGGTGGTATTGAATATCTATCAGCAGCCCCGGGGTAATACGGCTGAACTTGCCACCTTGGTGAAGGCGGCGGTAAGCGAGTTCTCCGTGCATCTCCCAAAGGATGTAAAACTAGCGAACTGGTACGATCAAAGCGAGCTTATTCTAGCTTCCTTCGTCACTGTACGGGATGCTATTTTTATCGGTGTGCTCCTCGCGGCTGGCGTGCTTTTTCTTTTTCTGAAAAGTGTGCGCATGACGCTTATTTCACTGACTATCGTGCCCGTGGTCATCGCTATCACAATTCTTGTCATGTATGCGCTCAATGAGAGTTTCAATATCATGACTCTGGGTGGTTTAGCTGCCGCAGTCGGCCTCATTATCGACGATGCAATCGTTCTGCTTGAGCATATCGCAAGACGTATTCATGAGGGCGGGACCAAAGGCGATAGCTCTATCGTCGCGAGAGCCTCGAAAGAGTTCACGATGCCGCTCTTGAGCTCCTCGGCGGCAACTCTCGTCATTCACATTCCACCCGCATTTCTTACAGGAGCAACAGGGAATTTCTTCAAAGCGCTGTCTTTGACCATGGCGATCAGCCTCGTGACCTCGTTTTGCGTGTCCTGGATTTTGATTCCATTGATTGCCGAGCAACTTTATAAAGGCCTCGCCTCTGAGCCTCCTCAAAAGGCCCGCATCTTTCATTGGTTCAATCGCCACTACAGCGGCCTTATGGGCAAACTCTTTGCACGTCCCAGACTTGTTTTTCTGGGATTGACTCCACTTATAGCGATCGGTGTGGCTTCATACTTTTACGTGGGGAGTGGGTTCATGCCGGAGATGGATGAGGGCGGCTTTGTTCTTGACTACGTGTCACATCCAGGGACTTCGGTTCAGGAGACGGATAGGCTTGTCAGGCAAATCGAAAAGATTCTGCAAAAAATTCCCGAGGTCGAAACCTACTCGCGACGAACGGGTCTGGGCCTTGGAGGAGGCTTTCACGCCACGAATGAAGGAGACTTTTTTGTTCGTCTAAAGCCCTATCCCCGACGGGCTATCGCTGAAGTCATGGATGAGGTTCGGGACGAGGTCGAAGGGAAGGTGCCGGGTCTCGAAGTTGAGATTCTTCAGCTTATGGAGGATTTGATCGGCGACTTGAGCGCAGTGCCGCAGCCGATTGAAGTCAAGATTTTCTCGGATGATGCCGCTCTTCTGGCCAAGAATGCCGAGAGCGTGTCTGCTGACATGCAGAAAATTTCTGGGATGGTCGATGTGAAAGCCAATATTCTTCCGGCAGGCGATTCCATAATCTATGCGATCGATCGTCGAAAAGCCGCGATTGAAGGGATGACTCTGGAAACAGCCAATCAACTCGTAAGCCTTGCTTTTGAAGGCGTGGTTAGCAGTGCAATTCAGGAAGGTCCCAAGATGGTCGGGATCCGCAGTATGGTGGAGGGTAAGGGCGGGTCGGCGGAAAAGGCCTTGAACTCTCTGGTTCTGCAGGCCCCAGATGGGCATCGATTTCCACTGAGACGAATTGCATCGATAGAAAAAATTTTGGGTGAGCCTTCCATCACGCGGGAAAATCTGAAGCGAATGGTCACCGTAACCGGCCGTCTCAACAATCGGGATCTTGGATCAGCCGCCGCCGAGATTCAAAAAAGAATCGTGAACAGCAAACTCCTGTCGAAAGGCGTTTATTTCACGATGGGTGGACTTTATGCTGAACAACAGTCCGCCTTCAGACAGATTCGTATCGTCATGGCCCTAGCGGCGGCCTTGGTCTTTATCACTCTTCTTCTGCTCTACGAAGATTTCTTGATCGCTTTGTGCATTCTTGCAATGCCTTTGCTTGCCGCGCCGTTCATCTTCTTTGCCTTGCTCATCACAAAAACCCAGTTAAATATCAGCGCGCTTATGGGACTTACCATGATTATCGGTATTGTAACAGAAGTTGGGATCTTCTATTTCTCTGAGTTCAAGGAGCTGGAGTCGGAGGATGACTTGTCGCTAAGTCTTACGCAAGCAGGGATGAATCGAATGAGGCCTATCGCCATGACATCACTGGCGGCTATTCTAACTCTTTTGCCCTTGGCTTTGGGGGTAGGGGAAGGAGCCGCCATGCAGCAGCCTCTCGCGATTGTCACGGTTGCTGGATTGCTTGCGCAATTGCCTTTGGTCCTCATCGTAATGCCGGTTATCTACTTCCAATTTAAATCGAGGGTACGTTCATCTTCTAGGTATCTCATTTTCTAGAATTTGATGAAATACTTAAATAATTTCAGCATTTTCTTTCGTTTTGGCGTCCGCTCCAGGCGGGTCCCCTCAGTGACAATTTGCGAATCTGTACAATTTCTTAATGAGTCTTCGTCTCCTCAACAAATAACTCGCAATTTATTGAATGTGATATGGAATTTTTTCAATGGCATTTATAGCCCAAAACCGTTGGCTTTCGAGTTGAGGCGATTGAGATTGCAGGATTTAATGAGAGAAAAATGAACGTGGGCATTGCAGTAAGCAACGGCAACTGCTGGAAGGCATTTTACTAAGCGTTTTTCGTTAGTTTCGCGGACCGCGCGTCGATAGCTAGCTTCTGGTTACGGCGGTCCTCTTGGCTATCGTTGGACTTTATTACTCGACGAAAGCGCCCCGAATCCTCTTGTTTTGGATTGCCTTTGTTTTGACCCGTCCCTTTGGAGCGACTTTCGGCGATGTGTTGACGAAGATGCATGAAAAAGGTGGACTGGACTTCGGAACGGCTTATTTCTCCCTCATCATACTCGGAATTCTTCTCTTTTCAATCTTCGCGTAGCCTATCGGCAACTTTGGGCTCGCGAACATTGGGCGAAAAAAGATGAGAGCTGAAGCCGGCTCGTTTTTTGTCTGTCAGCCCTCACGCGACGCGCGAAGGCTTGCTCAAATGCATATTGTATTTCGGGATGCTGGCTCGAATCATGTCGCCTTCGCGTTGGAACTGCAGGACCAGATCTTCCACTTCCAACGACGAACAACCGCGATCGAGCAGAGTCTTTGGACAGAAGGTATATTCCAACCCTGAGCTGAAGTGCAGACAGAGCTTGTCGAGCTGCGACCAGGCGACTCCAGTCAGCAGATGCAATTGCACCTGGCTGTGAAAGAGGATCTTGATGGGCTTATGGGCGGGCTTTTCTACAGACGGATCGGCCGCCTTTACTACAGGAACAGACGCCAAGGTCTGGCGCGGCTCAGGAGCCATCCCATCGTCATCCTTATCCTCATCTTCGTCTTCATCGTGATTTTCGATGCCCGAACGAATCTTGGAGATAATGTCGTAACTTGGCGTTGTGTTCAAAGGATCATTCAAGCGATAGATCGCATCGCCGGGTAGAATTTCAGCTGTTTGTTTCAAGGCTTCGCCGATTTCGGGGATCTCGCCTTCGATTAGGCATTCAAGGCTGATGTAAGAGTCTTCGATCTGGTACCAGCTTACGATGCTTTGAGCGTTGGGGTTCTTGCTCGCATGACCGTCAAAGGAAGGCGCCGATATTTTGATCGTCACACCGTGCGCGAGGAGGCGGTTTTTGAAGCGACCCAGAATGAGATTGCCCATTTCTCCCAGCCAGTCCTTGAGTACGGCCGAGGCGTGATCCGCATCGCCTTTCGGAAGTGGGCAGGTTTTTTGTAGAAAGGATTGGGAGCAGGAGATAAAAGCCTGAGCCTTCATACCGGCGCCTTCAAAGAGCAGCCTCGTCTTAAGCATATCGGAATGGGTCTTCGGAGCGCTGATGCGTTCCAAGGCAAATTCATCAAGGCTCTTGATCAGAGCCTCATCCATAAGCGATTCAATTGCTATCAATTTAAGACTCACGATTCGCCTCTATTCACGAAGAAGGGCCCAAAGGGTCATCGGTGATTCTGGGGGGATATTTAATGTGATGAGAAGGAAGCTTGGAAATATCCAAGAATTCAGCTAGTTGCCTAGCTGGAAGTGTCGAGGGAGAGGACTTGGGGCCGAGTGATTGCGGCCCTGAAAAGCTTATTTACAGGGGACAAACGTAATGATGTCGCCATGTGCGTTGGTTGCAAATGCTATATTTGCCAAGATCACGTACATATGCTTTTAGCGCACAACTTCGATTTCCACGGGAACATCCTGTGCTTGGTTACTGAGGCGGATCTACATTTCTTAAACTCCGAACGCAACGGAATCTCGTGCAAATCAGGAGTCATCACGAGCGGAGAACTTGCTGTTAATACTCGTGATGGTTATTCGGCCCTGGCCGCGTTCTCGACTGAAAGTCCGACGACGTTCGCACTTCAGTTTAGTCTCACGGGTCTCGCTTAAATTTTAATCCCGCTTGGAGCATCCTCTCTCGAGGGCGCACTTTTTTTTGGGCAAAATCGTCGACAACGAAAAAGGGCGTCCGCATGGACGCCCTCAAATCAATTATTTCGGAGTGAACTTAAGCTGTCTGAACCGATTCAAGTGAGCTGGTAGACTCAAGGCTGCGGTTGGGTGTGCGGGCTTCCGTGACGAGTTCCTGCAGTTGGAAGCTCACGAGGGACTTGGGAACCCAGAAGATTGTCGCCAGCTCAGCGATAACGTTCTTCCGGCTGTCCATCTTGGTCATCTCCTGGAGGAGAAGGCTTCTTGGCAAGAGTAGGTTGGCCACGAATACCTGCTGCTCGTAGATGGAGAGGCCTGGAGTCGCTGCCCCAAACTCAGGGAAGCGATCACGCTCGCCCTCGAAGACGATACGGGCGAGGTCTTTGACCATCGACATACGGGTCTGAGCCTTGAGCTCGCCCTTTTTATATTGAATGCAGTATTGGCCTGCTTTGACGCGAAGGATACGGCTGAGCTTGTCGAGCATCTCAACGGGCTGCGTTGTGATGAAGGCGAAGCTGCGCATGACCTCGGGCAAGTACAAAGGCGGTGTCTGGAAGTCGGCTTCGAGCTGAATCTGATTCACAAACGAGAGAACGCGTTCGCGTATCTCTTGGATTTTATCTGGTGCAGCGCTCTGCG
Organism: Oligoflexus sp.; assembly: GCA_014377445.1. GTDB lineage: Bacteria > Bdellovibrionota_B > Oligoflexia > Oligoflexales > Oligoflexaceae > Oligoflexus. The sequence continues at coordinate 12,302 of JACMPP010000039.1, forward strand.
ATTGTCCCTTCAAGGCACGATACGATCGTGCCTCCTGGTACTCGAAGAATGCTTCGTCGAGGTCGGCTGATCCGCTGGTAATATCGTGGATCAATGACGTTTCGACACTCAGTGCTTCTGCCAACTTAGCCAGAGCAAAGACAGAACGAACGTTCTTTTCCCCTCTTTTCCAGTGGCTGCAATCTGATGGATTGAAATTCAGGATCGAACCAACTTCTTGGTCACGAACCTTAACCCCTTTCTGATGCATCATCACTTTTTGGCAAAACTTAAAAAGTTGCACCGAATGGGGGAATTTCACAGCTCCCGAGCGCTTCATGGGTACCCTCCGACGTCACGTGACGCTGGCATAAGACAGATTTTTTTGAAAAGGCTTAACAAAACTATACATACCGCATCTTGAGACTGCCAAGGATACCTACTTAGGAATCTCCAGAATCCTTGACTGACGCTGTTCTGCGGGGATTTTGCAAAGACCAAAAATTATCCAAAAA
>JACMPP010000040.1 GCA_014377445.1 Oligoflexus sp.
TCCCCATACATGTTTCATCTTTGAAATTCCTCTCGTCTATTCAGTGGCTTGATTGCAAAGTGGGATTCAATCTGGGCTCACCAAGGGGGCCTGATCTATTTATCATAGGAGAAATACCTAAACGTTGCGGAGCCTTATGCCCAATGGCAACGATATCGACTACCCGATCCTAAGGCCTATCAAATATCTGCCGACATCCCATATATGGTTAGACGTTATCCATTATCCATTATCATTAACTGGATAGTGATTGGGATCGCAGATAGATTTCTTTGCGGAATCATCGGACGCTCTGCAGAAAGCTTAGATCCTTTGCCAAGTAATCAAAATACTTAAAATTTGTTCCTAGGACATATTTCCAGATCAGGTAGGTACGAAATGACGAATAGCGACATCCCAAATGAATTTCTTGCCATCTTTCTCGAAGAGGCTCTGGATATTCTCTCGGATTGGGAACGCAATTGTCTTGCTTTGGAAGTTGCCGCTGATGATGCCGTTTGTTCCGCCCTTTTTAGATCTGCCCACAACCTAAAAGGGAGTGCACGATCGGTCGGGCTCGCCGAATACGGGAAATTTATTCATTGCGCTGAGGACCTGATCACTCTCATTCGGGACGGCAAGATTAAGCCAAGTTCCGAGATCGTGAAGATTCTACTGGAAGCGCAGACTTTACTTCTTGAATGGCGTGATAAGCTTGTCGAGGATTCCCGCTTCGTGCCGAGTGCATTAGTTGCTGATTTGAGCCTTAGACTTAAGGCCTTATCAAATGAGCCAGGTGAGAGTCCTGTCGAGGCCTCCGCGGGCTTTGGATTCTTCGACGACGAATCGGTCCCAGCTTTTGCGTTAAATGAATTTGATGACAGTCCATCATTCACGCCCGCAACGACGTCCACGAACAAAACGGGCAGGTCCATTTCTGCGACTAAGGCAAAGAGCAATGAGACGATTCGCATTCCTGCCCATCGAATTGATGGTCTCATGCAACTCATTGGTGAACTTTCTATTCAACAATCCACGATTCTTCATTCCCTAAAGCACAATACGATGGGTGAACCCATTTGTCACAAAGCGATTCACATCGCAGCCAAACTAACGCGTGAGTTGCAGCTTCAAACGATGGGTCTGCGTCTTGTAGATCTTTCCAAGCTTTTTCAAAAGTTAGAGCGAACGGCTCGCGATCTTGCTACGGATCAAAAGAAGGACATTGTCATTAATCTGGTCGGTGCGGATGTTGAGCTGGATAAGAATGTCATCGAACGTATCTCTGATCCTTTGGTTCATATGATTCGCAACGCTGTCGATCATGGCATCGAATCAAGCAGCAAGCGGGGATCCAAGTCTCAAACGGCGACTATCAATCTATCGGCTTTCCAAAGTTCGTCAGGGGTCACAATACAGATATCAGATGATGGTCATGGGATCGACCAAGAGCGTGTTCTAACGAAGGCAAAGGGTCTCGGATTGGTGAAGGAAGGCCAACAACTCATTCCTAGCAAGATATACGAGCTCATGTTCGCGCCGGGCTTTTCCACCGCGAGTCAGGTCACTGAAGTCTCGGGGCGCGGTGTGGGGCTGGATGTGGTCAAGCGAACGATAGACGAACTTGGCGGGAGTATTGAAATAGAGAGTAAGCTCGGTGAAGGAACCAGCTTTGCTATCTCGCTCCCCTTAACAGTCAGTATAGTCGATTCTCTGATCATAGTTGCAAATGGTCAATCATACGTCGTCCCGATCCAGGAGATATCGGAAGTGATCGATCTGCGTTCATTCCAGCCTGAATCAAAATATGCTGGATCGCAGACGATATCTTTGCGCGAGAAAGCCCTCACGATCAAGCCGCTTCATGTCTATCTCCCCATCAAGGAGAGGGTAGATAAGAGTCAGGCTCTCAAGCAGGAAAGCCCTTCGAGTCATCCTGTAATGGTAATCGAAGCCGATGGTCAGAAAGTTGGTTTTAGCTTCGACAGGATCGTCGGCCAGCAGCCGGTTCTTATAAGGCAACTTGCTGACTACATCTCCGATGTCCCAGGCTTTGCGGGGAATACGGTCCTGGCCAATGGAGATCCCGCTTTGATCGTCAGTCCTAAGGTTTTTGCAAGGCAGTATTTAAGACAGAAAGAGGGCATGCGATGAATGACAATGATTTGGAACAGGATCGCTATCTCCTGTTTACGCTCAACCAGGAACTCTACGCGACGCCTTTGATGGGCGTGAGGGAGGTGGTGGAAATGCAAAAACCAAAGCCAATCCCCCACACCATTCCTTCTTTTTTAGGAGTCATAAATATTCGGGGTGAGATTGTCGGTGTCATGGATTTGAGAGTGAGGCTTGGTTATCAGCGACAGGATTATGCCACGGAAGCCATGATGGTCTTTGATACGCCCGGCGGTTCACTCGCCGCAATCGTCGATTCGATGGAAGGTGTGACAAAGATCAGTCCGGAGGCCATCGATCGCAATCCAAGTATCGAGTCAAGACTTCCGCTGCATTTTCTCATAGGTGTGGGTCGCATACGAGACCGTCTGGTGACTCTGATTGATATAGGCAAAGTGCTTGAGAAGGAAGAAGTCCGAACGGCATTCGAATCAGTGAAGAAAACGGCTTAATTTATTTGGCAAGGAACACGATATGAAACTCAACAAATGGCATTCATCAATCAAATTCAAACTCATGGTCTCGATGGTGGGTATTACGCTCATCGTCTCTGGCTTGTCGGCATTCATAGCTCATGAGGGTTCGGTGGCGCAACGTCAAGGGATAGCGAAGAATTTTGAGGATCAAGCTGGTTCCATAAGCGAGGCGATCGCGGCACAATTCTACGAACGCTACGGGGATGTGCAAGCCTTTTCAATCAACAAGATTCTTCTCGATCAAAGTCCTAAAAATGTTCCGGCTCTCGTTGATCATTTTAATAAATTAGTGGCCCTTTACGGAATCTACGACGGCGTCATTTATACGAACGCAAAAGGCGACGTGATCGCAGCAAATTCGCTTTCCTCTGACGGCAAACCGATCGCGAATGCTAAGGTTGTTTATGGCAAGAATTTCAGTGATAATGATTGGTTCAAGGCTGCCTTGGCGGGTGAATTCACGGAGGACAAAGCAAAAGGTTTTGCCGGTACATATTTTGGCGATACAAATATTGATCCCATAACGACAGAAATGTACGGCACTGAAAAATATGGCAATACGTTCACAGCTCAGGTGAAGAATGAGGCCGGTCAAGTGATTGGCGTGATTAGCAATAGGGCCAACTTTCTATGGGTGGAGTCTGAGTATGTTCTGGCCAAGACTACGTTGGACGCAATGGGTCTTCAAGATGTTGACCTCCATTTAGTAAACAAGAATGATCAATTCATGGTCGATTACGATGAAGGTACCGTTGTTAAACGGGATTTGACTCGACTTGTCAAAGGCAAGTTCGCTGAAGAACGTGAGGGATTAGCTGTCAGAGCCACAAAAGGAAGTGGACAAGAATTCGGCTATTACGACGATCCCACAAATGGCGCTAAGATCGCAGCCGCATCGCACAATGTTTCTGAGAAAAAATGGATAGACGCCATTGGGTGGACTGTCATCCTCACTACAACCTACGACAGTCTTTACGCTGAAGATATAAAAATGCAGAAGCAACTCTATATCATTCAGGGACTCGCAACCTTGATATTTGGCTTTTTAAGCTGGATGTTCGCCAATCGAATCAGCAAGAACTTCTTGCAGGTGGCACAAAGATTGGGCGTCGCTGCGGAAAAGAGCCACAAAACGTCGGTTGAGTTGACCGTGGCATCCCGCTCTGTTTCGGACTCCAGCACCGAACAATCCGCCGCTGTTCAAGAGACAGTGAGTTCGATGAGCGAAATTTCGAGTATGATCACCCAAACTAATTCGAACGTCAAAGAATGTACTTCGATCGCCGCACGTGTTACGGGGCGTTCTGAACAAGGGAATCAAACCATGCGTCGACTCGCATCGGCAATGGATGCGGTAAATCATGCAAATTCTCAGCTCCAAAACATGGCAAACATCATCAATGAAGTCAGTGCGAAAACCATGGTGATCAACGACATCGTATTCAAGACACAGCTGCTCTCCATCAACGCCTCCATCGAGGCTGCACGAGCTGGTCAACATGGCAAAGGCTTTGCTGTGGTCGCCGAGGAAGTCGGAAATTTAGCGCAAATGAGTGGAAATGCGGCCAAGGAGATCCAACTCCTGATCAGCGATAGTCAAAAGCAGGTCCTGCAAATTATTGAAGTCACTCAAGCTCGGTCTAAAGAAAGTCAAGCCGTGTCTCAGGAGGCCTTGCAGGCTTTTTCGGAAATCGCGACGGGCATCACGGCCATTAACGAGAGATTGGCTGGTGTAACGCAGGCCACTCACGAGCAAGAACTGGGTATTCAACAAATTAGCATCGCTATGACTCAAATGGATCAAAGTACACAGCGAAACAGCTCACTCGCCGCGCAGGCCAACGAACTGGCTGATGATCTCGGAAAACAAAGTGCAATGAGCTTCCGCATTGTTAAGGCATTGAGGACCATCGTTGTCGGAAGCACTGCCCTCAAGACGAAACGGTCTGATGACATTGTGGATCAACTTATGGAAGAGGATACGGATGCTGCTGTTGGACAGAATTCGGAAAGAAAATCGAGCGAGTCCAACGAGAAAAATTCGAACCTATTGAATTTGGTTGGTCGTTTTGAAGAAAAGCTGAATAACAAATCTTCCTCGAATGAGGGTGGCGCCTCAGGCATCCCAGACCTTGATGGTGACGATATTTCTTTCAAGAAACCGGCTTAATGGGACAGGTTGCAAATGATACTCACGAAAGAAGAAGAAGAGATCGTTTATCGACTGGCTGAGAAGCTGACCGGTTCCAGCCAGAGCGGGAGTTCGCGAAAGACAGTGTTGGTTCACAACGTTATGCGGCGGATTCAAGCGACTTCAAAGAAAGGTCTGGGCCACTATCTTGAATATGCATTGAACGATAAGGCGGAATATAAGCAGCTCTTATCATCATTAACAATACATTTTACCAATTGGTTTCGGGAGTCAGATACCTATTCTCAACTCTTCGACGAAATCATAGCAGGTCGATCGACGGTTGGACCGGTCCGTATTCTTTGTGCAGCCTGTTCAACGGGCGAGGAAGTCTTTTCTCTTGGTCTCTTTTTGGAATCAAAACGGCAAACGACTCCCAATTTTGACTACAAAATTGTAGGCGTGGACATCGATCCCGTATCTATTGCCGTAGCGAAGAAATCTGTTTATCGCAAAGAAAGGGCGAAGGATATTCCATTGAATTTCCATCGTCTGATCAATTTTGGTTCCGGCCCGAGTGAGGGGTATTTCACTCTTGAAAAAGACCTTCGTCAAAGATCGGTGTTCTACGCGGGGGACCTTCGAAAGCTTCAGTCGCTTTTGAGTGAGAAGAATGAAGCGAGTTTCGATGCGATCCTTTGCAAGAATGTCCTTATCTACTTCGATGCACGGGGTGTTCATGAAATTACAGAGGGGTTGGTGAAGCAGCTCAACCCAGGTGGGATTCTTAGCATTGGCCACAGCGAGGTGATTCAAGCCACGCAGCTCGGCCTCAGTTCACGCGGCAAGTCGCTATTCAGGCGTCCGCTGGCAAAAGTCGCGTCCTCAACTCGTGAGACTGCTGGACGTGTTTTGGTTGTGGATGATTCGCTGCTTATTCGCAAAATACTCATGAGTACTCTGGCTGGTTTTGGATTTGAGGTTGAAGCAGTCGACTCCGCAGCGGCGGCAAGCCGGGCAATATCGGGGAGTGCATTTGACCTTATTACCCTTGATCTTCACATGCCCGAAATAGACGGGATCACATGGTTGACTGAGCAAAGAGCTCGGGGCTTGAAGACACCTGTTGTTATTGTCAGTGATGCTTCGCCATCAGAAGCCGACGACGTGTTGGGTGTGCTTTCAACCCATGCACAGGACTATGTTGAAAAGAAGGATTTGAATGAGCGAAGTGAAGAATTGGGTGATCGACTCAAAGCGATCATTGCTAAGAAAAACACCCTGCAAGAAGATCTCGTTCGAGGTTTACAGGCCCCTAAGCTTGATGTCTGGAAGAAGTCGCTTCCGGAGTTGATCGTGGTCGGAGCTAGCACCGGTGGTACCGAAGCCTTGGTGAAGATGTTGGGCCTGATGTCCTCTCAATCGCCCCCTGTTTTAGTCGTTCAACACATAACTACCGCTTTTTCCATAGCCTTCGCCCATCGATTGGCGAAAAGTTCCGGTTTAATCCTCGGTGAAATGGTTCAGGACGAAGTCCTTAAGAAAGGGCACCTCTACATCGCCTTAGGGGACTATCATATTGGCATTAAGAAGCAAGGACCCAGATCGCTGCTCGATATATCCTATTCTGCGAAAGAACATTCTCACAGGCCATCTGTCGATTATCTGTTTCGAACGGCTGCTCGAACCAAGCAGAAGGTCCTGGGCTGTTTACTCACGGGTATGGGCAAGGATGGGGCTCTTGGATTGCTCGATATCAAATTAGCCAATGGAATGACTCTCGCCCAGGACGAAGCCAGTTGCGTTGTCTATGGTATGCCTCGCGAGGCAGCTCATATCGGAGCGACTCAGTTTGTAGGTGATTTGTCTGATCTTCGTCGTGAAATCGATTCATGCATACACAACAGCAGTCATGCAGCGTAGGACGTAATTAAAGATGAATTCTGCCAAGAAAATTGTAAATGTCGTAAAACAGAAGATTCTGATCGTAGAGGATGAGCCGATGCTTCTCGAGATGTTGGTTGATCTGTCTGAGTCATTTGGATTCGACGTGTTGCCTGCCAGCAATGGACAACTGGCGATTGAGATATTAAAAGCTCAAAAGGTTGATATTATCTTGTCCGATATAAATATGCCGCTCGTTTCGGGACTCCAACTCCTTATTAAATGTCGCAAAATGAATGTGACGGCACCCTTTGTATTCCTCACGGGCAATAGTTCGATCGATACGATTATTGATGCTGTGAGGCTTGGCGCCATAGATTTCATGGTTAAACCATTTGAATTTGAAGCTCTTGAAAAAGTACTCCGACGTGTTTCGGTAATTGCAGAGAAGCTGGATTATATTGACGAGCTTTTGAACTCGATCGGTAAGGACGTAGCGCCCCAGACTCATGATGAAATTGAGAACCTAAGAAGGCAGATCAATCTCCTTAAGACGATGTCTCAGGGAGAATCTTGACCCTACGGTTTTGTTGTGTTCTGTCATACGAGGCCGCAGACTCAGATGTCTGCTGCCTCGCCTTCTATTTCTCATTCAAAAACTGGACATGATCACTGATCGGCAAAGCCTCTCGAGGCGCATGATCCCTCCCCTTCTCCGTCCCAATGTTCACCCAACCTAAGATTTTCTCTTCGTTGGAAAGCGATACCAATCCCTTCAGCATCGGTCCCGGATCGTAAGCAAAGCTCTTCCATACCGCGCCATACCCTAAGGTGTTTGCCCCCAGAACCAGGGCAAAGCCTGTGCACGAAGCGGCAGCCATCTGCTCCCAGGCGTGGATCTTCTCGCTCGCCACAGGGCTATAAATAATCAGGATCTGCATCGGTGCAGCAAAGGCCTTTGCGCGAATCTTAGCTTTCACCTTATCTTCGAGCGGCTCAGGGCGATGGGCATCCGCCGCATCAACCAGGGAGTCACCAAACTTATCGCGACTCGTATCCTCAATCACCACAAAACGATAGGGCCTGAGATTCCCATGATCGGGTACCGTACCGGCGATCGCGAGAATCTTTTCGATTTCATTTTTGGACGGCTTCGGTTCATGCAAGACCGAAGCACTGCGACGCTTCGCGAGATATTCATAGAATTCTGGATTGGATTGATTCGACATAATCAGCCCTTGCTAAATGTTAAAGTCCGGCGTCGTAGGTAACGACGATACCCTGGTCATGGGAAATCTGTTTCGCGCTGCTCCCGTGATCGAGTTCGAGATAATAAATCTGGTAACCCACTCCAAAACCCGAGAATAGCGAACGAAGGCCTAAGAATATCGACGCTTCCAAACTGCCTTTGGGGAGGTTGGCGAGACTTTTGTTTTCCGCCAGGTTTTCGTTCGGCAGTTGATCGATGGTATTGACCAGGCCATCCACTTGTTTTGCACTGAGAATATATTTTGCGCTGCCTGAAATGCCGAGTTTCCAAAAAATATTCATCGAAGTCAAAGCTTTCAGGTAGCTCGTGTTTACCGTTGCGATCCTCTGCATTGGACTGTTGGCACTGACGCGCCCGGAATATTCAGTAATCGAACGCCCCGGTCCCAGGTCTAGAGAGAAGCGGGAAAAGAAGATTCGGGCATGTATCCAGTGATCAAGCTCGTCGATCGAGGGTCTGGATTCCTTGTTTTCGGTCATCGTGTATGAGGTCAGGGTATAGTGCGTGGAGAGAAAGGGTAGGAGGAGAAGACCAAAATCGTTTTGAAAGCGATTGGATTTGAGGTCGGTAAAGAGATTGTCGTCATAGTTGATCCGACCCTGTCCAACATCGAGACTGTAACGGAAATATTTGACATAAAGTCGACCGAGGATGCCATACCATTGGCGCTGGAATCCGGTGTTATCCGTTTCGTTCAAAGCGTCGTTCTTGGCCTTCACATTCCGGCTGCCCCAGGTGTAATTTGCATAGGGTTCAACTGTGACTCCGGGATTGCCGGGAATGAGCGGAATTCCGCTGACGCGGGCACCGAGACCGATTTCTGAGGAAAGAGTTTCATATTTCACGCCGCCGTACTCAGTGTTACGGGCTCGGACGCCAAGGATCGGGCCAATTTTCCAATCGAAACGATCGGAAGTCCAATCGGGGAAGAGGGAGCCATTGTCGGCTGCTGGAGCTTCTTCGCCCTCTTCAGAAGCCGGGACTTTTTTTCGCGTCTCAGCATGGAGAGGCAGAGTCAGGATGATTCCCGTGACGAGAGCGAGTCGCGTGAGAGAATGGGTGTTGATCATGAGGGTCCCCGATGCAAAAGTTTCTCATCTAACGGCATCCCGAGGAATGCCAAAGTTATTTATAGCACGGGGATTTTCAATACGAATAAAAAACCTCCTCTTCCACCGAACCAGGATCGATACGATCCAAAGTTTTGATGAAAGAGGAGGTTTCGAAACGAGATCTTATTTGGCTTTCAGCAGCGACTTGACCGTGATGCCAGTCTTGTTCTCAAGAGCATCGAGACGGGTCAGGATGCTTGAGAGATTAGGAGTTGCACCGGTCTCACCGCGTGGACCGCGAGCGCCTTCCGGACCGATTGCGCCTGTGTCGCCTTTCACGCCTTGGGCACCAGCCGCACCGCTTTCGCCTTTGGGACCGCGAGCGCCTTCTGGACCGCTTGGACCAGCAGGACCTGTAGCGCCGACTGTTCCAATGCCAGCCGCACCGGTTTCGCCTTTTGCCCCTTGTGGACCTGTCGCGCCAATAGCACCTGAAGGACCAGCAGGGCCTGTTGCGCCGACTGCGCCCGATTCACCGCGTGCGCCTTTAGCCCCGTCGATACCTGTATCCCCTTTCGGTCCAATGAGACCTGTAGGACCGATGGGACCTGTGTCGCCTTTAGGGCCAGTAGGACCGACGGCGCCTGTATCGCCTTTATCACCTTTTACGCCTTGAGGACCTGTTTCACCGCGTGGACCCATAGGACCGATCACGCCAGTGTCACCTTTTTCGCCTTTAGCACCATCAGGACCCACAAGACCTGTTTCACCGATAATTCCTTTATCGCCCTTAGGACCAGCAGGACCGGAGAGTCCCATCGCACCGATTTCGCCGCGATCGCCTTTGTCACCTTTGATGCCTTGAATACCTTGTGGACCGATATCGCCTTTGAGACCCTGGATACCTTGAGCACCTGTGGCTCCAATATTACCTTTCGCACCCTGGGGACCAATCGCACCGATGTCACCGCGATCACCTTTCAATCCAGGGAGACCGATAGCGCCTGTGGCACCGATATCGCCCTTATCACCTTTGGCACCAACTGCGCCTGTCGCTCCGTTTGCACCTGTATCGCCTTTGAGACCTGGAAGACCGGCAGGACCCAGATCGCCGCGATCACCCTTGAAACCTTGAAGACCAGCAGGACCGCGGTCGCCTTGCGCACCGACGTCGCCTTTGAGACCTTGAACACCTTGGGGACCCACATCGCCCTTCATACCAGGGAGACCTGTTGCACCGATATCACCTTGAGCACCGCGTGGACCGATTTCGCCCACGTCGCCTTTAGGACCACGAAGACCCGTTTCACCCGTTGCTCCCTTAGCGCCGTCAGCACCTTTGAGACCTTCGAGACCTTGGGGGCCGATCAATCCTTGAGGACCTGTTGCACCGCGTGCACCGCTAGGACCTTCTTCACCTTGGAGACCACGAAGACCTTGCGAGCCGGTAGGGCCAGCAGGACCTTCGATACCGCGAAGACCTTGTTTGCCTTCAGGACCGTTGGGGCCGATAGGACCGATGTCACCACGGGGACCTTGTGAGCCATCCGCACCTTTAGTACCGATAACACCCTGAGGACCGACCGGACCTGTTTCACCGCGCGAACCCGTGGCACCTGTTGGACCGCGAGGACCAACGGCACCGGTTGCACCGGCAGGACCTTGCGCGCCGGCTTCGCCTTTGCCACTAAGGGGAAGAAAGTCGAGTGTTTGCTCAGTACCCTTCAGTGTGAAACCAAGAGAGAGCGAACCTGGATCGATTTGGAGAATGGAGTTGTCGATGGGAATCTGTTTGCCGAGGGTCACGAGAGCCTGGCAGGATTCGTTCAAGAGTACTGTGTGATTCTCAGGACCCCAAAGAACTCGTCCCCCCTGACCTTCGCGGATCGTGACGGAAACCGTTTCTTTGCAACTTACCGTGTTACAAACACATGCGGGTTGAGCGAGGACGACAGTGCCTAGGCCAGCTGCCTGCAAGGCAAAGGCGCGCGTCGCAACCTGGGATGTAAAAGTCGGTTCGTTGCTGTCATGAGCACCGTTGGTGTTCCAATCGAAGCTGAGTGTCGAAGCCGGCGAGTATTCTCCAGTCGCGACGATCGATCCGCTGCAACGCCAGCCGTCATTTCCGGCGAGACCTTGGCAGGCTAGCTCACTGAAGTCGAGCTGTGGATTCATCGAAAGGGTTTTGCCTTCCATGATCACCGCGCGTTCAATAAGCCATTCTTTGCCCTGGTCGGCTTTTTTCGATTTTAGATTGACACGAAATCGCAAGCTCTCGGCATAGGCAGAACCGCCAAGGAATGAAAGAAGCATTCCTGCTGCGAAAAAGCCGCGTAAAATTTGTTTCATAATTATATCCCTTCATCAAAGCTGGCTTTTACTCGGCTGCTTTTTGCCAAAGGCGTTCTATTTTTTGCACAGGGGCGGATGATGGAAAGGATACTTCTTACGTGAAAGACTGTGATCTCAGGGCATAAGGCGGAGGGTGAAAAAAATTGTAAATGCAGGCTTAATGCGTGCTTAAGCCTTAAAAAGAGGCAGCTTAGGAAGGCGTTTCAACTATTTTCGGAGGTAAGAATTCGGACGCATCACGAGGCTCCTCCATCTCAAGACCCACAACGGATAATGTGAGGCGCGTGACGTCTTCGCTTTCGTAGGGAATGAGCGTTTCATTCAGGAATGTTTTGAGAGGAAGATTCGCAAGGCAGATCTGGGCGGCCACGCGTTCTACCTCACTCTTGGCGGCTAGGCCTGCGAGTTTGTCCGCTCCCCGCCTCGGGCTGGCTTTCGCCATGAGGGTGCGGAGGGATTTAAATCGACAGAACTTTGAAAAGTCATTTTCTGAATCCTATTCAAGGTCATACGCGGTCTTTCAAACTTGTCACAAGAGGCGGACTGTCGCAACGCTCAGCTTTCAAAAGAATGAGTTTTTTATCGGTGAGCGTGGCGTAGTTGCTGACTTTGCGTGGGGGCCTACTTGAACGCGCTTCGGAAAGCTATTCGTGGAAAGTCATTTAGCTTATAGAAACTCCAGCGGGAAACTTTTGATCTCAAGCACGCAGGCGGCGCAAATTCTCCCGAAAAAAATGGACATTTCGCTTGTGACCACTTTGTTCCAGAAATACCATCGTTGCAAATGACTTGGCAAAGTCCAATCGTAGCAGGGATTCAGCGATTTTTTCTATCCGAGCTTCGCTTGATGAAGACAGTTAGGGTCCGTAAAATTATCAGAGTCACTTGGTTCTGCGAATTCATGAACACGAATGAGAAGAGGAAATTCAATCAGCAAATGTGACAAATGTATGGGAGTTCGTCACTAAGACGAACTGTGTTTAAAATTTCTTAACTCCTCAAATGCTTCGCACAAGGCGTTTTCTGTCTCGACCTGTCGGAGATGACTTACACTTTTCCTTAGATAAGTCGCTTTACTGCCATAAATTTGGTCAAACTCGTTCAGTTTTTGTGAGGATTTAAAAAATTCTCAACTCAGAGTTTGGGGGACAAGTTTTGGATAATGCGGAATCATCTAATCGAGTCGTTGTGAGGAACTGACTCGGGATAAATGGGTGTGTCGCGATCTCTCAATGATTCGCCCCAGTCTATAAAAGCAGAGTGTTCATGATCGTATTTATGAAAGCGGGAGATTGAGATTAATTCTCAGTTCATGCCGACGACGATCTTCATACGCAACTTGGATTGATCAGGACGCCACAATTCGGAAGTCCCAACCTACCTTTATGAAGCAAGTTTGACTCCGACTCTTACACCCCGACGCAGCAAGCCCTACGGCCATATGTGACGAGCAAGCTTTGTTCTTGACTGCAATGATAAAGAGATCATAACTTGCTAATCAGCGACGCAATTTAGTAACCGAAGGTTAACTCCAATCTGATGACTGACGCAGTTTAGATCCGGATGCTCACGTTTACAAAAAACGGCTGCATTTTCGCCACACGGCGACCTTTTATTCTGCTCTCTGGTTAGGAACCGCCCATAACAGACGGTTTACACGCTAAGAAGTCGATCAGATGACCTGTGAATATGAGTTCAGCGAAGATTCCATTCTTCCTGTCACCATTCCACCGCAAGCTATTGCGCGCAAAAATACATGATCGATTCGAGTCTGGGGTTTGACTCCTGCAAAGAGCAGGAGAAAAGAGCCCTCGGTTTACGGGGGAAACCTCACTGTTCGTCCTACGGAACTCAGAGAAAAGTGAAGGTAGTCAAATCTATGATGTTCAAATCAGTCATTGGCATGTCCCCTTTTGAAACTCCTGATGTTGGATTGGTCGAAGCCTTAGTGAGAGCTGGGGGTCTTGGTATTCTAGACCTTGGGCGACAGGCAGACATCGGGCGCGCGGCTTTGGTTGCGATCGCTGAGCGTCGCTTGCCTTCCTATGCAGTGCGTCTACCGGATTGTTCTCTTTTCAGTCCGGCCGATTTAACAGCGGCTGTGAGTTATGTGGTTCTGGATGCCGCCGATATTATTGGTGATAGTCCCCAGAGCTCTGTTAAAGCATGGCGTAGTGAAGGACGACAGGTTTGGGTCCAAGTCTGTTCCTATCAAGAAGCACATGATCTCTTGTCTCCATCTCGTGTCGCTGCAGACCTGCCAGATGGTCTCATAGTGAAAGGTTCTGAAAGTGGGGGACGTATTGGCTCCTCTTCAAGCCTTATCCTTCTCCAGGAAATCAAGCGCCTCAATGTACCGTTTTGGGTGCAAGGCGGCATCGCAATGCACTCGGCCGCGGCCTGTCTCCTGGCGGGAGCGGAGGCTGTGGTTTTGGATTCTCAACTGGCACTCTTCCGCGAAAGCAGTGTGGATGCTGAGGTCAAAAAAGCTATCGAGCCTGCTGAAGGAACCGAGACCCGCATCATTCATGGTCATCAGGTTTTCACCCGTCCGGATTTGAAGCTGCCGCATGAGGCGGATATCAGTTTTGCCGATTTTACCGCGCGTTTGGGCGGTCATTCGCTCAAGGGTAATTTCATCCCAGCAGGACAGGACATCTGTTTTGCACGTGCGATGGCGGAACGCTATCGCTCCGTGCGCACACTTATTCAATCGATGCAGCGTTCGATGAAAGGGCATTTGCGTCAGGCAAAAGCCCATCTCGCGCTCTCGCCACATTCGCCACTCGCACTTGCCAACGGAACCGAATTTGCGATCGCCCAGGGACCGATGACCAGGGTGAGCGATCGACCTGATTTCATCGATGCCGTTTCCGATCAAGGCGCCTTGCCTTTCCTGGCCCTCTCTCTGATGGGCAAAAGTGCCTGTCGCGAACTTCTCACTGAAACCGCTGCAAAACTTGGGTCGAAACCCTGGGGGGTCGGCATCCTTGGATTTGTGGATGAGAAGTTGCATAAGGATCAGCTCGAAGTCCTCGCTGATTTTAATCCGAGTGCCATGCTCATCGCAGGTGGTCGGCCATCCCAGGCCAAAGTCTTTGAAGATCGTGGAATCAAGACCTTTTTGCATGTGCCTTCGCCCGGACTCCTCAAACAATTTTTGAAAGATGGCGCCCGTCGCTTCGTCTTTGAAGGCCGTGAGTGCGGTGGTCATGTCGGGCCGCGAAGCAGCTTTGTTTTGTGGGATACGCAGATCGAAATACTCCTTACATCCGATGTGGTGCATGAGCTGGAAATATTCTTTGCCGGTGGTGTCCACGATGCGCTTTCAGGCGCTCTGGTCGCGGCTATGGCCGCTCCACTCTCAGCCCGCGGTGCGAAGGTTGGGGTGTTGATCGGAACCGCTTATCTCTTCACTCAAGAGGCCGTAACCAGCGGTGCGATTCTAAAACGATTCCAGGATGAAGCCCTTCGCTGCGAAGAAACCGCTTTGCTTGAGACCGCGCCGGGTCATGCGACCCGCTGTGCGAACACGCCTTTTGTCGATGTCTTTAGCTCGCGAAAAGAGGAGTTGAAAGCTCAGAACGTCGAGGCCAAAGAAATCTGGGCCGAACTGGAAGGCCTCAATGTTGGACGTCTCCGCCTGGCCTCCAAAGGGATCGAACGTGTCGGTGACGCGCTGGTTCCTGTCGATGAAAAGCGCCAGATCGATGAGGGCCTCTTCATGTTGGGTCAAGTCGCGCAGATGCGGCATGACGTATGCACGATGCGCGAACTCCACGAGACTATCACCAAGGGTTCGTGCGCTATCCTCGCCGACCTGGACATGGCCGCTGATCCGGCGAAGGCTCCGGCAGACGTGGCGATTATCGGCATGGCCTGTATTTTCCCGGGTGCGAACGATCTTGATTCGTACTGGAAAAACATCCTGATCGGAGCGGATCTCGTCACGGAAGTTCCGGATACGCGCTGGAGCAAAGAGAAGTATTTTACAACGAAAGCAGGCGAGCCCAACAAGTCGATCTCGAAGTGGGGCAGCTTCATCAATAAAATCGAATTCGATCCTTTGGAATTCGGCATTCCGCCCAACTCCATGGCAGCGATTGAGCCGACTCAACTCCTGAGTTTGAAAGTCGCGAAGAAAGCCTTGGAAGATGCGGGCTATGCCAGCCGTAGTTTTGATCGAGAACGCACCTCTGTGATCTTCGGTGCCGAAGCCGGCAACGACCTCGGATCCGCCTATGGCTTCCGCGCTCAGTTTCCTCAATACGCCGGCGCGATTCCAGACGGTCTGGATGAATTCCTTCCGTCGCTAACTGAAGATTCGTTTCCGGGTATTCTGGCGAACGTGATCTCAGGTCGTATCGCCAACCGCCTTGATCTCGGCGGTTCTAATTATACAGTGGACGCAGCCTGCGCTTCATCGCTCGCGGCTCTGGATCTTTCGGTCAAGGAATTGTCCGGGGGTGAGAGCGATATGGTTCTTTGTGGAGGCGCAGATCTGCACAACAGCATCACCGATTATCTTATGTTCTCAAGTGTCAAAGCACTTTCAGCGAGCGGCAAATCACGTCCTTTCTCAGCCGAAGCCGATGGTATCGTCCTGGCGGAGGGTATCGCAGTCGTCGTCATGAAACGTCTCAGCGATGCGATTCGTGATAACGATCGGGTCTATGCCGTGGTCAAAGGCGTGGGCTCATCCAGCGATGGCAAGAGCCTCGGTTTGACGGCTCCTCGTAAAGAGGGTCAGATGCGTGCTCTCCATAGAGCTTATGAACGAGCGGGCGTGAGTCCGGCGGAGATTGAACTGGTCGAAGCGCATGGAACAGGGACCGTGGTAGGCGATCGCACCGAAATGGAAACTCTGGGCGAAGTCTTCTCGGAAGCCGGTGCCCTGAACAGAACCTGTGCCTTGGGATCAGTGAAATCGCAGATCGGTCACTCCAAGTGTGCAGCGGGTCTCGCCGGTGTTATCAAATCAAGCCTCGCGATCTATCACGGCATTATACCACCGACTCTTCATGTCAAAAATCCGAATCCAGGCTATAAGCCGAATTCGAGTCCCTTCTTTTTTAGTCCCATCGCCGTGCCCTGGACCAGTCAGTCGCGTAAAGCCGGTGTAAGCGCCTTCGGTTTCGGTGGAACCAACTTCCATACCGTCCTCGTTTCCCACGATGCAACGCCTTCGGATAAGCTGGATGCTCCCGCGAGCCGTTCGCATCCAGCCGAACTTTTCTTCTTTCATTCCAAAGACCAATTGTTCGTGATGAAAGAGATCTTGATTCGCAATGCTGACCTCGACTTTGCCCGTCTTGCCAAGACTCAGGCTCTGGCTGGGACCGGCAAAATTCACAGTGCAATCGTCGCGTTGAGTGCCACCGATCTTTTGCAAAAAATTGAAGGGGCCCTCGCTTCAAAAGAAGGCCAAGGCGTTTACCTCGCGCCGGCTCAATCCCAAACAGGCAAGATCGCCATTCTCTTCTCAGGTCAAGGCAGTCAGAGCATCAACATGGGAGCGGAGATATTCAATACCTTCCCTCAGTTGAGAGAATATCTTTCGATCGGCAAAAAATGGCTTCCGGCTATTTTCCCGAAAGGTGCTGACGAGACTTCGGAAGAACTCCTTAAACAAACGCGCAACACACAGCCGGCCCTCGGCATCGTGGATATGGCCTTCTACGATCTCCTTCGAAGCTTCGGTATCGTAGGCGACATGATGGGTGGTCACAGTTATGGTGAACTCGTCGCTCTCTGCGCGGCTGGTACGATCAGTCCGAAGGATTTGATGGCCCTGAGCGAAGCGCGGGCCACGGCGATTGAAACGGCAGCCCAAGGCAATCCAGGAGCGATGGCAGCCGTCAGCGCGAAGCTCGAAGCCGTCACAGCCGCGATCAAAGACCTGAACGTGTCGATCGCCAATCACAACGCTCCGACCCAGGTGGTCATCTCGGGCGGCGTGAGCGAGATCGAGAGCGCAATTGTCCACCTTAAAACGCTTGGCCTCAACGCCAAGAAAATCCCCGTTTCGGCAGCGTTCCATTCGCCTTTGCTGGCCAAGGCGGAAAATCTCTTTGCCGCATCGCTGGCTCCTGTTGAATTCAAGACGCCGAGCAAAGCGATCTATTCGAATACGACGGCCGGTATTCATTCCCCAGAAGATCTAAAAGGCGCTTACGCTCGTCAGATCGTCAAGCCAGTGAAGTTTGTGCAGCAGATTGAAACAATGTATGCCGACGGCGCGCGGATCTTCCTCGAAGTGGGGCCCGGTGCCGTTCTCAAAGGACTGGTGGAGCGTATCCTCGATGGCAAGACTCAGATCAGCCGTTCGATGGGACGAAGCGGTAACAACCTTGAGCAGTTCCTGAGTTTGATCGCCGAACTCGGAACTCTGGGGCTTCCCGTGAAGACCGATGTTCTCTATGCCGGTCGTCGACTTGAAGCTTACGATCTCGTCAAGCTCAGCAAGCACGAATCGAGCAAGACCCTGTGGCTCGTCAACGGCCACCTGTCTCAACCTAAATTTGGCGTCATCCCTCGAGGTGGTCTAAAACCGGGAGAATATACAGTGAGTATGTCATCAATGGGATCCAACGATCGTGATGCTTTGGACAGTGGCAGCGAAACGAGAGAAGCGGTCGTCAAAGCTTATCTTCAATCGATGCGTCAGCTCGTAGATAGCCAAAAGCAGGTCATGCTTCAGTTCCTGGGATCGGATCAGGTTCAGATGGTTCCGATTCAATCGGCTCCGGCCCGAGTGACGACGCCTCAAGCTCACGTGCAGGTTCAGGCGCAATCTCAGGTTCATCAGGCGGCCGCACAGGCCGCCCCTGCTCCAGCACCTGCCGCGGTCGTCCTCGATATCGCCGCAACGGTCCTGGCGGTTGTGAGTCAGAAGACAGGTTATCCCTCGGACATGCTCGATCTCGATCAGGATTTGGAAGCGGATCTCAGCATCGATTCGATTAAACGATTTGAAATACTTGCCGATCTCGGCGAACGACTCGGCGATCGCTTGAGCGAAAGTCGCGGCGCTCTCGAGAAGCTCGCGTGGATCAAAACATTGCGTCAGCTCATTACCGCGTTGGAAGCCCAAGTGGGCGCGCAAGCTGTTCAAGTCGAGGCCGCAGCGGCTCAGGCGGCTCCAGTCGCTGTCGAGAAAGAAATTCAGGCGGCCTTAGCTGTGAAAGAGGATCTGGTCAGCCAGTACCTCGTTCGCATTGAAGACGCACCTCTGCCTGCAGCGAAACGAGAAGACTTCAAAGATAAGAGCTACACGATCCTTCAAGATCACAAGGGTGTGGCCGCGAGTCTTGCCCAACTCCTTCAGAACAAGGGAGCCGATGTAAAGGTTCTCGATCTCAAGGAGAGTGAGCTTCCGGATCACGAGACTGCCGATGGACTCATTCTTCTCTCGACTCTCGATGCTGCCGGCTCGCATCCCACCGAAGTTTTTAAGACAGTCCAGCATGCCTGTCGCAAGAACGTCCATTCCATCATCGGTGTTACCGGTCGTGGGGGCACATTCGGCCACAGCGGTAAAGTCAGCAGCAACGACCAGACACGCGGCATCTCGGGTCTATTCAAAAGTCTCGCGAAAGAATTCTCTGAGAAACTGGTCAAGATCATCGATCTCGATCTCAATGATTCACCAGAAATTCTGGCCAAACATATTTTTGCAGAAATTCAGGCTGCTGATCCGCTCGTCGAAGTCGGTTACAACGGCAATATCAGACGTCAGATCGTAGCTGTTCCTTTGCTCACGGAATGGGGTCCTGAGAAACTTTCTCTCGATCGCAATTCCGTGGTCCTGATGCTCGGCGGCGCGCGCGGGATCGCAGCTCAGGTTGCCACCAAACTTGCTGAGCAATACGGTTGTCGCTTTGAAATTGTCGGCCGCACGGAAATGGTCGGCGCGGAAGACCTTGCCACGGTCGACATCAAGGACCTCCAAGGCCTACGTGAGCACTTTATCAAATCGCGGCTCTTTAAAAAGCCTGCGGAAATCGAAGGCGAATGCCGCCGCATCCTGAACGACCGGGACATGCGCGAGACCTTTGAGCGTCTCGAATCGCTCGGTTGCCGCACTCGTTATCACTGCTTTGATGTTCGCAACAAAGCGAAGTTGAGCGCTTTGATCGATGACCTTTATGCTCAAGGACGCATCGACGGAGTGATCCACGCTGCCGGCGTTCTCCGCGACTCTCTCATTCTTGAAAAGTCGGCCGAATCTTTCAAACTCGTGTTTGAAACCAAGGTGAATCCGGCGGAGGTGCTGGAAGCCAAATTGCAAAGCGATGTGAAATTCGTGGCGCTCTTCTCCAGCGTTTCGGGAGCCTTTGGTAATCGGGGCCAAACCGATTACGCAGCCGCCAACAACGCTCTGGACCACGTGGCGCGCAGTCTTGGCAAAAAGATTTTGGGTCGTACTCTTTCGATCAACTGGGGGCCATGGGGTGGCACAGGGATGGTTACGCCAGAGCTTGAGCATGAGTACAAGCGTCGTGGTATCGGGCTTATTCCTCCTGCAGTGGGATCGCAGCGTTTTCTCGATGAACTCCGTTTCGGGGAACATAATACACGCCAGGTCGTGATTATGAGCGGATCTCCAGAAAGCTTTGGTTATTCATGAGTCGCCTCGAGCCGGTTCTCATCATTGCAGCCCAGTCGCAAAGAGAGCTCATTGCCGCTTTGCATCGGGGGGGAAGTGCGATCGATAAGGAAGGTGGATTCCGCCTCGCGATACTTAATCCTTCGCCGGAGCGAATTGCCAAAGCCGAGAAGATAATCGGCAAGGGCAGGGCTTGGCACGGCCTTCAGGATATTTGGTATAGCCCTGCAGGCATGCTGCTTGCAGGCGGCAAGCTGGCTTTCATGTATCCCGGCATCGATTCACTGGGTCGGCCAGATGTAACAGCCGTCTCTCAGCATTTCAGCATACCGGCCCGCGCTTCGGTCTTGGACGATACCTTGGAAAGTCGAGGCGCTGAGGTTTTTTACACTTCGGACCTCTATTCCAAAATTCTTGAGCGTCTCGAGATCAAACCGAGTTTGATGTTCGGCCATAGTTTGGGCGAATGGAGTGCTGTTCTGGCCAGCGGTGTCATCGGTTCCGACACTGTGGAATCGGTGGTCGAAACTCTGCAACCCGGCATGCTCCCCGTACCTGGTGTGGTCTTCGCCGCATTGGGCTGCAGTGTGGAGCAGGCGCGCGGAGCGATCGAAGGACTCTCCCGCATTGAAGTGTCCCACGATAACTGTCCGCATCAATCCATCATCTGTGGTGATGAGGGGAGCATCGATACAGCGGTCGCTCGTTTAACATCAAAACGCATCATGTGCCAGAAGCTTGATTTCCGATCCGGCTTTCACACAAGTATGTTCAGAGACTTCGTAGGACCCCTGGCTCACAACATCAATACGATGAAGCTCTCCAAAGCCAAGCTTCCCGTCTGGTCGGCCACAACCTGCCGTCCCTATCCAAGCGACGAAAAAGAACTTCGTCATCTCCTCGTTCAACATCTTTTGGAATCGGTGCGCTTTCGCGAGCTGACACAAATACTCCACGCCGAAGGCGCCCGGGTCTTTGTGCAAGTCGGTGCGGGAAGTCTGCCTGGATTCATCAACGATACATTGCGCGGTCTGCCTCATCTTTGTTTGAGTACGGCGACAGCGACGCGCGATAGTCTCGATCAATTGCAGAGATTTGGTCTCGCACTCTTCGTTGAAGGGGCAAACCTACGCATCGACCTACTGGCTGATCTTCCCGATGATGCCTTCATTCAGGCTGTCGATGAGCCGGTCGCAAAGATTTTGCCGTTTACGCCCAGGGCTGCTCCCAAGTCGGATGATTTGACTTTGCCTCGTCATTCCGTTGCGCCTGATCTTATGGCTGAATTACAGGCCTGTTTTGCTGATATTCAGTTGGCGACTCTCGATATCGTTGCGGCTTTGCAGGCTGTGCCGGCCTTCAGCAAAAAAATCGTTCGGACGTTGACCCTGAAGGATCGTCCCGAACTTATGGATCACTGTTTCTATAAGCAGAAAAAAGGTTGGAAGAATATTCACGACCTTTTTCCTGTTATGCCTATGACCGCTTCAATCGATCTCCTGCTCCGCCTCGCCAACGATCTCTTTGTCGATAGAAAAGTGATCGCCATCGAGAATATCTCGGCCAGTCGCTGGCTTGCTGTCGAGCAGCCCAAGACGATTGAAATAGAAATTCATTTCGATGGTCGCAATCGATTGAAGATCAATATCGTCGGTCACTTCGTGGGAACGGTGGTCATTGCGGATCAATATACCCACGCGCCATCCCCCGAGCTGGAAGCGATGATCAACCCACGCGCTTCGTCGATTCCGGCCCTTTCGGTTTATGACGGCGGCTGGCTCTTTCATGGTCCCGCTTATCAGGGGATCAGTGCCTTCAGAGCTGTTGGCGACAACGGTATTCAAGGCACGATCCGTGCCTCGCCCGTTCCAGGCGCTCTGCTGGACAATGTCGGACAGATCGCCGGGATCTGGATCATGCAGGCGATGGCCGTCGACAAATATGCGATGCCGATTCGTATCCGCAAAATTTCTTTCTTCGGACCTCAGCCGGAACGAGGCGAGGTCGATTGCAATGTTCGCTGCGAAAGAGTTCGGGCCCGCGATATCATGTTCAATATGGAACTCAGCCATGAGGGGCATATTTGGGCGACGATCGAAGGTTGGGAAAAGTGGCGTTTCGAATGCGATGACAAACTCTGGAACTTTCTTCTGGCCACGGGACGCGCGATGCTTTCCGAGCAAAAAGATAGTTTCACCTTCTTCGAACGCGAATTCCTTACCGATACAATCTGCGAGGATCTGGCGAAACGTTACCTGAGAGAAGCGGAGCGCGAAGTCTATCACAAGCTTGGCAAGAAACGTCAGTCCTGGATCTGTGGCCGCATTGCTGCGAAAGACGCGATTCGGAACTTTCTCTGGACCAACGGTTATACGGGCGACATCTTTCCAGCAGAAATCTGGATTGAAAATGATGCTTTGGGGAAACCCGTCGTCAGCGAGATGCCGGGCAACATCCCTCTCTCGGTGTCCATCTCTCATAAAGAGGGTATGGGCGTGGCCAACGTGAGTCGAAGGGTCGATATCGGTATCGATATTGAAAAGATCGAAAAGCGGGAAGCCAGTTTCGAAAAGACCGTATTCAGCTCCTATGAAATGTCGATTCTTCCCGGCGTTGACCGCTCCGAATGGATCACACGTTTCTGGAGTGCGAAGGAAGCCTTTGCGAAATCAACAGGCCTTGGCCTGCAGGGCGACCCCCGCAAATTCCCTATAGAAGAAATTCGGCCGGAAGCGATTCGGATCCAGTCGACCTGGGTGCGAAGTATCAAGCACGGCGCTTACATTGTTAGTCAGAAGGAAAATTGATCATGTTGCAGACCAATGAAACTGTGGCCACGAATAAAAGCAAAAACGATATCCTGGAAGAAGTGAAGCTTTTGATCGAAGAGATCATCGGCCAGGACGTGGACATGAACGATCAGGAAATTTCACTCGACACGTCTTTTAGCAAGGACCTCGAGATGGAAAGCATTGAGTTTGTGGTTTTGTCTGAAAAGCTCCAGACCACATTTGGCCAAAGCCTCGATTTTGCATCGTGGCTTGCCGGCAAAGAACTAAACGAGATCATCAACCTTAAAGTTGGTGACATTGTTGGCTTCGTCGAACAATGCCAACGCTAAGCGCCGCGGGCGTCGATATCCATTATCAAGTGCTTGGCGAAGCGAATGCTCCGGCCATCGTCATGATTCACGGGCTTATGCTTGGAAACATGGCGACTTGGTATTTTGGGGCTGGGGCAGCCCTCGCCAAAACCCACCGCGTGATCGTCTATGATTTGCGTGGACATGGGATGAGCAGTAAGGCAACGACAGGATATGATATCGCGACCATGGTCGGCGATCTTAAATGTCTTCTCGACACCCTCGATATTGGGAAAGTGTCCCTGGTTGGGCATAGCTACGGAGCGCTGATCGCACTCAACTTTGCCAAACTCTACCCGGATCGCACCACCAAGTTCGTCATGGTGGAAGGACCTTTGCCGCCAGCGCGTGGACTCGCCGTCGATGAATTTCTTGCCCTAAGTGGCGAGGATATGCTCGGTGTTTTGCCCGATCAATTGAAGGTCCTGCTCACGAGCCGTAACGGGAAACGCATGTTGGAACGTCTGCAATTCCTGGCCGGAAGCACCACGCTTCTCGAGCAGTTGCAAAATGAAGATGATATTCCAGACGAAGAACTGGGCGCTTTGACGATGCCGGTTCAATTGATTTACGGCAGTCAGTCCCAGCTCGGGGACGTCGCGATTCGTCTAGGCAAAGCGATCCCCAATGCCGAACTTCATTGGTTGGATGGAGGTCATTATCTGACCTCAGAAAAACCTCTCGAACTGGACCAAACGCTCGGAGGCTTTTTTCAATGAGCTTTTTAACAGTTGATTTCACGCAAATTCATTATCAACTTCTGGAGCCCAAGCTGGAAGAGGGCCAGACAGAGAAGCCGACCTGCGTCGTATTCCTTCACGGTTTCGTGATGGATAATCTATCCAGTTGGTTCTTCACCCTGGCGAATCCTGTGGCGCAATTCACGCGCGCTTTGGTCTACGATCTTCGCGGACACGGCTTTAGCGCCCGTCCCAAGACAGGTTACGGAATCGCCACCCATTTGAATGATCTCAAAGAATTGATTGAGAATGTGGTGGGCGGCGAGAAGGTTATCCTTGTCGGCAATAGCTACGGCGGACTCCTAGCTCTCAATTTCGCATCGAAGCATCCCGAACTCGTGGCAGGCCTGGTCCTTATCGATGCGCAGATCAACGACGAAGCGTGGAAGCAGCAGATGCTGTCGACTTTCAGTCTGCAGGGCGAAGAGCGCGATCGCGTGATTATCGAGAACTTTGATAACTGGCTGGGTCGCCGCAGTCTGCGCAAAAGCCGGCGCCTTGAAGAAAATGCGAAGGATCTCCTCTATCATACAAGTCTCATGGATGACCTTCGTAACGAGTCTTATCTCGTGGACAACGATCTTCACAAGATCACCGTTCCCTGCTTTGCCATGTACGGCGGGGAATCGGATATTCTTGCGACGGCTCACCAACTCGAAACAGTGATGCCGAACTGCCATTTGCAGATCGTCGAGGGCAGCACTCATTCTGTTCTATGGGAGCAGACGGAACGCGTCAAAGCCTGGATCATCGATTCGATCCAGACTTTGATTGATGAGTCGAAGGAAACTCAATTTTTACCCGCCTCAAGTCTAGGGCCCATATCCCTCGAATGGGAGATTCCCTGATGAGTTCATCCACACGTTATCTGATCGTCGTCCCCCCGCTTGCCGGCCACGTGAATCCAACGTTTGCCATCGGCCGTGCCTTGATTGAGGCGGGCCATGAAGTGGCCTGGGTCGGCTGCGGAGTCCGTGTGCGTGCGCTTCTGCCCCAAGATCTCACTCTCATACCTTTGGATAATTCTGGAATTTCTGAAGTCAACGAAGCCTGGCTTGCTCGCGCCCAAAGCGTTTCGGGGCTTGAATCGTTTCAGTTTTTCTATGAAGATTTCCTGGTCCCGCTCGCCCATGCGATGCTGCCCGGTGTAACTGCGGCCATAGAGAGCTTCAAACCCGACGTCATCCTTTGTGATCAGCAAGCTCTTGGCGGAGCCATTGCTGCGCGAATGGCCGGGATTCGCTGGGCGACACTCGCGACGACGTCCGCTGCGGTTTTTAATCCTATCGTTCAATTTCCTAAAGTGAAGGAATGGATGGTTGAGATCCTGGGCAAGGTCCAGGATGCTTACGGACTTGAGCGTTGGGAGAGGCCTGATCTGTCGCCGAAACTTGTTCTTATCCTTTCGACTCACGAGCTCGTCGGTACAGACAAAGAAGTTCCGGAGCATTTTCAATTCGTTGGACCATCGCTTCGCGACGAAGGCGATCTCGTTCCCTTTCCCTGGCACGAACTGCATAAGAGTCACAAGAAAGTTTATCTGTCGCTCGGGACCATCAACGCTGATCGCTCCGCAAAATTCTATGAAAAAGTGAAGCAGGCGTTTAGCGGCAAAGACCTCCAGGTCATCATCTCCGCGCCTCCGGAAATGCTCGGCGACGTTCCGAGTAATTTCATCGTGCAAAAAATGATACCGCAGCTTGAACTGTTGAAAAATGTTGATGCCGTAATTTTTCATGGAGGGCACAATACCTTTTGCGAAACACTTGTCAACGGTATACCTTCCATTGTGGCCCCCATTAAAGACGATCAGCCTGTAATAGCCGAACAACTCGTTCGCTCAGGAGCTGGTTTAAGACTTCATTTCGAACGATTTAAGAGTGCGGATCTATATGCGGCCACGCAGCGCATACTCGAAGAACCACAATTCAAGGCCGCGGCTCGCCGTGTTCAACAGACCTTGAAAGAGAGTGGGGGATCCCGACTCGCGGCAGAACACCTCATCAAGCTCTCGAAGGCCCAAGAAGCCTGACAGAGCCAAGGACATTGGTATGAACTTCTGGTCTATCGTCATGGTTCTCTTAGCGCTGCTTTGGTTGCTTGATGGTTTCAGGCTTCGGGCTCGGGTCAAGGCTCTCATAAGTCTTCCGCCTAGCGATGATAAAGTGCTGCCTGAGCATCGGTTTATTACACGAGGCGGACGTTCGATCGACCATGAGACACGACGGGCTGCAAGTGCCTATGCCGCGCGTGAAGGTCTCCAGGTTTTGGTTCTGGTTCCCGAAGATCTTCCTGCTCCTGAAGCCCTCGTTTGCATGCAGACTATCGATATTGCCAAGTTCCGCGCTTCCCGTCTGGTGCCATCACGCATGATCGGCGAAGCGATTCTGGTCCACAACGATCTGATCGCCCGCATGGATCGCAATGTCGCTGATCCCCGTTCAGCTGCTGATTTTGCCCTTCTTGCCGACGAACTCAAGAAATACGCGAATACAAGTATGGACATAGCCGTCGCGCCCAATCTCAAGAGCTCGCGCCGGGCTTATGGTCTCGAGGGTCGTCTTCAAGCCTTGTTCTTCGGGCCATTCGGATTGCCTCTGATCAGTCTGCAGCTCGGGCTCCTGGCTGCGGGACTTTATTTTGAGCCTAAACTTGCCCTGCTCACCATTTTTATCTATGCTTTTCAACCCGTTCTGATCTTTGCCGGATCGAAACTCAAAGTACCTGAAATGCCTGTTTATACGCTCTTTCGCCCTTTTATCGATGCGTTCACAACTTTCGAAGCCTCTCTGTATCAGAAATCGATTCGATCGTCCGAAGCCGTCGATCGGGAGCGTCCGGTCTACAAAGAGCTTCTAGCGGAAGGTACGGGACGTTTCTTCGAAGAAGTGAGAGGCGATTGTCCACTCTGCGGACATGGCAAACTAACGAATATGGTTTCGACCAGCGACATGATTCAATTCAAGCCTGGTAAATTCGTCATCGATCGCTGTGAATCCTGCAATCACATGTTTCAAAACCCGCGCCTTTCGATCGAAGGTCTGGGCTTTTATTATCGCGATTTTTACGATGGACTTGGCGAGGAGAAGCTGGAAGGCATCTTCGGTCACGGCAGTGGACCCTATAAAGCCAGAGCGAGAATGCTTGTTGGATCCGCAAATCCCACCCGTTGGCTCGACGTTGGGGGAGGGCACGGACACTTCTGCTGTTATGCCCGCGATGTCTGGCCGAATGTTTCATTTGATGTGCTGGATCTAAGCGAGTCTGTTGAATCCGCAGAAAAGATGGGTTGGACCAACAAGTCTTACCGCGGTCTCTTTCCAGAGCTTGCCGACAGCCTTGCCGAACGCAATGAATACGATGTGATCAGTATGAGTCACTATCTGGAGCATACCCGCGACCCCAAATCCGAGATCGAAGCCGCAGCCAAGATCCTGCCGAATGGTGGTCACCTGATGATCGAGCTGCCAGATCCCGATTGCAAATTCGGTCAGATCTTTGGTCGCTACTGGATGCCCTGGTTCCAGCCACAGCATCAACACTTTCTATCCGCGACCAATCTTGAACGTATTCTCAAAGACAATGATTTTGAACCTATACTTTGGCATCGAGGCGAAGCGCACCGTCCGGTCGATATCATGGTTTCTGTCGGCCTCCTCGTCAACCGCATCGCGCGGCCGGTCGACATGCCCTGGATTTCGCATACCTCGGGATTCCGAAGACTCTGGCACAAGGCTGTGTTTATGGTTTGTCTGCCCCTGATAGCCGCCGGTTGGATCTGCGACCTGATTCTGGCGCCTTTCATGAGACGTCCAGGCTGGGCGAATAACTATCGAGTCCTCGCCAGGCGCGTGGCCTAGATGAGCGTAAAGATCAAAGGCGTAATCTTTGATATGGATGGGCTCCTGATCGATTCAGAGCCCTTCTGGCTCCAGGCTGATATTGAGATCTACGAAAGCCTGGGGATCGATCTCAAAAAGCATCTCAAAGGCGAGACGACAGGCCTCCGGGTCGACGCCGCTGTTCAACATTGGTATCAGAAGTTCCCTTGGGAAGGCCGAAGCCTCGCCGATGTTCAAAAGGATATTTTAAGTCGGGTCGAAGCACTGATCGAGCAGAAGGGTGTTGCCAAAGAAGGCGCTCTGGAACTCATAAAAGCTCTGCACGAAGCGAAGATACCTCTCGCCGTCTGCAGTTCGTCGCCATCCCATTTGATCGGTGTCGCACTCAAAAAAATTGGGGTGCTGGCTTATTTTTCGGTTATCCATTCGGCCGAACATGAAACGCATGGCAAACCCCACCCGGCGGCCTACCTCATGACTGCGAATCTCCTGGAAATTGCACCGACCGAACTCCTCGTCTTCGAGGACTCGGTGATTGGTGCGATCGCCGCCAAGGCCGCGCGCATGCTGGTCGTCGCCGTTCCGGAAGTCCAGAATATTCATTCAACCCGTTATGATTTTTGTGAACAGAAGATCAGCTCTTTGAAGGAGTTTGATCTCAAGCATTTCCTCGCGGAGAGGACGCTCA
>JACMPP010000041.1 GCA_014377445.1 Oligoflexus sp.
AGTATCTCGACTATTGAGAAAAATCCTTGAACTTCAACTACTTATTGCAATCGTCATGCGATTTGATGAAAACCCGCCAAATCTCACGGTCAAAGTCATCTCCGATCTAGCCGATATTTTCAGCAAATTTTGAGTACGGCCCCTAGAAGGGTCTTAGTCGAAAGCAAGACTTAACTGCTAAAACCTAATCTTCATTCATGGCTTAGAGGGAGCAGCGCCCACTAACACTCGCAAAGTTATCGGAGGGAAAGTAGGGTACCCACAGCATCCAGCGGCCGGCACCGGCAGATCCATTGTTCCAGGCGCCACCGCGGATCGCGCCGCGCAAGGAACTGGCATACTCATAACTATCAGAATTATCCGCTATTACGGAAAGTGCAGAGGACGTTGGATAAGCGCGTAAGAGATCTTCTCTCAAAGCCGATATCGAGCTGCTTCCTGTCGGCAAGTTGATCCCATACCAGAGGCCATCGCTGCCGTTGTCGCTTCCAGATCCGCTGTTTTGTTGCCCTGAAGTCCATTCCCAAGCGTTACCCACCATATCCGCTGCACCATAGCGAGAGCGACAATTGGCTGTCTGCGAACTATTGCTCGTGTAGGCCACTGCAGGGTTATTGTCAGTGTGACAGCGGACAGTGGTGGTATCAGCGCCTGTTGCGTTATATTCGAGAGTTGGAATCGAGACCGTAACGTTAGCACTATAGACACTCTGATCTATTGTTCCATTCTGATCAACATCGCCCCAGTCCGCTGCTTTGTGCCATTGCCCATCACTTGCAAGATTGAGATAATAGACTGCTCCATTGGCATCACTGAGCCCTGTATTCCGGCAAGCTTTCCACGACGACCCTTGGTCGATGCTAACCAGGGGCATTGTCCCTTGTTTAGATTGGACCGTTGCAGTGGTCGCATTCAAAGCCGTTCCATTGCCGCAGCCAGTAAGGTCAAAAGCTCCGGTCGCAAGAAGCTTGTCATGACAAACCGCAGCGTTGCTGAGCCAAGCGCCTGAGGTTCCTTGCGAAGGCCAACTCCCTGCTCCAGCAGGAGTATTATTTGAGACTGTTCCCCCATACTGAGAATTCTCATATTTCTGAATATAAAAATCGTAATCGAGTCCGGATTGATTCATCGGCACGTGCACCATGATTTGCGGCCGGGTCTGATTCTGCTGAAAATATTCATCAACCAAGAAGACACTAGCTCGCCTCAATCTCGGCTCCATGCGAAATGCCGCCGCAGAATTGACAGGAGGCCCTGTAAAATAAGGGGAGCGGTAGCGCTGGACTGAGGGTGTGACAGCATTGCCGTTGGCATCTTCGACCAACAGGATATAATTGTAAATCAGGCCTACAACCAAGCTTCCGCCATCGGTCGTTGATAAATCAGCAAAACTACAATTGGCAGGCGTTGCCGTGATGCAATTGCTGATCGTGGCGATGAGCGTACCATCGGTCGTGCTACTGGTAAAGAGCCGCGTGCCAAGTGAATCGACCGCCAGAGGATCGAGGGGCTTGTCAGCCGTGTAGTTGCTGCCTGTATTATTCAGGGCCCACGGTGTCGCTGTGCGAATGGATTGGCGATTGGGTTCGGTGAAGCGATAGAGCTTGTAAACGAGTCCTACGTCCGAAGCTGTGCAGGTGCCTAAGGTATTGCAGGTGGTCTTCATCCATGGCTGCCAGGTGATATCGACTCTACCTTCGGCTACGGCATCGGTGGTGGTTCCATTTACAGTAATGGTGACGGTTTCCCAGCGATTGTCTCTAACAAATAGATTTTCAGGAATGCGGCCTACCGTAGCAAGATCGGCTGTGACAAATTTAGGCTCGTCAGGCAGTGCCAGCTGGCTCATGAGTGGCATCGTATCCGCTCTAAAGCCTAGGCAACGAAAACCAATACCAGTGTCGCTAGCGGTGGCTGGATCAGCCCAGTTTTGAACATCTGCCCCATATTGCTTTTGATCGGCCCAGCTTGGAGTTTTAAAGTCAGCGCCGAGCGTCATGGCGAGACCATTGGCTCCAGGATCCAAGGTATGAAAGCGTCGAATAATATTATCGATACCGTTTGCCATTGTACGGCCGATGGTAGGGCCGTAGCTAAAGCGCGACTCGGTATTCCCGCTGATGCTGTACTGGAGCATCCGGTTATCGACCCACTCCCTCAGGTTTCCAGCCATATCTTGAACGCCTAGAGCATTTTTACAAAGTGTTGCGGATCCGGTGAGTCCTACCGAACCAGCTGTCACATTACAGTTGCCACCTGTGTTATTGGTGTAGGTCGTCCACATACCCGTATAGCTCGTACCAATCCACTTCGAGGCCCGCCTCCATTCCTCAGCGGTCGGCAGCCGAACTTTGGCGTTCGCGTTACTTGCATTACGGCAGGCATAATATGCTGTCGGCCACGAGATGCTCGCCTGTGGCGTGACGCCAGCAAAACTTTCGGCAGCTTTGGTAATGACTTTGCTGCCGCAGCTTGGATCAGCGGCGGTGCCATCGACATGAAATTTATAAGAACAACCAGTAAGATTGGCTTCGGTGGTAGTGACGGTATCGCCTCCGGCATTGCTTCCGCCGGAAGAAAGGGACGCTTCGTAGCGCATGATGTAATAGTCATAAGCGAGGCTAGAGAATTTCTTTGGAATGAGGACATAGCCCGGCGTGCCTTTTAAAACATAGACTATACTTGAGATCGATCGATTAGGGTCCACATATTTGCCGTTTACATCGTAGTAGCGAACATAATAGTAGCCATCCTTTAAATTTGCGACTGGTACGGAGACGAGGAGCTTGGTATCTGTAGGCGTGGCATCATAAGTAGCGTCCCCATAGTTAATCGTGGCGATGGGACTGGAAAGATCGAAAGAACCGAAAGTAGAACTCGCGCTATAAAAGACCTGATATTTTTGAATAGTCGCTGCCGGAGTGCCGCCGAAGGTCAGCTCCAGTTTTCCTGTGCCATCGGCCCAGCTCCCTAAGATTTCTCCTGATAGGACTCCTGCGAAATTCGGCAAAGCTTCAACCGTAACTGTCGAAGCCGACGAGCTAAAGCCAGATACGTTGCCCGCGAGATCGCGTGACTGCACGCAGCCGTAATAAGTTGTGCCGACTACGCCGGTGACGCTCGCAGGTGAAGCTGCGGAGGCCGTAGAACTCACACAGCTCGTCGTGCAGCCACTGTTGAGACAAAGCTTGACGTCACTCGCTTGAAAGTTCGTATCGCTTCCTGAAGTCCAGCTCATCAGAAAGCTTGGGGTCAAGGAATAGGAATCGGGGAAGGTGATGCCAGAGGCTACCGAGGGAAGGGTCGTATCGATGACGAGGG
>JACMPP010000042.1 GCA_014377445.1 Oligoflexus sp.
CCAGCGCAAACATGCCCGTTTAATGAGCGGAGATCCGACTTGATCCAGATTAAGGATTAGAGTTGAGGCTTTGCTCCTCCGGCACGTATTATGAAAAATCAGACTCGGAGGATACCCAGTGCGACGATACGGTTTTCTTTCCCTATCACTCTATCTTTCCATGCTTCTCGGCGTGACCGCCTGCGGTCGCGATGACGATAAACAGAAGATCTCCCAAACGTCGGCTCTCGATCTCCGTTTTGCAACGGATGCCGAACGTGTGCAGGGCGACGTTGTGCCCTTTAGTTATCTCGTCGCTTTTCGCGAAACAGCAACGACGCCAAGGGCTGCGACCTCACTCCTGCAGATTCAGCAGGGTCTGCAAAGTATGCTGCAGAACACGCGAGTCGTTGATACTCATCGGGCTATCGCGCGTTTGAATCTCACCTATCCCGGCCGCTCGTTCAGCCAGGAATTTAATCTCGATTCCCACCCTTTTATGAACACGGGATTAAACGCAGCGGAAGAATACACGCATCTCACTGAGATCACTTTCAGCGACGAAGCGTCCGCCCGTCGTCAGCTTCGAAATTGGTACGATTCCAAAAAAATAATCTTTGCCGAACCCAACTCGAAGCGCGCGACCAAAGGTGAGACGGAAGACAAGATCGTCACCTCCTTCAAAGGCAACGTGGCTACGCCCTGGCTTGAAGAGGTGTCCCTCATCGATGCCATCGAAAAAATTTCGACCCTGGGTGTGAAGGCGGAGCCTCTCGTCGCCGTCATGGACTCAGGCGTTGACGTCCTGCATCCCAATCTTAAAGATGCGATTTTCGTGAACGAGCAAGGGCAAAACAAGCAGTGTAGAGGTGATATCTATGGTTGCAATACGACGATCGCCACCAAGGATGTCCTGGGTGACGGCAGCGTCTTTCCCACCGGCACATCGAATTTCGGAGAGCGATGTGCAACCTCAAGCGGTCAGTGCGAACACGGGACGCACGTGGCCGGAATTATCGGGGGCCGGAACTCGACAGAGTTCACAGGAATGTGTCCTTACTGTAAAATCCTTGTTGTCAAAGTCGTCGAGGTCGAATCCAAAGGGGGCGAAGAGAGTTTTCCCATCAAGGATTCTTCCATCCTTGCCGGACTCGCCTATATCTCTGGTTTCAAATCCGGCGGTCAGCCATCGGTTCGTGTGATCAACGCTTCCTTTGGCAAGTTTGAAAACTCCAGATCGGTGGAGCTGTTCATCAAGGCTCTGAAGACCTTCGGTCGCGGGACCCTTATGGTGGCGGCGGCGGGCAACGAAGATACGATGAAGCGTCAATATCCCGCGGGATTTGACGATGTCCTGGCTGTTTCGAACGTGGAGAGTGCTACGGAAAAGCCTTTCAAGTCTTCGTCGTCCAACTTCGGAATGTGGGTGGATATCGCGGCCCCTGGTGATGGCGACTGCGGGGGAGGCAATGGTATTCTTTCTTCGGTTCCCGGTGGTGGAGCCGAATGTCGAGCCGGTACATCGATGGCCTCACCGGTTGTTGCGGGTATAGCCGGACTGATCCTTAGCCAGGAGCCAGATCTGACCGCCCAGCAACTCGAAACGCGGCTGATTCAAACGGCGAATCCGTCTAAGCTATATTCGGATGGTATCAATAACGCTTATAGGCCTAATATTAAAGGTGCGGGTCTCGTGCCCCTGCTCGGTAGCGGTGTGGTGAATGCCCTGACCGCGATCGATCCGACCCTTGATACCGCCCCGGTTCTCGTCGCGCAGAGACCCGATGCCGTGCGTTCGGGCTGTGGTGTGCTCGGCATGGGTGGGAGTGAAAACGGGACTCGATACTTGTTCTTGATCCCTGGCTTTTTCTGGGTCATTAATTCTCTACGCGGTTCCAAACGTAAGCGTAAAGTTCGATAGGGAGATTACCAAACATTATGCATGATGATATCCAAGCTAAAGTGGAAGCTGCCGCTGAGTCGATGAAGGTCATTCTTGCGACGATGGGCCAACGCGTTGTCGGTCAGCATATCGTTGTTGAACGCCTGTTGATGGGACTTATCGGCCAAGGTCACATCCTTTTGGAAGGTCTTCCCGGTCTGGCCAAAACCACGGCGGTAAAAGCTTTGGGTGAAGTCTCAGAACTTCAGGTCAACCGTGTGCAGTTCACACCGGATCTGCTTCCGGCCGATGTGGTCGGCACACAAATTTTTGATCCGCGTCAGGCGGAATTCAAAGTCAAGAAAGGTCCGATCTTTACCAACCTGCTGATCGCCGATGAAATCAACCGGGCGCCGGCCAAAGTGCAAGCCGCTTTGCTTGAAGCGATGCAGGAGCGTCAGGTGACTATCGCCGATGAGACTTACATGCTGCCCAAGCCCTTTTTGGTGCTCGCGACGCAAAACCCGATTGAGCAGGAGGGAACCTATCCCCTGCCTGAAGCTCAACTCGACCGCTTCTTCTTCAAGCTTAAAGTGGATTACGGCAGTCCCGCAGAAGAAATGCAGGTCATCGAGCGAATGGCGAGTGCGCAGCCCCATCATCTGGCCAAGGTGGTTAACGCGCGCCAGCTTGAGCATTATCAGTCTTTGGTGCCAGCGATTCATGTCGCCGAAAACATCCGCAAATACATCGTCGATATCGTATTCGCCACCCGTCGTCCGGAAGCTTATGGTGTTTCACGCCTCGCGGGATTGATTCGGGTCGGAGCCAGTCCCCGGGCCTCGATCAACCTTGAACGCGCTGCACGTCTAAATGCACTCTTTCAAGGGCGTGCTTATGTCATTCCTCAGGACGTGAAAGACATCGCAGAAGATGTTTTGCGGCACCGCATTATCCCAAGTTTTGAAGCCGAAGCTGAGAACATGACGACCGAAGAGATGATTACGAAAATCCTGGCTCAGATTCCAGTGCCATAAGGAAACGAGCATGCCTTCGAGTGCCGAGGTTAAACCACCTCACGGGATTTTTGATTTAGCGCCATCCAGCACGATCGGGCTTACCACGGCCCTCTTCTACGCGACCTTGGTTCTCTTGCTCATCCTGCTGGGATTGGGCGCTTATGTTTATTGGCGCAGAAAAAAACAAAAAAAGGCGCGGATGACACATGCTTTGACTCCTTGGGAAAGCCTCCAACTCACTTTGAAAGAAGTGGAAAACAAATCGTCGCCTGCGGAAGCTATTGGGATTCTCAACCACTCTCTCCGTCAGGGGCTCGAACTTAAGCTCCGTGAGCCTTTCACGGCCTACACCTCCGCAGAATTCTTGGCGTATCTACAAAAGAATTCGCAATTCTCATCGGATTTTCAGGCAGACTGTGCAGAATTCCTCAAGACCGCAGACAAAGTCCTCTTTGCTTATCAACCCTGTGACGAGCTCGAGAGACGGCGTTGGGAGAAGCAGGTCAGACAGTGGCTGGACAGCTTGCAACTCGGGCAAAGTTTATGAAGTTATTTCTGCTAGTTCTCTCAAGCCTGATGGTGTTGCTCCTCGGTGGGAAGGCCGAGGCCCGCTCACTGATCGAGCGTCTCGACCATATGATACGGGGGCATAGCCGAGAGCTTGATTCAGCTTTCGACGCCTATGACAGCGGAAAGTATGAGGAGGCTGCCAAGGGCTTTCAGGCTTTCGCTTCCAGTCAGTCGGGCCAAGTTGCAAATTATAATGCGGGTGTGGCGTCGTATAAGGCGGGTCACGCCGACGAGGCCTCAAAGTTCTGGCAACGCGCCGCCACTGGAACGGGACTGGATCCCCTGTTAAAGGCCAGGGCCCTTCACAACATGGCGCTAATCCAGATCGATAAGAAAGAGTTGGAAGGCGCTCGCGATTCGCTGAAAGAGGCCCTTTCCTTCGATAATGACAATAAGCCCATTCGGGAAAATCTGGAGTGGGTCGAGCAGCACTTGAAACAGAATCCTGAAGAGAATAAGTCGAAAGACGATCCGAAGCAGGATTCGAAACAGGCTGAAGATAAAGACAAGAAGGATCAGGAACAAAAGGATCAGCAGAAACAGGCTGACAACAAGTCGGACGAATCGAAAAAAGACCAAAAAGACGAGAAGAGTCAGGAATCCAAGGGCCAGGATCAGAAGTCGGCCGAGGATAAGAAGAAAGAGCAGGACGAACAGGGGAAGAAGGATCAGCAGTCTGCATCGGGTCAGTCCAAGGAGGAAAAGGGTAAGGAGAAGAAGCAATCCGAAAGCTCCGCCGGCAAAGATCAGAAGAAAGACGGCGAAAATAAAGATAAGGCCAGTGAGAAAAAGCCCGAAAATGAGAAGGCGATGGCCGAAGAACAAAAGGGCAAGGATCAGGATCCCTCAAAGGAAAAAGGGCATGAATCCATGACTGCGGAGCAAAAGGCGGCAAAAGCATCAGAAGAAATGAAGAAGGGTCAGGCGATCATGACTCCCGCCGAACTCAAAAGCCAGGAGGCAGAACGGTTGCTCCGAACCATCGATGACAAAATTGGCCGTTATCCATTAACGGATACTGAGGCGACAGGCAAAAGAGGGGCAGATGGTAAGAATTGGTAGCAGTAGCCTAATTGCAGTCATGCTGTGGTTCCTTTCCTCAGCTACAGCTTTTGCAGGAGTCCTGACAGGCGAACTCGACAAGTCCGAGGGTTCCCTTGAGGATCAATTCGTCTACACCCTGGTCATCCAGGGCAGCTTCGACGATGATCCCCAGTTTCCGGTGGTCGATGGTCTTGAGGTTCACGCAGCCGGTAAAAGCCAAAATATTTCGATCGTAAACGGCAAATATTCGCGCGAGGTTCAGGTTCAGTTTGTCCTGACACCCAGCAAGGCTGGAACCTATAATATCCCCCCTCTCAGTATGAAAGTGGATGGCAAAGTTATGCAGACCTTGCCTCTTGAAATGAAAGTTTCAGCCACTTCAGGAAGCGGTGGAGGTTCTGCTTCAGGCAGCGCGGCAGGTCCAGCAAGCGCCCAAGGGGAGGAAGGAATTTTTGTCGAAAGAAGTTTTTCGAAAAATTCCGTTTATGTCGGCGAAGCTATCGGTGTGAAGATCAAAGTCTATAATCGAGTCAAAGTCGTTGGTGCCCAGCCTGATTTCAAATATCCCTCGGCCTTTCAGATCAAGAATATCGAAGGCCAAAAGACCTACACCCAAATGCGCGGCAATGCCGAATATAATGTGACCGAACTCGATGCTGTTCTCATCCCCACGCGCGAAGGCGATTTTACGATTGAGCCTGCGATACTCGTGGCCCGCGTCGCCGTGAGCCGGAGACAACGCTCACGCTCCTTCTTTGATGATCTTATGGGCCCTACAGAACTGCAGGAAAAAAGGCTGCGAAGTGATGCGGCCACGATCAAGGTGCTGCCACTCCCCCTAGCCGGACGAAGAAAAGATTTCTCGGGTCTGGTGGGCGAGTTTGCCATGAGCGCCGGACTCAATCCACAGAGTGGGAATGCCGGCGATACCTTGAACCTCACCGTAAATATCCAGGGCCTCGGCGCCAGTAGCGGAATGTCTGATCTTACGCTTCCCTTCGATAGTTCAGTCGCCAAAGTCTACAAAGACAAACCAGAAACCCGCGAAGAACTGGATGCTGAAAAAGGTATTACCTCCGAAAAAACTTTCAAATATGCCATTGTCCCCGGTAAGCCTGGTCATTTTCCCTTGGGCAAACTCGTGGTCCAGGTCTTCGATCCTAAAAAAGCCGCCTACCAGGATCTGGTCGCCGAGCTGGGAAGCATTGAGATAGGCGGGCAGGCTCTCGCGGGAACGACACCTGTTCCAGGAGCTCCGGAGACGGATTCTCAGACTGCTCCCGTACCCCCGGCGGCGGGTAAAGCGCCGACTAAAGTCGAGCAAAAGAAGGTCGCTGTAGAGCTGATCGGCAAAGATTTGGTTGAGCCTCACTCTCAGCGCATGCTCTCCAGCTCCGATCAATTGACCCAAAGCGATTGGATGATCGGGGGTCTGTTGTTAGCCCTTGGCATGACGGGGTTAGGAGCTTCGGGCTGGCTCGCCATGACCAAAGCACCGCCAGAAGAATTGCTGCGCATTCAACGCGCAAATAAAGCCTTCAAATTATCGAAGAAACAGTTGGATGCCGCGCATCATTGTCTGCAGAAGCAAGATCTCGCGGCAGCGCTGCGCATGGCGCAAGGTTGTTTTAAAGATTATACGGGCGCCAAGTTTGGTGTGACAGGTGCCGCTGTCACCTTGCGCGATATCGAGGGCTATCTCCGCAGCAAGGAAGTGGATCGCGATACTCTGCTTGAACTGCGTGAAGTGTGGAGCGCTTTGGATCAGATGATCTATGCTCCCCCTTTGGGGCAGAATCCGAGCCGTGGGGAAGAGCTTTTGATGAAGACGCGCAAAG
The DNA here is from genome assembly GCA_014377445.1 of Oligoflexus sp. Lineage (GTDB taxonomy): Bacteria > Bdellovibrionota_B > Oligoflexia > Oligoflexales > Oligoflexaceae > Oligoflexus. The sequence continues at coordinate 6,333 of JACMPP010000042.1, forward strand.
TCTTAGAGCAAATGGAGCGACAATGCTAAGGCGCTTAAAACTGGCAACATGTCTATGGGTAAGCATCGCCGCAAACCTGATCTCTGCGTCGCCCGTTCAGGCCGGAAGTCTGGACAAGGCTCAAGCGGCCTATCAGTCCGGTCAGTATGAGGATGCCGTCAATCAATATCTTCAGGTTATCGAAGCCTCGGAGTCCAAATCCTCCCCTTCTCCCTCGGCCAGCGTCTATCACAACCTCGGGCTGGCCTTCGATCGTCAGAAGGAACTGGGACAGGCAGTTGCTTCCTATCTCCGCGCCACACAGCTTCAGCCGAGACAGGGTGACTTTCAGTACAATCTTCGATTTCTTTTAGGTCAAACCCAGGACAAGCTGGACAATAATTTTCATCGCCCGATGGAGACAAGTTTTCTCCTGGATCAATGGACGACGGAGCGCGAGCTGTTCTACCTGAGCATTTCTGTATTTTTGATCGCAGCTGCCGTTTATAGCTACGCTTTCCTGCGAACACGCTATCGCACAGCCGCGACATCAGTCGGAAGCATCTTTTTTCTCCTGAGTCTATACAGCGCCGCAAGTCTTTTCTATAAATCACAGTTTGTTCCCGATCAGGGTGCGGTCATCGCGCCTAAGCTCGAAGCCTACTCAGGACCCACCCAGTCCGTCGTAATTTTTGAACTTCATGCTGGTGCTCCGTTTCAGATCCTTGAGACCAGTAACGATTGGGTCAAGATCGAGCTCTCTGATCAGAAGCGTGGCTGGGTTCGAAGTGAGGGAATTGCTAGCTTTGGCAATGAGCATAATATCTTGCCTGCGAAGGCGAGTTCAAAGTCCTGAATTTACCCTCACCCAGCGATATTTCCAACATCTGTCCGTTCCCTTCTTTTGGCTTTCTCGCCGGAAAGCCACCGTGCTATTCTTAAAAGAATATATCTTTCTTCCCCCTAGCACCTGGTACATACATGAATCGACTGCGTCTCAGTTTTCTGGGATTTCTTGCTGTCCTTGGGATTTGTCATCCTCAGCGCGCAATGGCTCTAACACCTCCTGAAAACCAATCTCTTCGTGAGATTCGTCCAGGTGTTCGTCAAGCGGATGAAGCCTTCGATAAGTGGATCGGTGCCATGCAAAATGGTTCGTCGCCTCTGCTCCTCACGGATGCGGAATACCAGAAATATGCGAAATCATTGGACGAATACACACGCTTTATGTGGGATATTCGCCGGGCGGCAGGGCGCAAGGGCAGTAGTGAAAAAGCCCTAAAATTCCTTCAGGCAAAAGAGAAGGAGCTTAAAGATGCTCCTATGTTCCCTTACTTGGGGCAAACTCTTATAGAAAGCGGTGATCTTAGCACATCTGATTTGCAGCAGGTCGAAGCCATGTTGCTGGCCAATGGCGGCGTGAGCTGCCCGCGCAAACGCGTTATTCTCAAGGAGATGCGCGGCAGTGAAAAAGCCCAGTTGAGAAAAGTGGATGCGAGTCGCTTCCTGGCCATGATTCAAGAGTTCAAGTCCCCGCAGTTTCAGGAAGAAGCCTTGCGGACTCTCATCTATCGTCTCGATGAGTCGACTCTGAAAGACATGCGCAAGGAATTGGTCCAGGCATTGGCTCCCTTCCCGCGGTTGGTTAGTAATTATCCCGACCTCTTCGAAGAAAAAATCGAAATGATGCAGCCAAGCATTGTCAAAAAAAGCACAGACATCGCCGACAAAGCATCGAAAGAAGAAATGTGTGAAAAGGCCCAGCGTGATCTGCTACAGGGCATTAAAGATGATAGAGACAAAAAATACCTTAATCTGATTGAAGCCAGCGGCGCCAAGCTTGAAAGTTGCTGGCGAGCAAAAGGCGACAAAAATCGCCTGACCTTCTGGGAGCAGATGGAAGAGCCCCTTAAGGATCGTTATGGATTTGTCGGTGAAGCTCTCGCCAAGCGTAAACGCGGTCTTATTCTCTGGGGTCGCAATCAATTCGAAGAATCGCGTGCGCTCTTCGCTGATCTTCTGGCTCAATCGGAAAAGTCGAATCCAGACGTTCATGCCGATGCTCTCTTTACCTATGCCCGCATCGTCGAGAATGAAGGCAACTTCGACGAAGCTGAGGTCAAATTCAAAAAATTCGTCGAACTCTATCCCAAAGACGAGAAGGTGAATGAAGCCCTGAGTGAAACGATCATTATCGCCGCAATTCAAAAGCAGGGCGACGACGCCCTCGCGGCTGCCATCAATTTAATCGATCGTGAGACCCGCAAAAATTCCAATGATCGTGATTCAGGGACTCTGCCCATGGCCCTCTACTGGGCGGGCAAGATCTACTATGAAAAAGATCAGAAGAAACGGGCCGAATTCTTTTGGCAACGATTGGCTCAAGAGTTCTACTCGACGTTCTACGGCGCCCTCGGTCAGCTCGCTCTCGAGAAGATGAACAACAAAATCTATTTTCTGCCTCCCATGCAAGTCCCGGTCTTTAGCCGCTCGGAAATGCTCAAGGATTTCCAAAGAAGCGACCGTGCGATCCTCGATCGGTCTGAGAATCTTCTGGCGGGTGGTTTGAAGACGGAAGCGGCCTGTGAGATCAACGAAATTCCGCTGGGACCGAATAGCGATCATCGTCTCCTGGCCAAGGCTATCTTTCAGTATGCGTCGGGCGATTATCTGGCCGCTGTGAAGAGCTATCAGAACCTCTCGAAGGGCTATCGTGTGACCTTGCCCAAAGGCATGGAGCGCATCCTCTTCCCCAGAAACTTTGCAACTTTGATCGAACATTATTCCAAGAAACTTGGCGTCGATCCTCACTACGTAAACGCGATCATTCGTCAGGAAAGTGTGTTCAATCCTAAAGCTCAGTCACCGGTAGGTGCACGCGGACTCATGCAGATGATGCCCGCCACCGCTCGCATGGAAGCGCGGGCCCTCGGCTCTCACTATGTGGACGCGGGCAAAGGTGGATTGGTGTCCGGAGCGTTGGCGGATGAGAAGAACCTCTCGGATCCAGAAACTAACGTGATGCTCGGTGTGCATCACGTCAACCGACTCCTTCAGAAGTACAAACATCCGGTCTTTGTCCTGACGAGTTATAACGCCAACCCAAGAGCGACGGAACGATGGTTGGCGAATATCGACAGCAGCGACCTGATCCTCTTCATCGAACGGATTCCCTACAAAGAGACTCGCTCTTATGTGAAGCTGGTGATGAGAAATTACTTCTACTACAAACGCTGGTATGAAGGTCCCCAGGCAAACATGGCTCTGATGGAAGCTCTTTTGCCAACCCGTTTAATCAGCGATTCCAAGCAGAACGCTGAGATGCAGACCTCGATGCGCTAAACAAAGTTTGATCGAAAGCCACCAAGCCTCACCGGCTTCGGTGGTTTTTTTGTGCTGGTTTAATAGCGACTTTGTCAAAAAAGTCGACAGTTTCGGGGGATATGGCAGTTGATTTTTTAAGCACTGATATTTTTGGCGATAATAGCGGTAAAGGGCTTGCTTAAGTCTAAGCAACCATTTGGAGGCCTTGTTGCACATGAAGAAGATTCTTACCGTTGCCGTTGCTGTAGCCAGTCTATCATCACTCAATGCTTGTGGTGTTCAAGGCGAGGATTCAACCCAAAAGGGTTTTGGTGATTGGTTCAAGAAAACGGAACCCAGCGAAGCGACTCGTCCGGGAGCGTTGGCAATGAATTGAGCCTGCCCATCTTTTGGGCGAGAGGATGATTGCCAAAGACGAGAATATGTTGCTGTGAATCGACGCCATTTGACGTCTCGCAAGCTTCGCCGAGTGGCAAGTAAGCGCTTAGATAGCTGCCGACCGACTTCATGACTTCTGAGGATATCTCTGGACCGAAGCAAAAGGAAAACTGACCGGGGGAATTTTCGGCTTTTTGTATCCCAGCGAAACTCCGTCTGCTTAAAGTGAGACAGAGCAGTGGCAGCAAGGCTTTCAGAGAATTCATAGGTATCTAAATATCGAGTTGAAACGATAGGTTAGGGGAAACCCGGCGGCCCCTCATCCAAACTTTTAGGAAACACAATAAGTCTTGGTAATCCGTGATTAAAAGTGAGAGTGATCACGATTATAAAAATTCCGAAAATATGCATTTGAGCGTTGCTAATTGGAAACCAGTCAGTCATATTGCGCCCGCACCCAACAAGGGCTGCAAACCAAGATTTCAATCCAAACAGAGGTATTTATGCGTCTATTGTCCTTCGCACTCTTTGCAAGTCTTGTCGCCTGTGGTGAAGCTACCACTTCATCAACAAGTGCCGGTCCTGTTGCTTCAACTCCAGTTGTCGTAACAGCTCCAGTTGTCGCAACAGCTCCAGTTGTTGCAACAGCTCCAGTTGTTGCAACAGCTCCAGTTGTTGTAGACACGGTAGCTTCCAAAGTTGTGGGCCGATACGCAATGCGCGTTCGTTTGACTACAAGCCAAACTCTTCCTTTCCTCGGCAAATCGAAAAGCACAGCCTCTCTTTATAAACTGGCGACAATCGCTGAAAGCGAAGAAGGCTTCACTTTGACAGAAAGCGCCTGCGAATTTGCTTTCGAAGGCGGAACCGCTCCTTTGAAAATTTTCTTAAATCCTGAGACTGTTCGTTCAGGCCCTGCAATGACGACTGCAATCAAAATATGGGACGACAAAGGTGTTGTGCGTTTCGACCGTGATTTCGCAACGGTCATTCTCGGCGCTCAATTGAAAGACGCTGATCTCGACGCGCTCCCAACCAACAAAAACGATCCCCGCGTGATCGATGCTGATCAAGATGGCCAAGCTGGTGTTACAGCCCATGCAAGCGGAACGATCAAACTGGGTTTCATCAAGAAAAACATCGAAGCCGACATCTATTTCGTTCAGCGTTCACGCGATAAATTCACGGGCACATTGGTTGAAGGCGGCCGTCTCTCGGGCAGCGTAATCGACGAGACTGAGCAATCTCTTCTCGGTTCGAACAACGTTCTTCTCACATTGGGCGGCAACGTTCCAACTGTTCAAGAAGTTGAGCAAAGCTCTGTTGAATTCGTTCGCATCAGCGACACAGCAACTTGTGACACTGTTAAATTTAAAACAGTGTTCTAAGATCTGTTATCTTTAGATAAGTGATTTGGTGCCGGTGAAAGCCATTCTTGGCTTTCACCGGCATTTTTTTGATCAAAATGTGTCTTTGAAGTCTTGGCCCTATTCTCTAATATCTTTGGCTGAAGTCGAGCGCTTTGTTGGCAAAAAAAGAGGAGAAAGCCCTATGATTAGCTTTTCCCCTTCATATACTTTTACTGAATCTTTTAGAAACTGAGGCCAAGCCCAACTTTGGCAACCTGACCATCCGAATCGCTCTTCGTCGTGTCAGTAAAAGTCTGAGTGTTCGTGTCCTCGACTGTTCGGACGAGCGTCCGAGTGCTGGCGGTTTGATTCGCCGAGGTGGAACTCATCTTTTCGATTCCTACATCGGCCAGGAAATAAAGCATGCCCATAGGGATGCGGAAGCCAAGGCCGTACTGAAGGAGGCTTACCTTTAGATCGTTAGCGATCTTGAAATCGTATTCAACTGGACTGCCCATGGAGTTGCCGGTTGATTTGTAGTCGATCACGCTTTTCAAAGTACCGACCTGGTACGAGCCACGCAGGTAGGGATCAAAAATTTTCCAGCCACAACTGATCGAGATCTGCGGGCCGAAAACCGTGCCTTTCCAGGTCCCCGTGCTTTCCGCAGTCGTGATGTCTGCCGTCGAGGGGAAGAGGCTGGAGTCTTCGTAGAAGGACTTGGCGTTGACAGCTAGCTGCTTCGAGTACTCAACTATATCGTAATTTTTTTGCGAGACAAGAAATCCGATCGACAGAGGGAAGCTGTGCGCCCGGTAGCCGAAGTAGAAGTTCATGTCAGGGGATAGAACGGTGACATCGCTTTCGTCATTTTCGCCCTTGATGAGCTTGGTTGAGCGTCCGCCACTGAGTTCGATTTCAATATTCGCCAGAGCAGAACCGCTGATTGTCAAAAGAAGGAGCGCGGCAGCACTATATATTTTCATAAATTTAGTCTCCTGGGATTGAGATTAGACTGTGATAACGAAAGGCAAGCTGTAGAGGTCCTGTATTTCCTCGTAGTCCCAAGGCGTGACGTAATCGGTATCCTTAGTATAGCCCACGATTGTTTCATGAAGGGCCGTCCCATCGGCATTAACACGGAAATCATGGCCCATCCCCCAAAAGTGCCCCATCTCGTGCATCGTCACAGGACTTGAATCGCCGCTTTCCAGTCCACCTTTGATCAGATCCGCAAAGAGAAAGACATCGCTGTCGATGATTCTGCGCGAAGCCATGTTTACCGCCGGGAGAGTGATGCCGAGAGTCTTCGCCACGTTCTAAAAACTGTAACCCAACTGAAACTTCAGGACATTCAAAGTCGGTCCATATCTCAGATAGTTCAAAACTGATGGGGTTTTTTGCCGATCCTTAGGATCTTTGAAGTACCCGCTGACTTTGTTGTCGATCTTGCCCCGACCCACGGTTGCTCCTAAACGATCGCCCCAGGCTGATTATGCGGTGCCGCCTCATCACAGGCCTTGGTCTTCAAAGCCCGCTCATAGATCTCCTGAGCGAGAGGAAAACGCTTCATGTCCACACTCACACGATGCGCGTTATAGATCTGCGGAACGAGGAATAGATCCGCCATAGTCAATTCATCGCCGAAGCACCATTTTCCGGAATATTTGCGAAGCATGGTTTCAACCGGTAACAGCCCTTCTTCGGTGAAGTGCCGACCCCAAGCCGCCTTCTTCTCCGCATCTGTTGAATAGTGACCGGTCACCTTGAGATTGCCGAGCGGCTGGATACCGGAATAAATCATTCCGCTCAAGCTGCGAATTTCGGCGCGACGCCAAAGATCCTTCGGGAGCAAAGCCGGCTCCGGATAGGTTTCCTCCAGCCATTCAATCATTGCCATGGATTCGCTGAGGGTATTGTCGCTAATGACCAGGCACGGCACCTGAGCCGCTGGATTTAGCTTTAGATAAGCGGGATCGCTTTGTTCCTGCTTCAGCAGATTGATCGGGTGAGATTTGTAGTTCACATCTTTAAGAGCCAGGGCCCAGCGTACGCGCCACGAGCTTGACGAGCGCCAGTAATGATAGAGTTCGAGAGTAGCTGCAGGCATATGTAAGTCCTAGTCCAACGATTTGATGAGTTTATGATAGTTGCCTTCAAGCTTGCGCAGCTCTTCCACGCTCTTGAGGTCAAAGCCGTAGCGAACGGTTTTCGCCGAGTAGACCTTGTGCCGTTCGCGCAGGCGGCGCAGAGTGTTCTGGAAGGCGACTTCAATCATTTGAGGTCTGATGCGAGGTTTCAATGGCGAGCCAGCCATCATCCTTGCGCATTCTTCATCGGGTTGAAACACGATGAAATCGACGTCCGGATATTGCTCCGAGACCGCTCGGAAATTGGTCTCAAAGCGAGTGGAAACCAAACCCTTGATCATCTGCAGCAAGGAGAAGTAACCGCCCTTTATATCGGAATTCCCTGCTGTGTTTGAACGCAGAGGCTTCATCGGATCGATCACGAAGACCAGGCAGGCCCCATCCTCGACCACCGATTCCAGATTGCAGCTCTTCGTCACCTGACCATCGATATAGAAGCGATCGCCGATCGCCTTGGGCGTGAATAAAGGAGGAATCGAACAGGAGGCCCGCACCGCAGCTGATATCGCCACGTTGTCAAAAGGCGCTTTGCCGAGGGTTACGTGGTCGAAGGTATCGTGATCGGTCGCACCAATATAGAGGTGCGTGCTCATCTCGTCGAAGCGGTCGCCGACTCCATGCTCGGCGAATAGCTCGTGGAGGTAAGCCTCAAGTCTTTCGCCCTTGAAAAAGCCTGTTGGAATCGATTCGAGCGTGGATTCAAGCCACTGACTGGGCTTGACCTTGCGCATGCGGAGAGAAGTGTTGAACACGCGTTTGACGATGTCGAAGCCCGCAAGATCGAAGATCGTCGAGATCTTGAAGGGGGGATACTTGGATTTCATGTCCAAAACGCCGCGAATCAAATCCTCGACTTCGATGCCGTTGGCCACGATCGAGCCGACGATGCTGCCCGAGCTGATGCCGGAGATCGCGTCGCAGGAATAGATCCCCCGGCCGGTAAATGCATGCTTGAGCGCAAGCACGGTCCCCGCCTGGTAGAGGAGGCCCTCAATCGCTCCGCCGCTCAACGCCATCCCCACTTTATTGTTGCGGACCACGCCTGCGTAAAGGAGGTCACGGAGCCAACGCAGGACTATCGAGGTCTTCTTCGGTTCAACGATGACGTCACGAACGTTGAGGCGACCCAGAGCGAAGATGCGATGGTCGACGTCAGGGGTCGGCCTTAGGACTGTAACGATCCGCGACATGGGAAAGTGGAAGTCGGGGCCCCAGAGTTGAGCGAGCGAGTGTACGTCGCGGGCGATCTGGTAAATGCCCTGAAGGGCTTCGATGCCATCGCTGCCCCGTTCATCGTAGACCAGGAGATCGACGGGATGGTGTCTTAGAAAAGGCGTGACCCCATCGATATCCGAGAGAAGATATATGCGAAGACTAATTCCCTTAAGGAGTCGGTGATCCAGTTCAAATGTCGTCGTAATCGCATTGTCGTCGATGCGTTTTGCGCCCAATCGTTCGATTGCACTCGCAATACCCTCAAGACGGGACGGAGACATTACGTAGAGCAGGTGTTGCCGCATCTCTTACTTTCCTTGGAAAGACTTAAGCTCTTGTATAAGGCGTTCACTGGAAACATATCCTGTGATCCTCTTAGCTTTCGTGAGGTCACCGTCGGCCGGAATCAGAACCAGAGTGGGAAGTCCCGGCATTTCATATTTCTGAGCCAGGGCCTCATTGACCTCATTGCTCTCAGTTAGATCCAGCTTAACGATAACCCAATCTTCTTTCAGCAAGGAAATGACAGCCGGATCCAGGAAGGTCGTCTTGTCCATCTCCTTGCAGGCCACGCACCAGTCGGCCCAGCCGTCGATGATGATCGGCCGGTCTTTTTCTTTCGCTTGGGCGTAACCCGCATTTTCATCTTTGATCCATTTCAGTTCCGCAGTGATGTCGGTGCCCGTCGCCCATTGAATGGCCGCGAAAAGACCGAGGCCGAAGATGATAGTGGGAACGAGTTGGGTCGCCTTGTGGTGCATGAGGCTGGCGCGACTAAGTATGACCACGATGCCGATGCCCCCTGCCAGCAGACAGCCTATGGCGATCCACTGCCAGTACCCTTTGATCGCGTGAAGGCTCTCGTACGCTGTATTTTTCAAGTAGTAGGCCGAGAGACCAAACATCGCAGCCGCAAAGATCATTTTAATGGCGACCTGGATGCGGGCACTGATTTTAAAGCTTTTCACACGGTTTGCGGCGAGGCCGAGGACAACATAGGGCAGCGCAAAGCCAAGGCTGTAGAGGAAGAAGAGCAGGATCGACTGCCAGGCCGAGGTCAAATGAGTCGAGTAAGCGATGAGGGCGCCCATGATCGGACCGGTGCAGGGAGCGGCCACCAAACCAGCCCCAGCACCCATGCCAAGGGAGTTTAGAGATGAGGCGCGACCGGAACCGAGTGAGGCTCCGAGGTTTTGAAGTCGGGAGAGATTGCCGAAGCCCAGCATCGTTACGGCAAGAATGGCAAAGACGAGCCCGAAGCCGATGTTGACCCATTTATTGGCGAGCAGAGATCCGAAAACATCACCAGAGAGGGAAGCCAGTACTCCGAGTGCGGTATACGTGAGGATAATTCCCAGTGCGTAAAGAATGGTGCCTTCCTTCGGTTTGTGGCCGTCGCGGGCGAGCAGGCGAAGCGTAATCGGGATCATGGGAAATACACAGGGCGTGAGATTGGTGGCGAGGCCGCCGATGAAGATTACGATCAGAAGCAGACCGAAGGGCAAGGTTCCGCTCTTCAATTTCTCAGCGTATTCCTCCTCGAGACTGAGTCCTCCCGAGCCTTTAGTTTTGGGAGCCTCGCTGGTAAAGGCGGCCGGGCTGTCGCCCACCGGCGGTGAAGATGCCTGCGGCGAGCTTGAAGGCGAGGGGGCTTCGCCCGTCATTGACTTTTCTTCGCTTAAATAAACCGGAACCTTTAGTTCCTGCGTGTAGGGGAATAAACAGATTTTATGCGTGCAGCCCAGAAAGGTCACGAAGATCGAAACTGTCCCGCTGTTCAGAGGTTTATCTCCGATGAGTTCGAGCTCAAAGTCACCGCCGTCGTAGACATCGGTTTCGCCCTCACCCATGGGATCCTGCTGTTTGCGGGAATCGGGAGCCGTCTTGATCGCCATGGAAAACCCGGCAGGTCCCCGAAATTCGAGCTTATTCTTGTAGATAGAGAACTGATCTTTGGTGGCGAGCCGAAGCGCGACGAGAAGGTGGCCCTTGCCATCGGCCAGGGCTTGCACCGGAGTCCAAAGGACAACATCGTTCGGGTGGATATCGAGCGCAGCCTTGCCGCCAAGTTCGAGCTCCTGGCCAAAGATTTCTGTGGATCGCAATGCTGGAACAAGCAGGAAGAACAGGATCATGACGAGATTCTTCAGCACAATAACTCCTTAGCCTTCAGTACTTAACCTTTATAGCGGAGGCTGGCGGCATGTGGAAGGAGATGCATTTGAAGCGTCATAAATACGTAGAAAATCGCTGTATTCCCTAAAGTTCGCTTGACTCGTTAGGGACTTTACCGTAGTAGAGAGGTTCCTTTACGCCGGAAGTGCCAAGCAATTAGGTTCGTTTCGGATCGTTAATCCAAAAAATGTGGATTCTAAAAATGGCGCAGCAAACACAGCAGACCAAATACCAAGCAAAATTCCGCCTCAAAAAAGGCGATGAAGTCGTAGTCCTTACTGGTGCTGACAAAGGCAAAAAAGGCAAGATCGACAAAGTCGATTTCAAACGCAATGCCGTTTTCATTGCTGGCCTGAACATCCAAAAGAAACATACCCGTCCAGGTGCTAACGGCGAAGCCGGCGGCATCGTCGACAAAGTTGCTTCGATCCACGTAAGCAACGTGTCTCTAGCCGATCCTAAATCGGGCAAAGCGACAAAGATCGGATCCAAATTTGATGGCGACAAAAAGGTCCGCTTCGCTAAAAAGTCTGGCCTAACTCTCGCTTAATGCTAAATGTTCCAAATGCAGTCTTCGCCGAGCGGTGAAGACTGCATTTGTCCGTTTTGCCTGAAAATTCGGGCATCAGGGCTTTCGTTCTGCCTCACAAGGCTTATCGATTTCCATGAGTTATCGGCTCGAGAACTCGGAACCTGCACCCAAAGTGTTGGACTACGGGCTTTCCAGGGTCGGAAGGTCATTGGTAAAAAACTGAGCTTTTAGTTGCTTCGAATTACCAAACTATGTTGTAATGAGTCCGTAATTTTTTCGATATTAGTCCGTTAATCGGCCTCAATAGGTGTCGAATGTACATCAGATTAAAGTCGTCTCTCTTGGTTCTTGGTTTATCCTCTCTTGTTGGTACTTTCTCAGCGAAAGCAGCCGATCGAGGAACGCAGGTGTTCAAGCTTTGTAGTTACTGTCACGGGGACCATGGTGAAGGAAATCCGACGATCGGAGCTCCTAGCATCGCAGGTTTGCCAGATTGGTACGTAAAGCGACAGCTTCTGAATTTCCGGTCCGGCGCACGTGGTGCTCATCCTAGGGACGCAGCCGGTATGCGGATGTATCCAATGGCTCGAACACTTAACGGTGAAAAAGATATCGAAGCGGTGGTAGTCGTTGTAGCAGCATTGCCTCAGGTTAAAACCGAGGACACCATCAAAGGTCATGTCGTTAAGGGTCAAAACACCTTTAAGGTATGTGCGACCTGCCATGGGGTAAACGGTGAGGGAAATCAAACGCTCAATGCTCCTGCTTTAGCTGGCGCAAGCGATTGGTATCTCCTGAAACAGTTGCACAACTTCAAACACAAAATCCGGGCTTTCGATCCTGCAAGGGATCCGATTGGAGCTGGTATGGCTGCGATGGCAGCAGGCCTGAGTGACGAAGACATGCTCAACGTCGTCAGCTACATCAACACCTTCAAGTACAAACAAGCTGCAAATCCAAAATAGGGTCGAGGTAATTGTGAAAAAGCCGGATGAAGCGGATCAGCTCGCGAAGAAAGCAATTTTTGTTATCCTGGCCGGTGTGCTTGCATACACGGTAGCAGTGTTAATTTTGGTTCGCTAACGGGGAGACGGGGAAAGAATATGATCGAATTATTACGGCAAAGCGGCTCCAGTTTTGCGGGTGATATCAATAACCTCATTTTACTGGTGACAGTACTCGCGGGTTTTTGGTTGATCGTGGCCGAAGTTGTCTTGTTTTGGTTGGTTTGGAAATTCAGAAAAAAGCCGGGCGTCAAAGCTCAATATGTTACGGGTGAACGCAAAGAAGAGATGAAGTGGATCCACTGGCCCCACAACATCATCCTTGTTTGTGACGTTTTCATCATCTTTTTCGCGATCAAAGTCTGGCACCACGTTAAACAGGAGCTGCCACCCGCTCAGTCGACGATTCGTATAATCGGTCAACAATGGGCTTGGCGTTTCATAATGCCGGGTGCGGACAACGTTCTTGGGACCAAGGACGATATCGAAACTGTCGATGAGCTTCATGTGAAAGTGGATACAACCTACCACTACAAACTGGAGAGCGTCGACGTCCTCCACGATTTCTCGGTGCCCCAATTTCGTTTGAAGCAGGATGCTATCCCGGGTCGAATTATGACGGGTTGGTTCAAGCCAACGAAAGTCGGACATTTCGATATCCAGTGTGCAGAAATTTGCGGAATCGGACACGGTATCATGATGGGCAAACTTTTCGTCGACTCTGCTGAAGAATATGACAAATGGATCGCCAGCCATACGCCGGCCGAAGCCACTAGTCACTGATCTCGAGCGTTTCGAACGAAAACGATATAGAAAAGTAGCCACGATTAATTAGGTGTATATATGGCCACGACACACGCAGAACATCACGATCATCACGATCATCACGAGATGAGCTTTTGGGAAAAGTACATTTTCCCTCTCGATCACAAAGTGATCGGGATGCAATATCTCTTTACCGGGATCCTTATGGGCGTCCTCGGTGCATTCTTCTCCTATGTCTTCCGCATGCAAAACGCTTTTCCAGGCATCGAAGTCCCTCTTTTCGGTTTGGTGACCTCAGCTCAGTACAACTCGCTGATCACCAACCACGGAACCATCATGATCTTCTGGTTTGCGATGCCCATCCTGGTCGCCGCATTCGGAAACTACTTGATCCCGCTCATGATTGGCGCGGACGATATGGTCTTTCCCAAGATCAACCGTCTTTCCTATCAAATCTTTTTACTCTCAGTTGTGGTGCTGATCGGCAGCTTCTTCGTTCACAACGGCGGCTTCGGTGGTGCATGGACGGCGTATCCTCCGCTTTCAGCAAAGGCCGAGTACAACTTGACGCCCTGGGGATCGATCCTCTGGCTTGTCGCTGTTGTCCTTGAGTTCGTGGCATTCCTTCTCGGTGGTATCAACTTCATCACGACCCTGATGAACTCTCGTGCCAAAGGCATGAAGATGATGGATATTCCTATAGTTTGCTGGATGATCGTCTTGGCGAGCATCCTCTTCATGGCATCCGCCGGTCCACTGATCGCAGGCGCGGCGATGCTTCTCTTCGACCAAACGATCGGAACGGGCTTCTTCGATCCAGCACGCGGTGGCGACCCCATCCTCTGGCAACATTTGTTCTGGTTCTTCGGCCACCCGGAAGTTTACGTCGTATTCTTGCCGGCCATGGGTATCGTCGCCGAAGTCATCACGACCTTCTCGCGCAAGAAACTCTTTGCTTACAAAGTCGTCCTATTCACGACCTTCGCAACGGGTATCCTCAGCTTCTTCGTTTGGGCTCACCATCAGTTCATCGCTGGTATCGACCCACGTCTGGCTAACATCTTTACCGTAACCACTTTGCTCATCTCGATTCCAATCGCGGAAATGCTCTTCGTCTACATCGCAACCCTTTGGGGCGGCTCGATTGAATTGACATCGGCGATGCTCTTTGCTCTTGGCTTCCTAGCAACCTTCCTCGTTGGTGGTGTTACGGGTATATTCTTGGGTGCGTCAGGCGCGGATATCTACTTCCACGATACCTACTTCGTACTCGCTCACTTTCACTACACCTTCGTGCCGATTGCCGTGATTGCCGTCTTTGCTGGACTCTATTATTGGTTCCCGAAAATGTTTGGCCGTTTCATGGACGAAACTTTGGGTAAGATCCACTTCTGGGGAACGATGGTTGGCTTTAATGGTATCTTCATGCCGCTCTTCTTTACCGGAGCCGCGGGTGATCACCGCCGTATTTTTGACTTTTCAAACTTCCCGGAACTCGCAGTCAGCTCGTTGCAGCATCTTCGTATGGTTGCCACGATCTCCGTCATCATCACGATCCTGTTCCAATTCGTGTTCTTCTGGAACTTCATCTACTCCATGTTCCGTGGACGTAAATGTACAGAGAACAATCCTTGGAAAGCGAACACTCTGGAGTGGGTTGCCGCTTGTCCTCCTCCGCACGGTAACTTCCTGGTTATGCCAGAAGTTTATCGCGGTCCATATGAATACAGCGTACCTGGTCGTGAACTTGACTATTGGCCTCAAAACGAAAAAGTTTAATCAAGGAAGATGCCCGTGGGAACAACAACTCCGATCGCAACGACTCGTAGCGTAACAGGAATGCCGACCGGTCGCCTGGCAGTATGGTGGGTCATCGGTTCTGAAATCGTCATCTTTGGCGGTTTGTTAATGTGCTATCTCATGCTTCGCCTGAAATTCCCTCACTGGGCATTGAATTCGTCGCACACCAACACCTTTGCCGGTGGTGTAAACACTTTCGTACTTTTGACATCCAGTTTGTCTATTGTCCTGGCGCATTATTACGCTGAGAGAAAAGAAGAGCTAAAAGCTTTCGGTCTGATTTGGGCAACCATCTTCGGCGGACTTTGCTTTCTCGTCATTAAAGGCATTGAATGGACGACAGAGATTCAGAATGGTTTCACCATTACCTCGTCTTTGTTCTGGTCCTTCTACTATACCGCTGCTGGCCTTCACGCCTTGCACGTTATAGCAGGTATGTGTCTTATGGGCTGGATCTCGATCGATGTTCTTCAGAAGAAGAACATGCATCGCGTCGAACTCATTGGGATTTACTGGCACTTTGTCGATCTCGTGTGGATTTTTCTTTTCCCATTACTTTACATCGCGAAGTGATATCAAAGCTGAGTCTTAGGAGGGCGAGTTAAAATGGCAGAGTATGTCGCACATTCTCATGATGAGCATAAAGACGCTGATGGTCACGGACCAAGTTTTTACATAAAGATCTGGGCTATTTTGCTGGTGCTTTTTGCCATCAGCGTCATTGGTCCCGAGTTCGGGCATCGTACGGTTACACTGATAACGGCCTTCGGTATTGCGCTTGTAAAAGCTTATATGGTCGCTGTTAATTTTATGCACATAAAGCATGAAAGAAAGTATATACCCTACATCATGTTCGCGATGCTCGGCATGGTCTTCTTGTTCTATATAGCGGTCTCGACCGACGTACAGGCAACAAGCGGAACAAACTGGGAAAATGCGGCCGCGAAAGCGATCATCGAAGAAAATAAAGATTTTGAGCATCACTTGGAGCACTAGCAGCCGCGGCCCAGAGTGGTCTTCTAAACGGAGAATGAATATGGCTATGACGAAAGCAGCTTCTATGAAACCGCTTCGTCACAGCGAAAAAGGAATACCCAGCCCTGTGCTGGGTATACTTATTTTTGTTGTGTGCGAACTCATGGTTTTCTCGGCATTGATTAGCACTCGTATCGTGATCAAGGCCAGCGCGGGGATTTTCGCCCCACCGGAAAACATCAAACTCCCTGTTCTTACGACAGGCTTCAACACCGCCGTTCTCCTCCTTAGCGGTGTCTTTATGATCGCAGCGGGATGGAAACACGGCAGCGAACGCAGCAAGTCACTCTTTGCTCTCGCAATCGCCACGGGCGCCTTTTTCCTTGGCGTGCAGGGCTACGAATGGTTCAATCTATTGAAGTTCGGCATGACCATGACTTCTAATATTTTTGGTGCCACCTTCTATCTCTTGATCGGTTGCCATGCTTTGCACGCGGTCGCCGCACTCATCGCAATGGCTTGGTTTTATCGTCTCTACACGAAGGATCAATTCGGTAAACATGGAATGCTTGCACTTCAGATCTACTGGGTATTCGTGGTTTTGGTTTGGCCTGTGCTCTATTCGATCATCTACTTCTAAGTAAAGACTGGGAGTTCATATGAACAGACTTCGTGCTGGTCTAGGCTTTCTCCTCTTGTTTATGAGTCACCCCCTTTTCGCCTGCGCCGTGTGCGGGCAAAGCGGGCAGGATCCGACCCTTGATGCCTATCAGGGATCAACAGCGATGCTCTCCCTCGTGCCACTGGCAGCGATGGGCGGTATAGTCTTTGGCATCTACAAGTATGTGAACCGTGCCGACGACGTTACACCTGAAGTGAACGTAGAAGAAGAAGCCGCTCGTGAAGAATAAAGTTCGGATGATTTCTGTCATCGCCCTACTCGCCTTTCTCGCGGCGGGCTTTCTCTTTTTTCAAAAATATTCCAAGACTCATGAAATCGAAGTTGTGCAATTTGAACGTCGAGAGGTTGCTAAGGACTTCGCTTTGCCCGTTATCGGCAAAAGTGCTCATTATCCCACCCAGGATAAGTTGAGTCTCCAGGTGGCGCGAAGCAAGCCTGTCCTTCTTCATTTCTGGGCGAGCTGGTGTATGGTCTGTCGCGAAGAAAAGCCGGAATTGGATGCCTTTTGGGCCAAACATAAAGACGCTGACCTTCTCATCCTGGGCGTCGCAAGTTTCGATACGCGGGATGCGATGATTCAATCTAAATTGATCGAGACGCCAAGCTTTACCGTTTTGCTCGACGAAGAGGGTGATGTGGCAAACCTCTACAAGGTCGCAGCTTTGCCCGTTTCCGTCCTGGTTGACGAACAGGGCTACATCGTCCAAAAATTTGTGGGCGCCCTCAAAAATTATGATTACGTCGCTATCGAAAATTATCTCGAAGGCCGCAAGTCGATGTCGAGATGAAATTAAACGAAAAATTGCGCCCTTCGCGTGACGAGGTCACCTATGACAGCTTCCACTCCTTCTTCCGCTCCTCGCAAGACCGTGAGCCTTAAGCCCATCCTGTGGGCCACAGGCCTGGTCATGCTTGCGACGGCGATCTATATGACCTTTATTATTCGCGCCGTGCCCAAGACCGTGAGCAACTCCAAGGCTGGTATCTTTGCTGAGCTTGTCGATCATCTTCTGGTCGTTTACAAGGACGGCGAATCCCTTCAGCCTGGCACGGACTATCATCCACTTAACGATGTGCTTCAGAAAAAGTTCCGCGAGAGCCCCTGGGGTCTCCGCCCCGCAAGCGATTGGCAGCTCGATGCCTGGGCTGACAGCAAGATTCATGATCGCCCGCTTCTACTCGCTCGCTATCATGACGCGCAAAACCGCAAACTTCTCGTCGGCTTTGTGCCGATTTCCAAGCGCAATTTTCCGCGCACGGGAGGTTTCAGTCACAAGGATGCCTGGTTCTTCACCTTCGGCAAGGACTACACCACAGCGCAGGCTGAGGCGGCTTTTCCAGCCAAGCAGGTTGCATCTCATCTCGACGAAGTGGCCAAGCTTGAAAAGGCAGGGTTGAACCTCGTCGCAACGAACTACGGAAATGACTTCTACATTTTGATGTTGAGCACGGCCGATTCGAAAGAGATGGCTGCTCAACTCTTCGCGATGAGCAGTATTTTTGAGACCGCTCCTTGACCACCCAAACCCAAGTCCCCGAGGCTCTTCATGGCTGGCGTAAAACAAGTCATCCTCATCCGCAAAGATTTGAAAATGCGCCGCGGCAAAGAAATCGCTCAAGGCTCCCATGCCTCGATGGATTTTCTCGTCTCCGCTTTGCGTGCGCAATTAAAGTCCCAGGAGTCCAATCTATGCACAATCACTGTCACGGAAGTTGAGAAGGCCTGGATGATCGTGGGCATGGCGAAGATCTGTCTTCAGGTAAGCAGTGAACAGGAACTCCTTGAGCATCATCAGAAAGCGCTGGATGCGGGTCTCAAGAGTCATTTGATTCGAGATAGCGGGAAGACGGAGTTCGGCGGTGTTCCCACCTACACGGCTTGTGCAATTGGCCCTGATTTTAGCGAGAAACTGGATGCCGTTACCGGCGATTTAGGCTTGTACTAAAAAGAAACGATGTCGCTTTAGTAAAGTATTTGTTTGGAATTTCTCATGAATGATTGACAGAAATCCTCCCGTCCTTTACAAATTGGAAATCGAGCGGGGGTGTAGTTAAGTTGGTTATAACGCCAGCCTGTCACGCTGGAGGCCGCGGGTTCGAGTCCCGTCGCTCCCGCCATTTACTCGCTAAAATCCGTTTTTGCGAGATCCAAAAAGCCGTTTTCAACGACCCAAAGTCTTGATAGCGGTTTTTTTTCGTTTTGTGCATTTTCCCTGCACATCTTCAGTCGCTTCGCGGCAGACCCTTGGTCCAGGCTCAATTGGCGTCTTTAACTCTCCTCAAAAAACTCGGTTTTTCTGCAAAAAAAATCTGGACAAGAATTAATGAAACCCCTATAACTGGGCTCTCTGCGGGGGTGTAGTTAAGTTGGTTATAACGCCAGCCTGTCACGCTGGAGGCCGCGGGTTCGAGTCCCGTCGCTCCCGCCATTTTTAAAGATTAAAAAAGCCTGAATCTTAGGATTGGGGCTTTTTTTTATTCCGGAATTTAATGCTCCTAATCAGGGACCCTCGAACTGATTTCCGAACATTTCGTTATACAAAGAAAAATTTGATAAAAATAAGGGCTTTTGCTGAAGCACCAAAGCATTATCCCGCGTCTGCCTCCGCTGACGCTCATGTCCAGGGACCAAGCTGCCGATTCTTACCAGGTGAAAGAATAAGGTGAGGGTTCATGAGCCACGAACGCGGCAATAGCTGGTTCCAAAATTTGCTCCCCTGGTTGGTCCTGGCCCTATGCCTGGGCTTGACCTATCTTGCTTATGAATCGAGTTCCACTTATCTCAAGCGCAGCGATGAAGCCATCCTGCGTCGCCAAAGCGAATATCTCGAACAAAAATTGATGGACCGCATCAAAGCCTACGAACAGACCCTGGTGTCGGCCGTCGGTCTCTTCGAATCGTCCAATGAAATCACCGCCAGCGAGTGGCAGGATTTCATGAGTTCGCTGAAGGTTCAGGATCGCTTCCCAGGCTTTCATGCCTTCGCCTTTGTCCCGATGGTCCAGCAGAGTGAGAAGGCCGCTTTCGAACAAAGGGTTCGACGGTCAGGGATGAAGGATTTCTCGATTCGTTCCACGTCTCAGGCGGATGATTTCTATCCTATACTTTACGTCGCTTCGCCGAGCAACATGAGCCACATGATCGGTCTCGATCTGGGTGTTGAGACGATCCGGCGTCAGACCATAGAGCTGGCCCGCGATGGGGGAGAGACTGTCCTCAGCGCCCCGCTCACTCTTCTTGATGGCAGCGAACCGCAAAGCGCCATGATTCTCATGACTCCGCTCTACAAGAAAAACGAGCCGGCTTTTACGGTTGAACAGAGGCGCAAGGCCTTTCAAGGCGTGCTGATAGCGCCGGTTATTCTCAAGGAACTCATCGGTCGGACCCTTGGCCGCGAGCTCAAGCCCAATAACCTGACGATATTGGACAGTGAGAACTTGAAGACAGCGATCTTCAAAAGTTCGGGGCGGGAATTTGACGAAGACGATGACATTTTTGAACATAACGCCACGATTGATCTCTACAGCCGAACCTGGATCTTTCATTGGAAAACACCTTCGCTGATCGAATCCTCCAAGAGCACGAAGTATGTTCTCGGCCTCGGCCTGCTCGTCAGCTTCATGGCCTTTTTTGTGATCTATCTGCTGATGTCGAATCGCAATGTGGCTCTCAAGATGGCCCATGAGACGACTCAGAAACTGAGGTCCGTATCGTCCCTTCAACAGGCGATTCTGGATGGTGTGCGCTATGCGATTGTATCCGTCGACTATGAGGGATTTGTTCAGCACTTTAACCGAACCGCAGAAAATGAATTTGGCTACCGTGCGGGCGAAATGATCGGCGTACAAGGTCTCGATCTCATTTTCGATGCCAAGGAGATGGAAGAACGCGCGACGGCGCTGAGTGCCGAGCTGGGGCGCAATATAGTCAGCGGACTCCCGCTCCTCGTCGAGCTCGACAAGGTGGAAAAGACGATCACTCAGGAGTGGATCTGCATTCGCAAAGACGGCAGTCGCTTCCCGGTGCAGCTCTCCATTGCCCCTCTAACCGACGATATGGAGGTCATCACGGGCTATGCCCTGATCAGCATGAATATCAGCGCGCAGAAGACGGCCGAGCACATTAAATCCACCCGTTTGAGTATCACGGAAACTCTGGCCCGATCGGAAACAAGCCATGGCGCTTTGCCAAACGTGCTATCGATCCTCGGTGCGAAACTCGGTTTCGATGCCTGCGCTTTTTTCACTTATAATAATGAAACAAAGCTCTTTAAGAAGGACTACCAATGGGCGAACTCCCGCGTGCAGTTCAAAGCGCGTGAGGATATCGATCGCTCTACGCTATTCATCAATAGCACTGAACTCGACCTCGTGAATGCCAGAAGACCGGTGAGCTTTACGCCCGATGCGGACGGGCCCTTTTCGCTCGACGCATTTAAAAGCGTCTATATCATTCCTCTACAAAGCGGGGATGGTTTCAAAGGCTGTTGCAGTCTCTACAGCATCGAGCACAAGCCGAGCGATGAGGGTCTCTTTGAGACTTTGCATGAGATCGGCCTTCTCATGGGGCAATTCCAGAAACGACTGAGTGCGGAGCAGGCTCTGCGCGAAAGTGAAGAGCGCTTTAAGGCCTTCATGGAAAACAGTCCCGTGCTAGCTTATATCAAGAACGAAGAAGGTAAGATCGTTTATATCAACGAACATGGGGCGAAGACCTTTGGTCTAAGGTCCTATGAAATATTGGACAGAAAGCTCGAGGATCTCCTGCCTGAGACGGTCTCCGGCCCGATTACGGCCGCCGAGGAAAAGGCCTGGAGCGGCAATCGCTCAGTGTCCGAACTCTGTAAAATCGTCGATCGCCGCGGGCGTGAAGCTTACTGGATGATGTTCCACTTCCTCCTGAAGGCTCAAAGCGGAAAACGCTTCGTTGGTGCCATCTCCATCGATGTTACCGAACAAAAACGTATTGAGATCGAAATCCAAACGGCCTGGAAACTGGCCGAAGAAGCCAACCAGTCGAAGAGCGAGTTCCTGGCTAACGTCAGCCACGAGGTTCGAACGCCGATGAACGGTATTATCGGGATGGCGGAACTCCTGCTACGCACCCAGCTCATTCCCGAGCAGCGTGACTATCTGAACATGATGATGTTCTCAGCGGATACCCTTCTGACGATCGTCAACGACATCCTAGATTTCTCGAAGATCGATGCCGGTAAGTTGGCTCTGGAAGTTGTGGAGTTCAACCTGCAGGATGTGATCGGTGCCGTGGTTCGGCCTCTCTATCCCAAGGCCTTTGAGAAGGGCGTTCAATTCCTAATCGACTTTGACGCCAAGCTTCCCGCCGCCTACTTTGGCGATCCTTTGCGTCTGAGTCAGGTCTTGATCAATCTGCTCAGCAACGCAATCAAGTTCACAGGCCAGGGATCTGTGGTGCTCGGTGTGAAATCGATCAGTAGCAGCAAGGGCAAACAGACTCTGCGACTTTCCGTGGGAGATACGGGGATCGGCATTTCTGAAGCCAAACTCAATATCATCTTTGAAGCTTTTTCTCAGGCCGACGGATCGACTTCGCGGACCTTCGGCGGTTCGGGTCTCGGTCTCACCATCTCATCCCGCCTGGTACAGATGATGGGGAGCCGCATCGAGGTCAAGAGCGAGCTGGATGACGGCAGTCTCTTCTACTTTGATGTGGAGCTTGAGCTGCCTGTGACATCGATCGAAGCGCAGACCTTGGACCGTAAGCGCATCGCTCTGATCTGTGACAGTCCGGAGAGCACCTTTCTGCTCGAGCGAAGTCTGCTCGACCTCGGCATGCAAGCGGAACGATTGGAAAGGCCGGAAGCTGCCGTGGATTATCTCAAACTCGCTATCGATCGTGGTCACGCCTGCGACTTCGTCTTTGTCGATCTCGGGCTCGGTTATAACAGGGCTTACGAAATGGTGAAGCAGATTCGGCAGGAAAAGGCATTAGCGAGCCTTAAAATCGTCGTTATCATCACCGAAATGTCACAGTTCTCCATCAGTCTCTGTCAGGAGTTTGATGTCGATGGACAGCTTTTGAAACCGGTTCTACCCCAGGATGTGGCGGAAGCCCTGCTGGGACGCCGGCAGTTGCCCCGGACCTTTCAATACAGTGCACGGGAGCTGCTCGAAGTCTCGGGCATCGCGGGTATCAAGGTTCTTTTGGTCGAAGATAACGTTATCAACCAGACGCTGGCTCTCCGCCTCCTGGAACGCAAGGGCTGTCGTGTAGTCCTGGCGAAGAACGGAAACGAAGCGGTGCGTGCAGCCACCGAAGAAAAGTTTGACCTAATATTTATGGATATTCAGATGCCGGGTAAAGGCGGGATCGAAGCTACTCAGGATATTCGTCGCGAGAAGATCAACGGCAATACCTTCATAGTCGCGATGACGGCGCATGCGATGCAGGGAGACCGAGAACGTTTTCTCGCGGCCGGCATGGATGCTTACATCTCCAAACCGATTCGGGTGGAAGAACTCTTTACTCTCGTCAACTCGGTGAGCATGAAGCTGGCCGCGGTAAGCGACAATGGGAAACTCATTAACGAAGACAAATTTCTCGACGCCCTCGGCGGAGATCACGAGCTTTTCAATGAACTCGTCTTAAAGTTCCTGGAAGACGCTCCTGTGACTTTGAAAAAGCTTGAGATAGCGGTGGCCAGTCGGGACAAGACTGAGATTGAAATGTGGGCTCACAAACTCAAGGGCTCGCTCTCCATGCTCGTGGCCGAAAAGGGCGTGATACTCACTCAGAGGATGGAAATCATGGGTGAGACGGGGGATCTTTCCGAGCTCGACAGCACTCTGGCCGAACTCCAGGGGCTCTTTGCTGCAATCGTGGCGGAAGTCCAGGACGTCGTCAAACTCAACAGCGTCGCCTGAGACCCAGCGGTTTTCAGACGCAAAAAAAGCGGGACTTCATTGCTGAAGGCCCGCCCTAAATCAAATCAGAACCAAATACTTACAGGGCACATTTCGAGTAGGGAAGTGTCAAAGCTTTACCGTCAACCATTTGAGCTGTGGCGACTTCGCCATCCGTTTTGTCGCTCAAAGAGCAGTCGTGGATCTTCTTAATGATCGATTTGTAACCGCTTTTCAAGAAAGGCGCCGCGTTGTCGAGGTTTGGCTCAACGATCTTTGAGTAGCCGAAGAGGAAGTCAGGATTTTCTGTGGTCTTGAAAGTCCCGAGAGAGCCCCACTCGCCACCGATCAATTTTTTCTTCGCGTCAAACTCAAGAGTATAGTCATAGGTCGAAGAAGCCTGTTGTTCGGCGTCGAAGTCCTGGCCGTCACGGGTGTAGCTGAAGCGGGGTGAGCCTGGCTCAGCAGCCCAGGTTACAACTGCTACCACTTCGGCTACGAAGGCAGTGCCGGGAGCGCGGTAGAAACGGGCTTTGTCGGTATCGCCCAGGTCTTTGACGGCTTTGAGTTCGCCGATGGTGAATTCTGCTTTGCCGATCGGTTGGTTCCAGACTTGAGCAGATTGCGTACGGTCCATAACGAAGCCGATGTTTTTCTTGCCGATGTTCTCAACCAGGACCGAGTGGAAGCTGGCTGGGTTTACGTCCCAGCAGCCTAGAAATTCAACGCTGTTTGCGACAGTGAAGGATTTCGTGTTGTTATTCGAAGCACGTTCCAATTGTTTAAACGCGTCGGCTTCGTTGTATGTGAGCTTGTAGGTCTTGCTCGTACGTCCGCTGGTCTCAAGGAGATAAGCGTAACGGGGGAGGCCGCCCTTCCACTCATTTTCCAGGATCACGCGATAAAGGCCTTGGTTGCCGCCTTTGCGGGGATAGTCCTGGACGACCGTGAATTGGCCTTCAATCGTCGCGCCTTTGTCGTCGATATAAGTCATGGTGCCTGTTACGCCGCGACCTTCCGCATTGCTTGGAACGCCGAGGGAGGGCTTCGCAAGGTTTTTCTCACAACGACGACCGATGAAGAACTGCTCAGGGTTACGCGCTTGAGCCCAGCTTTTGTCGAGGAGGGCGCGGATGTCGCCTTCTGAGAAGATAAGGTTCTTGATCGCTTTGGTCTCAGGATCCGGGAGGGATACTTGAACCGCATGCTTTGGCTCCAGGGACATGACGGCGGCAGGAGCCCAACCGTGACAGATGCCTTCCCATGACCAGTCCATTCCTTCACCGCTTTCGCCCGGGAAAAGGTTTGATTCACGAAGGCTGCTGTTGATCCAGTTGGTGTAGCCTTCAGCCGCGAGGGGAGAAAGAAGGCTGATGCTGGTTTCCTTCTGACTTTTGCTGCTCATTTCGAAGAGATATTCCTGAGCGAGCTTTCGTTTGGAAACGAGGCGGCCTTCCTGGGTCACGTTTTCTTTGCCAAATTCTTCGTGACGAGGATCGAGGGCGATCAACTTGGTGAGAGAAGCGTTATCTTTCTTGAGAACCAAATTATTCAAAGAACGATAGGCGATATCAAATTTCTCAGCTGGGGAGAAATTGAGGGGAAGGTCGCTGTTCGCGGCGATAGCATCGACTTGGGTTTGAAAGAATGCGCCGATTTTGAAGTCAGAGTAGCGGTCCTGGTTCGCTTCATCAGCGTTATTGATAAAGCCCCAACGAGCGGCCAGGTTCTTATTGGAAGTGGCCCAGTAGGTGTCAGTCCAGGGAAGTTTAGGCTGGCCCGCAGCATCTTTCGTTTCCACGACTGGGTATTTAACGAGCTCATCATAGGTCGGCATTTCGCTCAGACCGTATTGTGTGATGAGGTTGTTCGCGGCATCGATCTGTTCTTTGTTGTGGCTGTTTTCATGGGCAACGCGCGAACAGGCAATCGTGGTCAGTAGGGAAAGCGAGATCAGGCTGAGAGATTTCATGCTTGGGTAACCTTGGCTGTTTAGTTTGCTTCGTCATTGCTGACGCGACTTGATGGCGTGCTTATAAACGACTCACTCGCAGCAAAGCAAATTTTATTTTCGTTAGCTAAGTAGCCAGGATTGTCTGACTAATCGGCCAAGGCAAAGGTTTGGTCAACTTTCCCAGCAATTACATAGAGGCGCACTTGACCGCAATCTTGGTCCTTACGAAAAAAAATGGTTTGGAGGGGATGACGGGCGGGAAAAGAACAAAAAAAAGGCCTCCCGGAGAGGGAGGCCCTGGCTTCAATCAATGATCGTGATGGTCATGGTCGTGATGTCCGCCGGCTGACTGAGACTTCTTCTCAGGCTTGTCGGTGATCATCGCTTCCGTTGTCAGCAAGAGGGCGGCAACCGAAGCTGCGTTAACCAATGCTGTTTTGGTGACCTTAGCCGGATCGAGGACACCGGCCTTCAGAAGGTCTTCATAAACTTCGGTTGCGGCGTTGAAGCCGAAACCGTCTTTGCCCAAACGAATCTTGTCCAGGATCGGTGCTGGCTCGAGGCCGGCGTTCATCAGGATCTGCCGACAAGGTTCTTCGATAGCGCGATAGATGATCTTCACGCCGTGTTGTTGTTCTTCGCTCAGTTTCAATCCATCAAGGATCTTCTGGCAACGAACGAGAGCCACGCCGCCGCCGGCAACTACGCCTTCAGCAACCGCTGCACGGGTCGAATGCAAAGCATCTTCCACGCGGGCTTTTTTCTCTCTCATTTCCGCTTCACTGGCTGCACCGACGCTGATGACAGCTACGCCGCCCACGAGTTTCGCGAGACGTTCTTGGATTTGCGTGCGGTCGTAGTCGCTGGTGGCATCTTTGATCTGAGCGCGCATTTGTTTCACGCGGGCATCGATAACATCTTTGCTGCCTTTGCTGCTCACGATCGTGGTGTTGTCTTTGTCGATCGTGATGCGCGAAGCGTAACCGAGCGATGTCAGGTCGAGAGTCTCGATGTTGATGCCGAGATCTTCCGAAACCATTTGCGCGCCGGTGAGAGCTGCGATGTCTTCGAGCAGGGCTTTACGACGATCGCCAAATGCAGGAGCTTTGACAGCTGCGATTTTGATCGTTCCGCGAAGCTTGTTGACGACGAGCGTCGACAAAGCTTCGCCATCGATATCTTCCGCGATGATCAGCAAAGGCTTCTGTGAGCGAGCCACTTGCTCAAGCACAGGAAGAATTTCCTTCATCGACGAAACGCGTTTCTCAACGATGAGAATGTATGCGTCTTCCAACTGAACTTCCATGCGCTCAGGATGAGTCACGAAGTAAGGGGAGAGGTAGCCGCGATCGAATTGCATACCTTCAACAACGGTCAAAACCGTGTCCATGCCTTTGGCTTCATCGACAGTGATAACACCGTCGCGACCCACTTTTTCCATCGCTTCAGCGAGAATAGCGCCGATCTCTTTGTCATTGTTCGCTGAGATCGAACCGACGTGAGCGATGTCTTCTTTGGTTTCACAAGGCTTGGCGAGCTTGTCGATTTCTTTGATGATGGCTGCAACAGCGAGATCGATGCCGCGTTTCAGTTCCATTGGGTTGTGACCAGCCGTCACAAGTTTATAACCCTCGCGGTAGATCGATTGAGCCAAAACAGTCGCCGTCGTTGTTCCGTCACCTGCTGAATCGGCAGTTTTGGAAGCGACTTCTTTCACGAGCTGAACGCCCATGTTTTCGAAACGGTTTTCCAGGTCGATGACCTTGGCTACAGTCACGCCGTCTTTGGTGATCAGTGGACCGCCGTAGTCACGGTCGATCAAAACGTTACGGCCCTTAGGACCCAAGGTAACTTTTACTGCATTGGCAAGGGTATCAACGCCGCGCAGGATGGCCTCGCGCGATTGATTGCCGAAGTTGATGGACTTAACGGTCATGACATTCTCCAGTGTGGGTCGGGTTACTTGGCGTAAACGGCGAGTATATCGGATTCACGCAGAATCAAGTGATCGACTCCGTCAAGTTTGATTTCGCTGCCTGTGTATTTCGAGTAAAGAACTCTGTCGCCAGCCTTAAGCTCGGGCTTGCTCAACTTGCCGTCGTTGAGAGTACGACCGTTGCCAACGGCGATGACTTCACCTTCGACCGGCTTTTCTTGCGCGCTGTCGGGAATGATGATGCCGCTGATAGTTTTAGTTTCAGCCGTTAAAGGCTTGATAACAATACGATCTTGAAGTGGTCTGAATTTCATTATTACTCCTGAGAACAGAAGACCTAAAAAACACGATAATTGGATTTCAGCTTCCCACAGTAAGGCTTCGATGGCTCATGTCAACCTTCAGTTCAAAAAATATCAGTTACGTCGAAATCGCAAAGGGAACAAATTCTCGCTCACTAACATTTGTCTAGCTTCCAGATGGGGGGCTCTTGCTATACTGGGACGTTCAACGAGTGTCCATTTTTGTAAGAATTCAACTCTCGGTCAGCCAAAGACGCTATGGCTAAGCCGAACCGCCTGCATCCGGCAAGGTGCAAGGGTAAGCGCACGTGACGAACGACGAACCGATTGAGCAAACCGCAAGCCCTGTCAGCCATGCTTTCGATCGTTACCAGAATTTCTTGGTCGTTGGTTGGAGAGAGTGGGTCGGAGTTCCAGGCCTTGGCGTGGAAAGAATCAAGGCAAAAATTGATACGGGAGCCCGAACATCAACCCTGCATGCCTTCGATATCGAACTGTTCAAGAATAAAGGCAAAGACTTTGTGCGATTTAAGGTGCATCCCTTGCAGAGACAAAGTCGTAAGATAGTGCAGTGTGAAGCCGAGCTCTATGATCAAAGATATGTAAGGAGCTCGTCCGGTCACTCGTCCCTGAGGCCTGTAATCCTCACTCAGCTCAAGGTTGGCTCTCATATCTGGGATATCGAACTGACGCTCACCAACCGCGATAAGATGGGCTTTCGAATGTTAATTGGCAGGCAGGCGATCCGAAGGCATCTCTTAGTTCATTCGGGTCGTTCCTATATTCTCGGCAAAAAAAGTAACGAGGGACCTCTGGCATGAAGATAATGATACTTTCTCGCAAGAAGGATCTGTATTCCACCCGTCGTTTGCTTGAAGCTGCCGAAGAGCGCGGCCACTCAGTGCGTGCGATCGACTATTTGCGATGCATTATCAACATCACCAACACCAATCCCAAGATCCTTTACGGAACTCAGGAGCTAAATGGTGTGGACGCGGTTATTCCGCGTATCGGCGCATCGAATACCTTCTACGGCACTGCGGTCGTTCGTCAGTTTGAACTGATGGACATCTATGCTGTGAACCGATCGCAGGCAATCGCCCGTTCGCGTGATAAACTTCGCTGTCTTCAGACCCTCGCCAAAGCCGGGGTGGCGCTGCCTGTCACAGGCTGTGCCCACAGTACCAAAGACGTTGGGGGCCTCATCGATATCGCGGGCGGTGCCCCTCTGGTCGTGAAGCTGCTCGAAGGGACTCAGGGCATCGGTGTCGTCCTCGCGGAGACGCGCAAGGCCGCTGAGTCGGTGATCGAGGCCTTTCGGGGATTGGACGCCAACATCATCGTTCAGGAGTTTGTGAAGGAAGCCGCTGGCTGTGATATCCGTTGCTTCGTCGTAGGGGATGAAGTTGTCGCTTCCATGGAGCGCAAGGCTGCCGACGGTGAATTCCGCTCCAACATTCATCGGGGTGGGAGTGGTCATCGTGTCGAGATCACGGAGCAGGAACGAAAAATGGCGGTGAAAGCCGCCAAGGTCATGGGGCTCGAAGTCGCGGGCGTGGACATCTTACGCTCGAAGAACGGTCCAGTGATCATGGAAGTTAACTCGTCACCTGGACTTGAGGGTATCGAGAAGACCACCAAGATTAATGTCGCCGGGAAAATCATCCAGCATATCGAACGTCGCGCGGAAGAAAAACGGACCGAGAGCGATCCTCTCTAGTTTTAAAAAGTTCATGTCCCACAGGGCCTCTTAAACTTAGAGATTGCGCCGTAACAGCGGGCTCGCGGGGTTCTGATAAGGGTGTGTCCTTATCCTTCAAAGCCATGACGGAGGCTTTGTCTAGATACCAACGTCCCTTAACCTTCGAGGCTTTAATCTCACGTCTCTGTATAAGGTTACGTATCGTTCGGGGATGAAGATCAAGCAAAATGGCAGCTTCTTCAGCTGAAATTTCCTCATTTTTGTGCGCCATTTATTATCCATCACATTTTCCGCTGCGGGGAATTTCGTCCGCAGACCATTCCGATGATCGGAAAATCGTCCGCATGAGATTCCGCAATTCCGCAGAAATTTTTTTTCCTACGGAAAGCTTTCCTCGATTCCGAGCTGCGGAAAGCTATTCGAGATTATTTTTGTATATAAAGCCAAAGAAAAATTATATCAATGACCAATTACCAATAAGACTATGAACTAAAGGCTCGGCTAACGGAACGAGCAGCGAAAGCCTAGGTCCGAAGCGACGAACGACGGTGTAAGGAACAGAATCGCAGCGAACAAGCCGGCAAACGAGCCGCCAGCCCAGGTAGCACCGCGAAAGAGGGCGCCGCCGGAACCATTCGTTCCGCTGTAGTACTGCCCCATTCCGTAGGCCGAGGAAGCCCAAGTGTCGTTCCAAAAGGCTTTTTGCGCATTGGTTGGCGTGAGTTCTCCCCGGGTCATAGACGTGAACCCGGAGTTCACTGTAGTGAACTCCCTCCATCCACTTACGGGTGAGCCATCGGCTGAGCCAAAGGGCTTGGCGCTGAGGTTCGGTATCACGTAACTTGTCCAGTCCCAGACGTTGCCAGAAAGATCCCAAACCACGGAACCGTTGGAAAGGGTATGTGTTCTCTTTTGATTCCATACATCGCCACTGCTGTTCTTCGGGGTGCAATCGGATTGCAACCAGCCTAGGCTATCATCGGTGGACGCGGCACAGGCGCCTCCGGGGTTACTATCACTGTGGCCCCTGTTGATCCCGCCCGTCGTGCCGACTGTGCCTGAACTCCAGTTCGAGGCCACATTAGCGATGTTCGCGCCGAGGGTGAGCCAGTCAGCATTGGAAATGAGATTATAGCCAGTGCCTAAAGCCTGGCATGCCGAAATCGAGGCCGTTTGTGTAATGTTGACCCAAGGGCTAAGGGCTGCCTGAGATGTTGCCACGCCCGAGACATCCTTAGCCTCGTATTTCATCACGCAAAAATCAGTGGTTCCATAGGCTGCATCGCCTGGCACCATGACCCAGGTACCACCGGCGAGTCCTGTGCAGGACACGGCACTGTTGGTCGCTGTGGCTGCCGCCAAAGAATAAAAATTATTCGCGTCATAGCTGTAGACAGCATAAAAATAATTAGTTCCTGGTGTGACTCCAGTATGGGTATATGTGGCGGCGGATCCAACGTAGAGAATTGTATCCGAGCCCTGAGCTCCCGTGCTGTAGATCGTGGCTCTCGTTGGGTTGAAGGTCACCGCTGCACTTGCCCTGGCAACGACGAGGTAACCAGCAGCTCCTGTGTTCGGCCAAGTCAGGACAATTCGATTGGGTGTCGTCAAAAAATTTGTGCTGAGTGGAGTCGGGGCTGTGGGCAACACAGCAGGCATAGTCCCGGATATCGATAGGCTTTCGATAGCAGTTCCAGACCTTACATTCGCGGCGATGAGATCACTATCCCCGCTGCCTGTGTAAACCTGTCCGGCACTATCAAAAAATTCAAAGCTCCCATTCGTTGTAATTTGAGTGGCAAATAGCGTCAGATCGGTAGCGGCAGTGTTCGAAGCCAAGCGATAAGACGAAGACGGATACTGCCCCGTGGTACCAAAGATCGACACCCCAGATTTGATCTTTCCAGCCGTTAAATTCGCATCCCCAGCGACCTGATGGCGGCCACCAGCAGAATCCCAAAATTCAAAGTTCCCTGCGGCCGAAACCGTCGCATTAAAGTTGGTCAGAGTAAGATCGGCCAGTCCTAACGTAGATCCCGTTAAGGGTGCAGCGACAGAAGGGTAATTTCCCGAGATTCCGGCAATTGTGATTCCGTTTCTGATGTTTGCCGAGACGAGTAAGGGATCTGACGTATCGATTGAAAGAAAAGGTAGTACCGTTCTACAATCCGCTTCACCCGCACTCGAACAGGCTTTGAGCAGCGCATTACAAATCCTTAAACCGCGCGTCAACGCTCCTGCCGAATTTTTAAATACGATATCATCACAGACCTGCTCGGCAGCAAGAGCCGAAGATGCCATGTCCTCCACCCGCAGATTCATGAGAACTGGAAAGCTAGCAAAGACCACGCCTTTAGCTGTTAAAAATAAGAGGGTTGAGCTTCCTTTAAAACTGGATTCAGGGATCGACAGAGTCGCTTCTTTGGCGCTGCCCACCACGATAGGCAACTCCTCACCTTCGATCGATGCCGTGATAGATCTATCGAGATTCACACCTTCAATGTGTACCGAGTCCCCTGAAACGACCGTGAGCTTGTCAATTTTATTGACTCGCGACGCTAAAGCTTTCGCAGCAGCGGATGGAATGGACTGTTCACTACAAGCTACGAGGAGGGAAACGATAAGAAATAGGAGGATAGGCATAAAAACCTCTTCGACTTGTCACAATAAGAGATCCATCGGACAAAAAGCATCGAAGTTTAGTAAAAATCTTCTTTCACAAAAAGTTAAATGATTATATAGAGTTAACTTTTAGATTGAGGCTCCTTTTAGCCATAGTTTATGGTTGGCTAAGCCTGTAGAAAATTTATTATAAAGCTCAATTCTGAGTGGGAGGAGTCAAGGCAGTATGAGCAACTGAACGTCACACCCAGGCCCAGGTAGAAAACGGTCAAGGCCACGACGCCTGAGTTCAGGTCATCACCTTTTAAGAAGAGCTTTTGCTCGAACTGGCCTGCAGTGCCTTTATCCAAATCAATCCAGTCCACATAGGCCAAGACTTCCAGCCCTGAAAGCAGGAGTCAGCTCCATTATGTATCAAGTTTTGCATTTCATGCGGTGACAAATGAATGCTCATTCTGTGCTACTTTCGCAGCGTCCTGATCTTTGCATCTGCCACGTGCTGAATATTTATTTGGTGTTTTCAATTAGGTGCATCGATCAATCCCGTAAGGTATTCAATCCTCACAGAAAATTTTTCAGCTATCAAGCGCAGCGTTGCAAGCTGGGGCTTATTCTCACCCGATCGCCATTTTCTCGCCTGTTCTTCAGAAACGGCAAGAAAATCACCGAGTTTGGCATTGGTGTCAAGGCCGCGTTGTGCAGCAAGCGCCGTCACTCTTAGTCCGAACATCTGCTTTACTCGATCGCGTGCCGCATTTTTCACTTCGCTTTCGATCGTCTCTCGGCGATGGGTGTGATCGCGCTTTTCACGAGGCAGCCTTGGAATGCTCTCTTGCTCAAAGAATCGTTTGACATGAAAGAGCAGCACATCATCTTCGTGCTCTTCAGCCCAAAGGCTAAACTTTTCCAAAAGAAGCTCATCCGAATATGCGCGATTCGCAGCAGCGCTCAGTAGTTCAGAATCAGCTGGGCTGAGGTTTATGCGGTCGAAGTGTAAAAGCGCAAGACGGATCGTTTGACGAACTTGATCCTGTTGGTCCAAATGATTCGCAAGTAATCCCATAAATCGCTCCAAAATTCAGAAGAGTCAGTAAATCTTCCAGCTATGAACAATCCCGCGTCTATAGTCATCCCAAACGCCGAGCGCATGTGTCGCCATATGCTTGTACCATTCTTGGGTTCCATTCGACCTTCCTTTAGAAAGCTCCTGCTTGGTCCTGCAGCTCAAGGCCACGACCTTGTGAATCCCTCGCTCCTGTCTCGCTCCAAACGCGATCCGAAGCCTACATGTCGGCCAATCGAGCTTTACATAGTGGATTCCGCTCTTTGTCCCCACTTCGGGCAGAACCGTTGGGTTCTGCAAGCACTGAGGCCAGTTCGCTTGAAGTAACTGAGTCAGCACGTAAACGTCCACAGCTTCCAAATCGTCGAATAGAGAGTCTTTTCGCTTATGGAAGTCTTTGTAGTAGGGTTCAGTAAGCCAGATCTCAACCGCCACTCTTAGAATCCTTATCGGCAAACCCACTAAAAACTTTATAACACAACTATAAACAATTATAAAAAATTAAATTTTGATTTGCTTTTTTTTATAACTATTTGAAAATATTATGTTTATATATAAACACCAAAGTCACGACTGGCTGCTCTGCAGCAGGGATTTTTCCATGATCGGGAGCTGCAACGGCGGCTGGCCGAACGGCAGTGGCTTGGTCGGATGGACAATGAGGATTTACGGGCGCTTACTTTAGCCATAGTTTATGGTTGGCTAAGCCTATAGAAAATTTATTATAAAGCTCAATTCTGAGTGGGAGGAGTCAAGGCAGTATTACCAACTGAACGTCACACCCAGGCCCAGGTAGAAAACGGTCAAGGCCACGACGCCTGAGTTCAGGTCATCACCTTTTAAGAAGAGCTTTTGCTCGAACTGGCCTGCAGTGCCTTTATCCAAATTAATCCAATCCACATAGGCCAGGGCTTCCAGCCCCAAGCTTAGGCCAAACGGATGATAGGGCGAACGGTAATGCGTAAGAGCGCCCAGGTGCAGATTGGATACTTCGGCTTCACCGGATTTTTTCAAAACCTTTCCCGAGAGGTGATTCGCTCCCAATAGGCAGAACGTATAGGATTTGATCTTCAGCTCCCAGCTGATTTCAGCTCCCAGCTCCAGTTGATTCGTCGCTTGGTATTGGAGGGCAATCGTGCCTATACCCACTTCCGTTTCAGAAGGAAAATTGGCGTTGACCGTGAGCAGACTGATGCGGGGGGTAAGACGGAACTGAGAGGAGATCAGCTCATTCTGAGTACCGAGCCCGAGACTAAAAGCCCAGCCTAGGCTCTCTCGTTGCCAATCAAAAATATAGGGATTATCTTCTGTGACGGCAGGAGAGATGGACTTTTCAAAGCCTAAGACCAGGCCCTCAAGCCAGCCCTTTTGAATTTTCATCTCTAACTCCAGCCTTGGTGTGCGGCTGAGCGCGGATTCGCTTCGGGCAAGCGGTCTGAGGTAGCGAAGCGAGGTGATCGTGGTAGACCCTCGGGTGCTATTAAACCCTCTTGACGAGTCGTCTGGTGAGATTTTCCCTAAGACGGAGAGAAGGCTTTTATTGCTGCCTTTGCCTTTGCCTTTAGATTCTTCTGAATAAATCTCCTGAGCCCACAGCGTCCCCTTGATCGAGAGCTTATCCTTCGCAGGAAGTCTCTCAATCAGAAGAGTCGATTCAGAAGCATCTCCTTCGAAGGCGACTTCCCTATCGAGCCTTGCCATCGCCTTGGGCTTTGGCAGCCATAGCACCTGGTCTTGATCAAACTTTAGCTTGTAGAAGATCACCTGCTCCACAGGCAGTTCGCCGGGCATTTGATTTTCATCAAAGCTCGGTACTCGCCAGGGCTGATTGAGCTCAGGCGCAGTAAGCCTCCAAGCTGCAGGAAGTCGACGATAAACCTGAGCCACAAGATACTGGAGGGCCACCGGATTCGAGAAGACGATGGCAGGACTAAGCTCTTTGGGTAGTTCCCAGAGAAAAATCGATTTGTTGAGATAAAAGGCCTGGATGGAAAGCTCGCTATTGGCGCTGATGAAGGCCATGCGCCAGTCGCTTTTGCTCGCTGTGCTGAAATCAAATTCTGTTTGCAGGTGCCGGCAGGACACCTCTTTGAATAAGCCGCGCCCCTGAGGGCCTTTGCCGACGATAAATTGCTGACTAAATGTCTTGCAGAGACTGTCCCATAAAGCATTGAGGGCTGAGGTAGGGGTCACGCCATCGGCGATGTAGATGAGTTCTAGCGTGTTGGCGCGAAAGCTGCTTGGCTTTGATGCAGCCTCGAGGGCCGTTGTGGGAAGCAAGAGGATTATGGCTCCTAAAACGCAGATCAGCCAGCTCAGGCTTTCGACGCGAAAGCCTGAGCTGGCAGTATCGAGAGCGCCTTTGGAGCGAAACGGGATCAACCCTGTCTGCTTTCCCGGGACGATGCGCAAAGGGGTCTCGGATCTAGCTACGAGAGGAAAATAGAGGCATAAGGCTATCCAACTGAATCGAATCACATGCGAAACCTCAATCTTTGCCTGAATACCTTATAATATCTCCAAGAGGAGGTTTTAGCCATGTCAGCAATTTTTTTGGTTTTTAAAGGAACGGCTTGACCCGAATTTGTAGGCATCCCCCGACCGAAGGTAACACGACCGTTTCGCCGTATCCCGATAAGGCCCTGATAGAATTGACTTAATATAATGACGCAGTGCTTTGTACGCCAAATATCGAAAATGTCTTTTCCTATCGGGCATTTCCCAGTATTTTGTCGGCGACCCGGCAAGCGGTCTCTCAACCATGTGATTCTGAGTGGAACGTTCATGACTGAAAACAAAGCGGGAAATAAAGGCTTCAAAAATTTGTCGCTCGACTTATATGCCGAAACCACGCTTCCAACGATGTTTGGTGATTTTCTTGTGTCCGTTTATCGGGATCAAAACGGTGACGAGGGTGCGATTCTTATTTCCAAGGGTCTTCACGTCGCGGCCGAACCATTTATCCGCGTCCACTCTGAATGTTTTACCGGCGAAGTCCTTGGCTCGCTCAAATGCGATTGTCGCGATCAGCTCTCGCTTGCTCTCGTTGAAATCGAAAGACTGGGACTCGGTGCGGTGATCTACCTTCGTCAGGAAGGGCGTGGCATCGGTCTTGGCAACAAGATCAAAGCCTATCATCTCCAGAGTCTCGGCGCGAATACGGTCGAGGCGAATCATCAGCTTGGATTCGAAACAGATCTTAGAAGTTTTGGTGCTGCGGCCTTGATCCTCAAACATCGCGGTATTAAATCCATTCGCATCAACACGAACAATCCCGAGAAGCTCAAAGAGCTCGAGGCGCACGGCATCGTAATCGCGGAACGGGTTCCGTCGCTGACCGTGATGAACGAACATAACAAAGATTATTTGAAGACGAAGATGTTGATACTAGGGCATCACCTGGACACCCTGTTCACACCCGGGAAGAAGTAGGAATCTTAGCCTATCAGTGGCTGGTTTTCAGACCCTGGAGCTTTTTGCGCTGCTCAACCGACAAGACTTCCCGAATTCTCAAAGTTCTCTCGAACTTAATTTTTTGCAGTTCCAAATATTTCTTCTGAACCAAATCAAATTTCTTACGAAGCTCTTCCGCCGGGGTCGCATCGATCATCGATGTATTCAGATCGACCTTTGCGACTTTAAGTTCTTCGAGCAGGCGTTTTTCGGCAGGCGATTGCGCCCCTTTGCGTATCTCGAGAATAGCATTGGTCTGCTGGGCACTCAGTCCGACATCCGAGGGACGCAGACGGGCTTTGGCACGGGTTGCATTGGTGCTTGTGTTAGGGTCCGCGCGCAGATCATCGGTGAGGTCCGGTGATGAACTGTCTTTCACGGGTTCAATGCTGCCTTCAGCGGTTGGAGCGGCAGCAGGGGTGGCGGCGGCATTCGCCGGGAGCGGTACGCCCGCCGGGACTTGCTTGATAGGAATTGTCACAGGTGGAAGCGGACTTGCCACAGGGGCAGGTGTCGGGGCTAAAACGGGAGCCTCCGCAGCTGGTTTCGTTGTCGCTTGTTGAGCGGGAGCCTTGATAACAGGCGCAATAGCTTTTCTTACGGCAGGATGGGCATGGGGGACGGGCGCTGCTTTGGGAGCGGGTTCGGTTTCGGGCACGGGATCGACGGCCGAAGGTTTTACGGCTGTGTTGTTCGTGTTTTCTGTTGTGGATGGACCTCCTGCATCGGACTCCGCCGAAATAGGTTTTTCCTGAGGAGCGGCTAGAGCCGGATGCGCTTTGCGAGTAGGGGAAGCAGCAGCTTTCTGCACGGGTGCAATTTTTCGTTCGATGGCCCCGCCGAGTTTGGCCGTTGGCAGATCGTCGCTGGACTCTGGCGCCAGTGACGGGGCTGCAAGGGGTTGAGCCGGCTCAGGCGCAGGAACAGGGGCCGGAGCGGCTTTCTTCGGCGCCTTCTGAGTGGACTCGCCCCAATCCTCATCGTCGCCGGCCGGTGGAGTGCTAGCGCCGGCAACGTCAGCAACAATAGCGCGATCAGCATTCACCGCCCCTCGTTGTGCATAGGCACTCAGGGAGTAGCTGAAGATAAGTCCGACGGCTAGGAAATGGGCAAACTTCACGTTGGTATCCTTTAACTTTTCAGGGCTGCTCAATATCAATCGACTATGATCAAATCACCGCGTTCGAGAACAAAGTTGTCAAGTGTGGCTTGGCCGTCTTTGAGAATCATGGACTCGCGCAGTTGAATCTCAGTCAATCCTTTAGCATGGACCATGCCAAGGATTGGCAGCGAAATATAGCCAGAAGGCGACACTTTCTGAGGGCCATCCAACTTCGGCGTCTCCTCGACGATCACACTCACGACATCGCCGGCATCGATAATATACTCGCCCCAATCGGTAAAGGTCTTACCCTTGGGAGCGGAACTGAGATCAGGCTTTGCCACAGGCACTGTTGCGTGGGCGCAGGCATTTAAAAGGGTGAGCACGAGGCTCAGGCATAGGACGCGAAGCATACTAACTCCCGGCAACTGATCGCTGAAAAAAACCTGTCGGCGATTCTGTGGGAGTTTC
>JACMPP010000043.1 GCA_014377445.1 Oligoflexus sp.
CAGAAACCTTAGAGATCAACCCAAATCGAATGGCAGAAACCTTAGAGATCAACCCAAATCGAATGGCAGAAACCTTAGAGATCAACCCAAATCGAATGGCAGAAACCTTAGAGATCAACCCAGACGGCGACTTGCGGCATGATGAATTTGTCGCCTTCATCCGGATGGAGACGACTTGTCACACCGTTTAATTCTCTTTTATTGTAGGTGAAGTCATAGATGCCAAGGAGCGGTCCGATACGCACGCTGCTCACTTTAAATCCGTAGCCCAGTTCGGCGATATAACACTGTTTGCAGGTGTAAGTCGTGTTCGTCGCCTCGATATCCTTCTTGCCGCCAAGCAGGAGGCTCAAATGAGCCACGATCCCCTCAGGCCCCGAATAGCCGAGCGTCACTCCAGGTCCATGGAAAACAGCCGTGGAGTGGGTGTTGACGAAGGTTGAAGCGGTTTTGGTCTCGAGTTCGCCCTGCAGGTATTTAAGTCCCAGACAGAATCCGCCCAAGTTATAACAGACACCAAGATTGATAAAGTTATAGGTCTCTTTAACCTTAATGCTGTCCTTTTCGCTCGCCGTGTTCGTATCTTCTCGTTTAGTGGCGTCCTGGAAGTAAAAAAGGGACAGACTGGGCGTAAAAACCTGAGCCGTTGCGGTCTCAGTGCCCATCCAAAGCAACAGCGTCGTGATTACAAATAAAAATCGTGACATAAAGATCCTCCTCTACGGATTTTTGTGTCGGCAGATTCTTCCTAAAGGCTGAGCCTTATCGCTTTGCGTCGGCAGACCCCGACTGCCTCACATCGTCTTAAGCGCGAGAATCTCCGCCCAATTTGCCAAGTTATCGTTGTTCAACAAATTCCTTCTCGTGCCAAGCCGCCTCTTGTGTTAGTGATGAGGAATCGCCCTTCACCTATCGAGGACGGACTTATGAGCGCCAAGCTCCATCTCCTGACGCCCGATCAATGTCTCGTTGAACAGCTATCGCAAAATTTTCAAAGTCATTCTTTGGAGACTCTTCGGACCACCCTTCTCGTGGTGCCGACCCAGCGTCTGGGGACAGCCATACTCGTTCGCCTGCTCGAGACCCGCCCGGCGATCATTCCCCCGCAGATTGTGACCTTGGAGGCCTTGCTCCGGAGCGCCGGAACGCGCCGTGAGGGTGAGCCTTCGTCGGAAACCTATGCGATCGCCCACGAGGCGACGATCGATTTGATTCTTCGTCAGCGTCTCGAGGAGCATCCCTATCAACACTTACGCCTCGGTCATGAGCGCGAATTGCGCCTCCTCTATGGCGAACTCTACGATCATCTGCTTCGGAACGAGGGGATGGAAAAACTCCAGGCCACGATCGTTGACGACATCTACAAGAACGAGGCGCACCTCGGCAGCCTCTATGACAGAGCCTTGGAAATTGCGGCGATTCTCGAGTTTCTGGATCAAAGATTGAGCGAGCTGCATCTTAGAATTCGCTCGCATCAACTGGCCCTCTCAGCCGAGACCCTGGCGGGCGACTGGGATCGCATAAGCGAAGCCTACGAATCCATCACACTCATCGGATTTACGAGTATGGCCACGAGTTGGCAAAAGATCCTGCCCACACTGGTGGCGGACGATCGGGTGGCCTTCTGGTTGAGCGAGGCTCCGCGGCTTTATCATCCGACCAGCCCGCTCAAAGAATTGCTCAAGACTCTGCACGAACTGAAACCGGAGATTCACCACGAAAACCAAAACGCCCCTGTGGCCCCCCGCAAGGCCTTCCAATGTTTTGTCGCGCAAAACATTCGCGAAGAGGTGGTCTGGGTATCTCAAATGGTGCAGAAAGCCCTTGATCAAGGCTTCCCAGCCGCTCGCATCGGCCTGTTGGTGACGGATGAAAATCTCTACGGTACGGTGATTCGCAGCGTTTTTGCCGAAGGGGGTCTCGACTGCAACATCGCTCTGCCTGAAAGCTGGGGCGGTACGCTCGCCGGTCGTCACCTGCTCGCGCTCCTTCAGTTCTGGAAGGAAAAACAAAATCTCCCCAGTCTCCTCGCCTGGATCGATCACCCTCTTTCGGCCGCGCAGTGGGATGACGCCAAGCTCATCGCTCTCCGCCGCGGCATCATGCAGGCCGGAGTGCCGGCTCAACTGGATCATATAAGAGCGGAATTGAAAGAGGAGTTGCGCGAGGATTTTGATGAGTTGGCCTCGACCCTCAGTGCTTTGCGCATGGATCAAATCTTAAGTCTCTCCGCATGGCTTGAGCATCTCGACAATTACATCAACGCTTTTGATTATTGGACCAGCTTTCCAAGCCGTGACGTTTTGCAATCGAGCCAGGAGGTCTACAAGGATTTCGTGGCCTCGATGCGCGCTTTTGGAAGCCAGCAGCCTCTCATGACCGGCCTCAGCTTTTGGGACCTGGTGGAGAGCCACCTCCTGAAGGGCAGCGTGCGCGGCACCGGCGAGCCTCTGGCTGGCATTCAAATCCTGAGTCTGGCGGAAGCCCGCTATTTTCCCTTCGAAGTCGTCATCATCGTCGGCTGTCATGAAGGTTGCTTCCCAAAAGCTCTCCCCCAGGATGAGCTGCTCGATAACTATTTAAAGAAAATGATCGGACTCCCAGGCTGGGAGGTTCTGGAAGCAATGGAAGACCAAACCTTTCACCTTCTAAAGGCACGTCTTCCTCATCTCATCATGCTTCGCTCGGCGCGTCTTGGCGAGGAACTCCTTGTTCGTTCCCGATTTACCGAGGCTTTGATAGCGCGTGAACGGACTCAGGAAATCGCTTTGCCAACGCCATTCTCACTCGTGAAGAATTTCGAGGCGCCTCTGGAGGAAGAGGGATCGCTGGAAAACTGGCTCGACATCAGCACGGCCCGCATGTCGGCCAGCCGTCTCGACAAGCTCCTGCACTGTCCCTATAGTTTTCTTCTGGAATCGCTCGGTATTCGCAGCGAGGCGAGTCGCGCCGATGAATCCGACAGCCGGCGCGAAGGCGAGTGGCTGCATGCGGTCCTGCAGGCCTTTATCACCGGCCAAAGCCCTCGCGGCAAGGTCATGGAGCCCTGGATTCCCGATGATGAACCTGATCTTTACGAACGGGCCTTGGAACGCATCAATCTCATCACCGATCGTATGGTGCCTTTCGATTTAAAAGAATCGGTCTTGGTTCATCATCTCAAACATCATGCCTGGCCTCGCTATCTCGAGCATCTTCTTAAACAGATTGGAGCGGGCAGGAGCATTCGGGAGTATGCCTTTGGCCATACCCACGCCCCCGTCACGATTGAATTGCGCGGCTTGAGCCGTGAATTACACGGCCGCATCGATGCTCTCGATTTTTCCAGCCAGTGGTCCTTCGTCACCGATTACAAGAGGCGTACAATTCCAAGCCTCGACAAATCGAAAAAAGGCTTGAATCCCCAGCTGTCCTTCTATGCGCTCGCGTTAAAACAGAGAAGCCCCGTGCGTCCTCTGCCGCCGCTGGTGCTCGGCTACTGGAATATCTATCAAGGGGTCTGGACCGCGCATGGTATCGACGAAGAACATCGTTCTCTCCTGCTCACGAACGGCCTCTGCAGCAAAGCCACGCCCACGACCGAAGCTATGACCGACGAGCTGATGAAGACCTGGCGTTGGCGCGAAGAGGACATCCTGGAAAAGCAGCGTTTCTATGCGGATCCGGGCCAATGTCAGCTCTGTGATTATGCCGGCCTTTGCCGGAAAGATGATCCGCGCGTTCACGAGCGCATGGCGGCGCAGGATCGACTCGAGCAGAGATTAGAAGGACGAGAATCACCTGGAGTGAAGATTGCAAACGATTAACAATCCGCAAAATCCCTATGTGAGTTCGGTGGTGAGAGCCTCCGCGGGCAGTGGCAAGACCTATCAGCTCTCGCGACGCTTTCTCTTTTTGGTCGGAGCCGGGGCGGCCCCGTCGACGATCCTTACGGTGACCTTTACCAAAAAAGCCGCCGCCGAAATGCGCGCCCGTATCCTCGACCTGGCTGCAAAGCTGCTGGCGGATACGGGCGAGCAGATCTCTTTTGAACGAGATTTGGCGATGTTTTTTGCTGTTCGTGGCAACGAGCAGGCCCCGCGTCCGCTCTCAGCAATAGAGACCGCGTCGCGTATTCTGGCGAGCACACAATCCCTTCGCATCTCGACGATCGACTCCATCCTTCTAGAATGGTTAAAAAAATTCCCTTATGAGGCGTCTGGGGAAGGTGCGCTCCTCATCCCTCCCCGCTTTGATCTGATGTCGCAGTATACCGAGGAAAAAAATCATCGGCGCGCCTGGTACCGCACGCTGGGGCGCATGCTGGAGGAAGGGGCCAGTTCGATCGCCTCGATCATTAAAAATCCCGAGGATCTGCATCTGATCGATCTGGAGAACCGTCTCAAAGAACTTTCCAGGCACGATTCCTTCCTCTGGCTGCTCAATCAGCAGAGGCCGCACCTGCAGAATCTTCTCGTCGAACATCCTATCGACGAAGACTGGGGTGAGACGGGAGAACGGGGACTGATCGATGCGCTGGCAGCACCTCTGCGTAGTCTGGGCCAGATTCTTTCGAAGGATCGCCAAGCCGAGCTCGGTAGGGCCCTGATGAGCGAGAATCTTGCCGCCTTGCGCGAAGCCCGCTTCCTCACGGGCGCCGGCCAGGTGCATGGAGGGACCTTCCGTTCACCCAAGAAAGATCCTTATGCCCATGAAATCGCAAGCATCAATCGTCTCGCGCTTTCCTATCTCTCCTGTCTGCTCAAGCAGCGTCTCAACACGACCGGCACGATGCTGATGAAAGTGTTTCGCGAGTATCAGATCTCAAGCAGTCAGCTCAAATTCGAGGAGGGCTCCTTAAGTTTTGCCGATCTTATCAAAGGCGGCTTTCATCTCTTCAGCCATGATCAGGCAGCCGGTGCGCGCTATCTCCTCAATCGTTCGATCCGCCATCTCCTGCTCGATGAATTCCAGGACACAAGCGTTCTGCAGTGGGCCGTCTTCAAATCCATGGCGGACGAAATGCTCTCCGGTGCGGGCTATAGAAGCCCCGACGAACTGGATCCAACCCTTTTCATCGTCGGTGATGCCAAGCAATCGATCTACGGTTTTCGGGAAGCCGATGCTGAGATCCTCGACACCGCCGCCAGTTTCATGCTCTCGCGCGCCGCCTCCAATATCGAACTGAGCACGAGCTATCGGACTCATCCGCTCCTGCTCAACTTCGTCAATCAGATCATGCAGGGCGTGATGGAAAGCTTTCCTGTGCACCTGCCGGCCAAGAATGCCGGTGGTCGCCCCATCATTCAGGGTCATGCATCGGTCTTGATCAGCCCCCTCTTTGTGAATAAGGACGGGACCGGCAGTCCTATCGAAGCGGAAGCTGAATTCATCGCCTCGACACTGGCTTCGCGGCTTGAGGCCGGCCACCTTGTTTATGATAAACATCAGCAAGGCTTTAGGCCGATCCGAGCCGCCGATTGCGCCATACTTTACCGGGCGTCGACCCATGCCCGAACCTATGCAGCCGCTATTCGTGCCAAGGGAATTTCGGTCCGGATTGAGGAGGGCCAAAGTTTTTTCACAAGG
Source organism: Oligoflexus sp. (assembly GCA_014377445.1). GTDB lineage: Bacteria > Bdellovibrionota_B > Oligoflexia > Oligoflexales > Oligoflexaceae > Oligoflexus. Next base: position 5,569 of record JACMPP010000043.1, read on the forward strand.
CCGGAAATTTTGGATCTTATGGCCCTGTGTCGACTGATGGCCTACCCGAGCGACATCCAGGCGGCCTTTCAGGTCTTAAAAAGCCCTCTCATCGGCTTCAAAGACAGCGTTCTCCTGCAGGCGCTCAAAGAACAAAAGATCATCATCGACAGCGATGCAAGTCTAAGGGGAAGCGATCAGGTCGCCCCTTTGCTCGATGCTCTGGGTGATCAGGCCCTGATGCTCAAAGATTTCTTTGCGAGTCGCCATTTGACCCGGCCCTACATCTGTCTGCAGGAATTCTGTAATCGCGGTCATTGGCTGCAAAGTTACATCGATGCCTTCGATCAGGAGGAAGGCAACCTGGCTGCCGCCAATATTCAAAAGTTCATGGAACTGGTTCTGCAAACCGACAACGCCGCACAATTGAGTTGGATGCAGGTGCTGCGTTTCATTCGGGACAAGGAAAAGGAAGAAGCAATTAGTTTGGCATCGGTCTCCGAGGATTCGGTGCAGCTCATGACCATTCATAAAGCCAAAGGTCTGGAGTGGCCCTTGGTCGTTGTCACCGGGACAGGTGAGGAATGGGAAAAAGCTGACCTCTATTGGGCCAAACTTAAGGATACAGCGATCGGAACGGGATTGGCCTATGTTGGTCGACGCTCGGATTTGCCGGACGAGGACCCTCATTTCCGCTCTCTGGCGAAGACTCTCAATGACGAAGCTCTGCGCGAGAACTATCGCCTTCTCTACGTGGCACTCACGCGCGCTCAATTCGATCTTGTGATCACGGGGTTTCAACGCCGTCCCAAGGATGAAACCAGCTATTTCCATGGGCTTCTGCGCGAAGCGGCCAAAGAGCTTGGCTACGGCCATCCAGTCGAAAATGCAGACTGTCTCTTTCAGGAAACAAAAGATCTGAGTCCATCCGCGCCACCAGCGGAGTTGGGGGATGAATTCGAAATTGTGGCTGAAAGCAGGCATGCGCTTGATGCGTTGAATAGCTGGACCCCTTCGCATTTCTACAAGGAAGGCGTGCGCATTCTCACCCCAGCCCGCCTGCTAAACGACAAGGAAAGCAGCAGCAGCGGCTCTCTCTCACTCCCTTATGCGGCTGAGTCCGGCACCTATATTCACCGAGCCCTTGAGGCGTCAGTGAAGAACGAGGACTTTCAGGGAGAGGATTACTGGGCCAGCTTAAGGCGCCATCATCCGCGCGAGGCCTTTCTCAAAGCCTTTCCCAAAGTTGATGCCGAACGCGGCAGGATCCTGGCATCCAAAGCTTGGCAAAGTCTTCGCGCCAGGGCGATCCGGGTTGAGGCCGAACTCCCGATCGCTTATCTGAAAGACGCGATGCTCGTGCGCGGAATCATCGATCTCCTGCTACAGGAAAATGACAAGCGTTGGCTGATCGTCGATTATAAAACTAGCTGGGAGGCTCTGCAGGGCGGAGATCTTTTGGAGCTCTGCTACAAAAAACGTTACGATCAACAGCTTGCTCTCTATCGAGAGGGCGTTCAAAGGCTTTATCCGGATTGCGAAATTGCCTGTGCGATATTTTTTACGGCTCAGCAGGAGTTGATTTATCTCCCCTAACAAATGATTTCTGAATACAAAAATCATTTATACTTAGAAGGAAGTTTCGCGTCTTCGGCTTGCCTCGGCCTTGGGCTTTTTCTAATCTCGATCTACAGCCAGAGATCGATAAAGGAGGAAACTTTCATGGAAGGTCGAGTGGTATTGTTGAATGCCGACATGGTTGCCGTACGGCTAAGCGATTCGAGTTTCAGCGTTTTCCGCATGCTTTCCCCTGCCTCTATCGAAATCGGGGACAGTTTCCTGGGCTCGTTATCAAGCACGGGACCGCAGCTCCTTCTACATTGCCGCACTCAGGTATGGGTCGAAGTAAAAATCAACCTTGCGCGAAGTCAGGTTGCCGCGCGAACAAAGCGTTATCTGCAGAAGAACAATCCTTTAGCAGCTCATTGAGCCCCATATCCAAACTGAAATTCTCTTTCAAAAGAATCCCCCCGTAAATAGCCCAAGAAAAACCCTCATTCAGAAAGTCCTTGGCGGCTTCTTGAATGAGGGTTTATAGGTATTAACACATAGTACGTTCGATATTTGGGATCAGAGCGAATCGCTTCGCATCAATTTGCGGCCCGAACGCAGGGTTTCGTCGAAATCATTAAGAAGCGTTTGTTCGGCTTCCTGATTGCGAAGTCTCAAGACCATACCGATTCCGTAAATCGAATGAAGTTCAACGTTATCGCTCACTTCTCTCAGTGCTTTTCGCACTTCGAAAATTTTACGATCGAGGGCGTTGTCGCTTACCGCAAGGGAACCCCAGAGTTCGCGCTTCAAAACGTCTTTCGGAACGATAGTTCCTTGAGCACGGATAAGTTCCGATAAAAGATCGATTTCACGTGCTGACAAAATCAATTGACCTTTGGCACCACTGATCGATTTGTACTTCAGATCAACCTTCAGGTCCCCAAACTTAAGAAGATTGAGGCGATTTTTATCGTTTAGATCTTCGATTCGGGCTCTGAGCCTCGCAACCACTTCCGCGGGGGAAATAGGCTTGCGGACAAAGTCATCTGCACCTGCCGCCAGGGCCTGAGTAACACTATTGTCCGACTCGTCGCCACTGATTACGATGATCGCTGTCATCGGCCACAAGGAACGGAGTCTGGGAATAATATCGAGACCGCACTCGTCCTTCAGATGAATATCGATGAAGGCGCCTATTGGAGCAAGATGTTCCGCACATTCAAGCAACTGCTCGCTTGTAACGAAGGCGAAATTCTTAATGCTCAATGTTTCCTCGATGATCTTGGCCATAACCGGATCGTCGTCGAGGGTGACAGTATAGGGAATGTGCGACAGATCTTTCAATCTTGATAAGGTCTGCTGCTGTTCGGACATCGCCAACACCTCATAGGGTACTCTCTGATACCAATGATATTTGTACCGGATTCTGTGAGAATCTTCTAATCTTTTTTAGACAAATAAACCCAAAATATCTCGTTTTTTTAACTAGCTAGAACCACACACCGTGTCTGACGCGAGGGCCCCAGATTCAAGAAACAAGGGAAACGTCCGATATACTAATCGATATCAACTAAAAATCAAGCCAGGTTAAATGATGAGCGAGCTTGAATTGGAAAAAAAGGCCCTCTCCGGTGACGTAGAGTCTCAGTGCTCCTTGGCGCTGCTTCACGAAATTGGACTTGATAGGCCACAAGACTATGAAAAAGCAGCTTATTTTCTGCAGATGGCAGTCCAGCACGGAAGCCAACTTGCATGGGGTAAGCTAAAAGCACTTTGTGACGCCGGCAAAGTCTCTTTGTCATGGATGAGTGATCTTGCTCAACCCTTGGACAAAGTTGCCAGTTCTCAGAGCACGCTGCCGCAAGCTCGTCCCAAGATTCTTCTCTTGGATGATGAGGAAGACCTGCGTGAAATGCTCTGCGAGACCCTGGAGAGTATTGGCTATAGTGTGATTTCAGCAGCCGATGGTGAGGAGGGGCTGGAGAAATTCAACGCCACGACCGACTTGGCCCTCATTATCACCGATCTCAAAATGCCTAAAATGAACGGCCTGCAATTCATGACTGCGGTCAAAAAAATGCAACTCGCCCTCGAACCGCCTATGGTGGTGATGACGGCTTATTCGCAGCAAAAAGTAATCGATGAGGGGAAAAAGCTTGGGGTCGCGGCCTGGATTGTCAAACCCGTGAGGAAAGACATTTTGCTTGAGACCTTGCAACGAATCCTAAAAAGGAAGGCTTGAATTGTCTAGTTCTGAATCAAGTCGTTTCGACAAACACGACCTAAAATGTGTAGTGATCTCGTCATCGAGCACTGTGCGGGGACTCTTGTCGTCGATTTTAAAGGAACTATTATTCACCAACATAACTGCAGTTCCTGACATTAAAACCTGCATCGAGATCATGGAAACCGAACCTGTCGCCTGGGTGATTTCTCCCACGCATGACAGCAATGGGGGCCACGTTCTTCATATACTTAACATCATTCAAAACACGCCTGCTCTTCGCGCGACAAAGATTTCGATCCTACGCGACGATGACGACAGCACTATTGCCCACGCCTTTGATTTGGGTGCTTTCTCTACGCACAAAATCGAAACATCGAAAGAAGCTATCCAGCATGAGTTCCAGACTCTTCTGCAGAGAATCGAGCGTTATAACAGCGATTATACGCGGGTTTCGGCGGATTATTTGCGCGACTTCCTCAGCGAAAAGCAAGAGTATCAAGAGCTGAAGCGCTTCTACAATTCGATGCTTCAGGTCTATCCCAACCAAAATGATATCCTTCTCGATCTCGCACGCACTCATTTTATGGCAGACGAAATCGGTGAAGCCCGTGAACTGATCGGACGCCTCCTCCTGACGGCGCCTGAGAAAAAGGGCAAGATCGAAGAATTGCGCAAACAGTATCTTCCCAATGAAGAACTGGAGTCGGCTCCGGCTGATTACCTGGCGGAACGCTATGGCTTCAAGACCTGTCTTCTTATCGATCCCGATCAGGAAAACCTTAAAACAATGGAAAAAGCCGCACAGAAAGTCGGTTTTAAAACGATCGTTTGCTTTCAGGATCCCATTTCCTTCATGAAGTGGGTTCGTCAGAATCCGCCCCCGGACCTTATCCTTTCAGAATGGCAGCTCACGGATATCCCAGGTCCGGTGTTCCTCTATAAATTACGGCATCGACTCGACCTGCATGTCCCGATCATCATTTTAAACCGACAGATCACCGAACGTGACGGTCTATGGATCAAAGAGCTGGAAATCAGTTGTCTGGTCGCCAAACCCATCGTGGAAAAAGATCTCATTCAATCGATCTTATGGACGATGCAACAGAGCAAGGGTCCCTCAGATATTCAAAGCCTAAAAACGCGCCTTAAGATCCTGTCCAAAAAGCAGGACAAAGAGTTGCCCCGTTTTCGCCAGCTTTATATTCAGCATCCCATGCTCATCGAAAGCGATCGCAAATTGATGGAAGCGCAGCTTGCTTTCGACGCGAGCTGTTTTCTGCATGCAAAAAAATTCGCATTGGAAGCCGTCCTTGAATCAGGTGATCCTCGTGAAGCCCTTGAAATTCTGAGCAAATCTTTGATGAAGCTTAGAGAGTTCGACGCGGCCTTGCGCTGCCTCGACAACGTCAACGTTCTCTCGCCTTATAATGTGACCTATCTCTGCGAGATCGCCGAATGCCATCTTGAAAATGGTGACGACAAAAAATTCGAGAGCTACATCGATCAGGCGCGTGACATTGATCCCGATGCTCAGGTCGTCATTGAGACTCAAGCCAAGGGTGCGATGAAAAAGGGTCACACCGATACGGCCAAGATCCTCCTTCAAAGCTTGAAGTCTTTCAAAGAAGTTCTCGCCTTCATGAACAACAAAGCTGTGGCTTTGATTCAAGTGGGTGAACATCAGCAAGGGTTTGACCTTTATCAAAAGGCTCTGGCTTCAATTCCTGATGGACAACCTGAAGTTCGTTACCTGCTTTCTTACAACCTGGGATTGGGATATGCACGGGCCGGCCGACTCGAAGAAGCGCGGGCCGCCCTGGCTATTGCAGCTTCAACCAAAAACCCGGTGCGCCAGAGAAAGGTCACAGCCCTGCGTATCCGCGTGGACAAAGCGATCGATTCCGGTGAGCCTTTGGTCTTTGCGACGGAAAAAGCGCCGAGCCTGCAAGACGAACAGGAAAAACTGAAGATGTTGCAAGACATAAAAAATGCGGGAAATCCGGC
>JACMPP010000044.1 GCA_014377445.1 Oligoflexus sp.
CACATTTCTTTCTCGCCCATATTCAATTTGTCGAAGGATACACTCGCGACAAGCCTGATCAATCAGGGTTCCTTCGTAACTCGGCATTATGAGAAGTGGCATAAGATACTCAAACATGGAGCCACTCCATGACAACAAGGTAAGCCGTCTATATACGCAGGTAGGCGTCGGATAGGCCGAAACCCACCCGAGCGTAAATCTATCGAAGACTCTAGAGGTGAATTATCTGGGCTGGGAATTCATGCGAACGTAGGCTAAAGCTGTAAATCTTTCAGGATGTTCAGTTACTTCTGCCGGCGAAGCTCGCAAAATAAAATTGAGATAGTCCTGAAGGGGTGCTCCTGCCGCGATGGCCGTTTGCAATATCGATCGATTGATATCCAAAGCAAATCTTCCCTCCAAAGAATTCCGGAAAAGTGCATTCGCCTCAATCAGATTTTCCATCCTCAACATTCGTTCCGAGAAATCATTTGAAATCGAAATAATAGGGTTGTCGAGGTAAGCCGTGAGCTTTGCGAAATGGCGCAAAATGTAAAGAGCAGCAGCACCAAGCTTCGTCGCTTTTGACCATTTTTGGAGCATAATCGCCGCGAGTTCTCTAATATCCTCCCACATCTGCCGACTATCGACATGGCGAACAGCCCGAACATTCAACTCATTCCTGCCGTTTAGGTCGAGAGCTTTCTCATAGATGTAGAGGCCTTTAAAATAGTGCAGCATAGCCCCGCAATATTCTGGATCTTCGTCTTCATAAAGAGCAAAAGGGCGGCGAGCATGGCTTGTGCAGCCAGCTAACTCTAAATTGAAAAGCTCCGTGAGCCTTGCATCACTGACTAGGTTCACAGTCGATAAATCAGATTGAACAATGAGGTTCTTTAAATCTGGATCTCTCATACTTAAACACATTGACAAGAGATTCCCAAAGCCTCCGATATGACTCCGATAGAAGACGATAGCGCTGCGAGGATCATCGGCTTCACTGCGTCCCCAAAGAAGAGTCGTTTGCAGTGACTTTTTCTGCCCATTGCCATCTTTTCTATCGAATTCAAAGCCTAGTTCGCGAGCAGTCAGCACACCAAGGCCAGGCGAGGGGAGCCGCCCAAATGCCTTCTCGGCAACTTCGCAGTTTGCATAGGGCGACCAGGGAGCTACGAACTGTGGATCATCTTGCTGAAGCTTCAGGGCGCGAGAAAACTCGAGAACTTTGGTCGTCGTGTCATCGCCGGAGAGCAAAGGCGCATTGGCAAGACTTCGAAAATCATGAAGATAGACGGGCTCAAGCCTCGTCGCTACATAGCAAAACATTCGCGAGAGCTTGGCTGAAGTAAAACGCTTATTTGGAACTGTCAGCATGGAACCTAAGCGATTGAAAGGCATTGCATACTGCGCAACCATAATCGCCATGTTACTAAGAAATTCCCAGGTAACATCCATTTTCGCTGGCCCAATATCACGGGTACTCGCTGAAATAATTCTTGTCGATGATCCAGCATCCTTAACAATGACCTTTTCTACCTCTATCGTAATTTCTGAAACGACTAGACTGAAGTCATAACGGGTTCGCTCGTCAGCAATCCGAGCGACCACCTGCTTATCCTTCAAAAGCTCTGGATCGACGCTCACGGCTATCGATTTTTCTTCAACTCTAACGTCACCGCCTCTCATAAAGGCCTGCTTCTCAGATTCAAATGCGGGGTCGGCCCCATCTCCTAAGGCTACTCTTTCGTTATATTCAGCACTCTCTCGAGCACTCTCGGCAATTTCTTCTGGTGTCAATTCTATGTCTTCCAAATTCATAAGCGCACTTTCCAAATCGTTGAGTTTTTTCTTCTGTTTTTTGGCTAGGAGTTTGTGCCAAGCTTCCAACTCTTTGCAACGCAAAACCGCGAGTCGTAATTGTTCTTTGGGATCTTTCGGTCTGGCATCGCCCGCCTTAGCGGTCGCGTCGATAGGATCACCGCTGCCCTTTCGCTTTTCCGATGAGGCTGTGATCCCAAGGGCCCGTCGCAGTTGCACAAGGATCGACCGCAGCCGCGTTTGGTTCCCAGCCAGTGCCTCGAGGAGTAGATTATAATGGGAAAAAACCTCTTTGACCACTACCGGTAAGCCGACGGCATTTTCCAGCAACCAAAGCTCAATCTCCTCCTTGCGATCGTTTGCTTCAAGCAGAGATGTCGTCTTAAGCTGGGAATTTTTCACGTCGCTTCAAAGCCTCCTGGGTTGGAGGCAGGATAACACTGGTTTTTTAAAGCGAATTTTACGAGCAAGGATCAATTGTGAGGCGATTACTTTCGAGCGGTGCAGGCGAGAGAATCCATGAGGAAGGAGAGGCCTTAAAAGCCAGCGACACGTTCCTTAAGTAGGCGTTTGTCGCTGGCGCCACCTAAGATTAGGAATAGCCGCTTTTCTTGAAAATGCCTGTCAAGGAGATAATGGTTTTATTGCGGTTTTCTTCCACTCATGGACACGGCGATGAACAGTGAACGATGCACCCTCAAACAGCAAAGAAAGTTCGGCCATAGTAATGGTGCTGCAAGAGGGGTCACGGGCAAAAGTAAAATTCGCGCGCAAGGCGCCACCTTCAAAGCGTCGGCTGACTAAGAAGAGCCCTAAGCTGTCGCCAGCTAGGGCGCGAAGCTGCGTGTGATCACCTTTCAAGAAAACCACGCAATCTCCCGCGTAAGGATCGGCTCCCAAACGGTAGGCCTCGGCAAGGAGCCCGTCGAAGTATTTTCTAAAATCAATTCGATGTTGAGCTATCAAAACTCGACGAATTAGCGACGGTAGCATAATGAGCCTCCTTAAAAGGAAATTTCGAGCAGCAGACGTCCAGATTCATAAGAAACCCGCAGGCCGGTCGGGACCGAGCTACTTGGATTTGAAGGCAAAACATTTAGAATTCGAGGACATTCCACGATCGAAGCAGGCAACTGAGCACGCCGTTGCCAACGCTGAAGCAGAGTGGGTGAGACTTTTATAGCGCTGGCAATGAGTGATGGTTTGATGCCTGCTGCAATAGCGTCGATTGCGGCAGAGCGAAGTTCATCGGGATACCTGGCGTGTGGACGATTCTTGGCGCGGAAGGCAGAGAAGTCGGCTTTGAGCGATTTCAGAAAGGAATGAGGGTCGGAAGATTCTTTCATTTGGGTACTTTCCATCGATAAGAAGATTATCTGATGGAAGGAATCCTAAAAGAGATTAGAGGATCTGTATCTATGCGTAGATGAACGGCTTACAGTGTACTCCACCTCCGGTCAGGTAATGGGGATTACATCCTCGGGTAATCCTTACGCTTGGGTTGTTGGAGGAAAGTTCTACAACACTTATACCTACCACTCCTGGATAGGCTATGCGGGTGTTAAGTCTTGGATAGATGAAGCTCTTTCATCAGATACCGCCAAGGTTAGGTTTACCCCCTTCTACCACGGAACAGTTGATTTCTCGGATGGCCATTACGTAGGGGAATTGCGGGATGGTTTGCGAACCGGGACAGGTTCCATAATCTACAACGACTTCAGGACTTATAACGGTGAATGGTCTGGGGATAAAAGAAACGGTTATGGCGAACAAATGTGGCCCGCAAGCAACAAATACAACGAATACAAAGGTAATTGGATGAATGACCTTCCTGATGGTGAAGGCACACTGATATGGAGAGATGGAACCAAATACACCGGAGGATTTAAAGGCGCCCTGTACAACGGAAAAGGACATATCGAGCGGCCAAATGGTGACATTCGCGATGGTACCTGGGCCCTAGACAAGATGGAAGGCGAAGTCATTCTTACAACAAAAGATGGCACAAAGTGGAAAGAAGCATACTCTGATGGAAAACGTATTTCAGCGGTAAAAATTTGAAAATTAGGAGAAATATTTATGTTTATCAAAAGTGTACTTGTAGCTGCATCGGCCGTTGCGACCATTTCTAATACTCCTGCTCCAGGGACAATTAACCGGGGAAGTATTAAACTGTATAACGGACAGGTAACGATCCAAAGTCTGAAAGACAACGGTCAGTTGAAGGCAGCAGGCGTAAAAGAAAAGGACGTCTTGGTTTCCGTTTGCGGGGTAGAAGTCAACGACTTTGCAACACACGGGAAAGCCGACAGTAAATTGCAGGCTTCTGACTCCTGTTCTATTACGGTCCTTCGAGATGGCGAAGAGCTTAGCTTGACCTACAATAAAGAGAAATAAGCACAATGAAAAAGATAGTAGCCGCATGTCTATTGATTTACTCTAGTGCGCTCATGGCTGGCACACAATGCGATATTCAAATATCAGAGAGTCTTCCCTCGGATTGCATCCCAATTTATACCTACCACGCTTGTGAACCGGGAGACCCGTCTGGGGCTGTATGTGCAGACACAGTAATGAAGTGTCCTTCTTTGGAAAATCCACCGCCGAAGAAGAACCCTGAGTCGCCAAAACAGCCAGAAACATCGCCAAAGCCGGGGAATCCCCCAGAACCCACTCCAGCGCCGGAGCCGGAGCCAGAAACACCACCTGACCCTGAGCCCACGCCCGAACCGCAGCCGTCGTCTCCCACTTCTGCTCCTGAACCGGAACCAGCGACTCCAGACCCCGCAGCTCCAGAGCCGGAGGGAGGAAATTCTCCCGGTGAGTTTACCTTGTTTCAGAAGGACGAGACCACCGGAGCTTGGGCGCCTAAGAAGATTGGTAAAGCCGACTGCTCAGACCCATCGGTCAAGTGCATGGAGAAGTCGCCAACTCTTGACGCTGCCAGCGTTTTGGAAATCACCCTGACAAAAGGTGCGCTTGGTTGCTCTCAGGGTCGGTGTAGACCCGTTGAAAAGCTCCCACAGCAGACGATATCGCTAGTGGACAAACTGAAGATCACTGCCATTAGAAAGGGCGGGTGTTCGGACCCAAAGGCCAACTGCACGCTTCCCGGGCTTAAGGAAGAACCGATTCGAGATGAGTGTGGTCGTTTAATCTCACTTGTTCAGGAAAAGATAGTCATCGACCTTAAGAGCATCCTCAAAGGCACTAAACCAGATGGCTTTAAGGTGAAGTTGACACCAACGAAATTGCTGCCAAGGCCTGGAAATCCAATCCGAATCTTACCTGGAAATTAATCGTGCAGTAGCCTATTACTGATCTTTTGCGAGGTACTAAACCATCGCAAAAAATCCGCTTATGCCCCAAATTATTCCAGTAAAACTCAGTGTTACACTTATATCCGTTACACTTATATCTGAGCGACGGGAAATCCGTTGATTTTTTCAGTTTCCTATAGGAAACTCTCTCTCCGCCAATGAATCAAGCCAGACTTAATCGACAACATCGGTTGCATCAGCCAAAGACCATTCGTCGAAGATGCCTCCAAGTTCTGGATGCGCAGCATCGGTTCAGTTACCTGGCGGTTACCATCAGTTGGGGTGACCAGTTGTGTGACGGCAAGGATTAGACTTGTTCCATCGGAAAAATCGCCAGCCACTTCCAGGTTAGGACGTAGCACTCGTTCCCTTTGGAGTCATTGACTTTGTCAAAGAATCCGCTGTCCACGTACCAAGCAAGCACTGTGGATACATCGATGGAATCCATCTTGTTGGAATGCGCGATCCGAGCTGGATTGACTTGAAACGGTTCTGGGTACCAGATTCCTCCGACCAGGGCGCGGTTAGCTAAAAACATTTCCGTCGTGATCTTCACACCTTTTCTGGCCTCATGAAGTTCCTGTAGCAGCGGATGCCTTTTCATCGTCGCGGACATAAATCCCCCTTAAGGTTGACTTCCGACCTTTGTTATCTCAACCAATGTAACAAACTGCACTCACATAGCCATATGTGGGTGCCGTTTGTTACATCGATAACACCTGTTATCAGTACAATATCACATGATATCGAGGCGATATCCAGGAAGAATCAGTGATATCGAGGCGAGTGCAAAAGGATTTTTATGAATAAATTTATTGTAATTAAAGTAAGCCGTTCATCTGCGCATAGATACTTATCTCCGAATCTCCTTTAGCCTTCCTTCCATCAGATAAATTTCTTATCGATGGAAAGTGCCCAAATGAAAAACTCATTCGACCCTCATTTCTGCCTGAAATCGCTCAAAGCCGACTTCGCTTCCTTTTGCGCCAAGAATCGCCCACATGCCAGGTATCCCGATCAACTTCGCTCTGCGGCTATTGAGGCTATCGCGGCGGGCATTAAACTCTCGCTCATGGCCCGCGCACTGAATGTCTCTCCCGCTCTGCTTCAGCAGTGGCAACGGCGTGTTCTGCTGCCAGTTCCGACCGAGGAATGCCCTCGGATTCTAAATGTTTTGCCGTCAAATCCCAGTACCGCGGTCCCGACCGGACTGCGCGTTTCTTATGAAGCTGGTCGTCTGCTACTCGAAATTTCCTTTTAAGGAGGCCCATTAGGTTACCGTCGCTCATACGTCG
>JACMPP010000045.1 GCA_014377445.1 Oligoflexus sp.
ATGTTGAAGCTTAAGGGACCGATTGTCTGGATGCCAGGACGGTTTGAACTCAAAGCGCGAGCGATGGGTCCATCCTTCTCCACCTTCGTGGGAGCTGGGCTTGGCATCGGCGCCTGGACAGGAGCAGCCTTCTGTACGACACGCTGAGGCGCAGATTTGGCTGGAGAAGGTGTCGGTACCGGCAGCGGTGCGGCTATGGTCGGGGGAGCCTTCTTAGTTGGTTTAACGGCAACCTTGGTTCGGTTGCGCGGAGGTTCAGGAGCCGGGACGGCTGCTTTCGGAGCCGGACGTGATTGTTGGACGGCTGCTTTCGGAGCCGGACGATTGGTTCGGCCATCGTCTTCATCTTCATCCTGAGATTTCTGGAGAAGTTTCGGACGGCTGCCGCGGCGATTGCCATCGGCATTGTCTCTTTCCTCTTTAGCTTCCGATCGCTTGGATGACGAAGGACGGCTGCTGCTGTCCCAGACGACGAAGAGGAAAATGCCAAAGAGAATACCAGCGGCCACCAAGATCAAATACGTCTTGTTTTTGCGGGTTTTTGCGATTTTTTGAGCGTTTGCCACCCGAGCGAGTTCGTTCAGGACCTTGGACGAGGGGCTGCTGACCTTTTGATTGAGTGTGCCATCGTCAGTCAGCTCTTTGAGGCGATCTTCAGAATAAGTCGAGATAAACTGGGCGACTGGAATCGAGCGGGTGCCGCCGATGCGCTGAACCTTGACCTTTTGATTCAAGAGTCCGCGGTTGAAAAGAGACTGGATTTCGAGGCCGCTGAGCGGTCCTAAGATCTTGCTCTTGTCGATGAGATAGTAACGTTTTTGATTTGACTTCGCGTCCTTTGAATCGGCTGCATCTTTGAAAGCTTGCGTCGGATCAGTTCGCCACGAAGGCGATGGCACTCCGGCCGGGGCCGATGGCGGAGGATTGGTTCGCGGTGCGGTGACATCTGGGCCGCGTGGAATCGGATCCTTGAGCTTCGGCGTCGGCGCAAAGCTAGGGGCTTGAGGCTGGGGCTGAAGCTGGGGGCGGGCCCGGGAAGCCCCGCCCCCCATGTAGGCAGTCGGCAGGACCTGTTGAACCGAGGTAAACTCCTCGTCTTCCTGCGTTTCTTTAAAAATTTCGTCAACTTCAATGAGGTCTTCGCGGATGTTGGAGCCTTCAGCGGATACCTTGTCAAAGGGATCGAGAGTCCCTTTACGCAAGGCTTCACGAATCTCTTTGGCCGTCTTGAGGCCGAGATTTTCGTTTCCGTGATGTACATTCCAGCGCTTGGTCATGAGACTACTGGTCCCCGCCCTTATATATGATCCGCTTTTGGTCGTTCTCGTCATCGGAGCTGGGCCAAGAAAGTGTAGGGATTTATTGCAAGTACTCAATTCTATGAGACTCTTTCAAATAAAGTCCCGAACAAAGTCAGTGTTCACAAAGACTTGCAAGACATTAAGACCAGGAGTAGAAGGAGGGGGTCAGTCGGACGAGAATTTGGAGCAGGTATGAAAGTCTTAGTCAAAGACATGCGCGAACCTAAAATTATAGACATTCTCGGCACCGAGCCGTGGCTTAACGAGATATATGCGTCGTTTTTGGGCAATGAGGGCTGCGGTCTTAAGGGTAAAGCGACCATCACACCGGGAGAATACGGTGTTTTCACGGTCGAAGGCAAAATCGACTATGTTCCGCTGGTTGGATGCAGTCGCTGTCAAAAGGAAATTCCCTGGCCGATCAACAAAGACATCAATGTTCGCTTTATTGATCGTGATGCTGCGGAAGCCGGTTTTGATTTTGAAGACGACCTCGAAGGCGAAGCGATGCTAGAGCGAGATCTCGTCTCGGAAGATCTCGACACTTACTATCTGGATAAAACGGGTGAGCTCGATGTCGAAATGGTCATCAATGACATCGTTCAGACAGCTTTGCCCACGCGCCTCATACTATTGAATAAAGATGGCAAGTCTTGTCGAATATGCCTCGACAATGTTGACACAGCCATCGTTTACAAAGACGAAAACGATGTCGATACTAGCCCATTTGCCATGCTTAAAAATTTGAAATTGCCAGATGCGTGATTAATTGCGCTTGTTCTTCTAGTTTTTCAGCGATAAAGTCCTGTGGCTTTTTTCAAAAGCACACTCAATTAAACAGAGAGTGGGATACGAAGGTCAGCCCATGGCTGTCAGTCAAATGAAATCATAAGATTACGTTTGCACCCGCTCTCGACGTACAACCTTCAAGGGGTATTTAGATGTCAGTTACCGTCAACATGAAACAGTTACTCGAAGCCGGCGTTCACTACGGTCACCAAACACGTCGTTGGAACCCAAAAATGGGTCCATACATCTTCGGCCAACGTAACGGCATCCACATCATCGATCTCCAAAAAACAGTTAAGATGTTCCAAAGAGCAACTGACTTCCTCGAAGCAACAACTGCTAAAGGCGGCCATGTTCTTTTCGTTGGTACAAAACGCCTTGCACGCGATCTCGTTCAAGACGAATCACGTCGTACTGGCCAGTACTTCATCAACCACCGTTGGTTGGGTGGAACACTCACAAACTTCCAAACTATTCGTCAATCGATCCACCGTTTGCGCAAAATCGAAAAAATGGCGCAAGACGGAACTTTCCTGAAATTGACTAAAAAAGAAGTTCTTAACCTCACCCGCGAACGCGAAAAACTTGATCTCGTTCTCGGCGGAATCAAAGATATGCCAGGTCTACCTTCGGCTATCTTCATCGTCGACGCTCACAAAGAAACGATCGCTATCCTCGAAGCGAAACGCCTTGGAATCCCAGTCGTTGCTATCGCTGATACCAACGCCGATCCTACATTGATCGACTACCCAATCCCAGGTAACGACGACAGTCTTCGTTCGCTTGAACTCTTCATTTCGACTTCCGCACAAGCTTGTGCCGAAGGCAAAATGCGTTCGAAAAGCGCGCGCGGCCAGGACTCGGATGAGAAGCCTGCTGATCGTATCGTTCAAGTCAAAGAAGGCAGCTTCCGCGACGACAAAGGCAATCAAGTAGCTGTTGAAAAACGCTAATTGATCCAAGTGAGGCTGCAGTATAATGGCCTCACGTTACTTCCCCAGACAAATTAAGTATTTCTATTAAATATTAGAAGCCGTTCAAAAGCCCTCGAATGTAAAGAGATCGCAGTTTGAAACGGCTTCTTTCCTTTCCCAGGAGGATTATCGTGACAATTACAGCAGGTATGGTTAAAGAGCTCCGCGAGAAAACTGGCGTCGGCATGATGGAATGCAAAAAAGCTCTCGAAGAAAACGCTGGCGACTTGGAGAAAGCCGTTCTTTGGTTGCGTGAGCGCGGCCTTTCACGCGCTGCGAAAAAAGCCGACCGCATTGCCGCTGAGGGTATCGTTAAAGTTGCGATCTCTGCGGATCAACGTACCGGTGTTGTTGTTGAACTCAACTGTGAAACAGACTTTGTAAGTAAAAACGAAGATTTCTCGAAATTCGCTGACGACGTTGCGAAACTTGCGCTCTCGCAAAAAGTTTCTGACGTTGAGGCATTGAAAGTCTTGAAACTGGCTGACGGCGAAACCGTTGAAGGTCGCATGACGACATTGATCGCGAAACTTGGCGAGAACATGAAAGTTCGCCGTCTTGGCCTCCTTTCAACGGCTAAGGGCACAGTCGCCGGTTACACCCACATGGGTGGTAAAATCGGTTCGTTGATCCTTCTCGATGGCGCTGAAGGCCAGGAAGTTCAAGATCTCGGTAAAGACATCGCGATGCACTCTGCAGCGGCTGGTCCTCGCTACCTGAAAAGCGAAGAAGTCGATGCATCTGAAATCGAAACAGAAAAAGAACTGGGTCGCAAAGCTCTCCTCGAGCAAGGCAAACCAGAAAACATGTGGGAAAAAATCCTTGTTGGCCAAGTCAACAAGTTCTACAAAGAGATCTGTTTGCTTGAGCAAGGCTTCGTAAAAGATCCTGCTCAATCGATCAAAGCTGTCGTTGCAGAAAAAGGCAAAGGCGCAAGTCTCAGCGCATTCCACCTCTTCAAACTCGGTGAAGGCATCGAGAAGAAGAAAGAAAACTTCGCTGACGAAGTTGCCGCAGTTCTTCGTTAATTAAAAAGCCTGAGCCTCGAAGGAAACTTCGAGGCTTTTTTCTTCTTAAGAATCCCAGTTTTTTTACATATTCTCGTTGGAATGGCTCGGTCTTTTGGTTGGGCCTATGTATACTTTCGTGGATATGAAACGACCAACGGCAGCAGTCTTTGTTACGAGGCATTAAATGAGCGAACTGAAGTACAAGAGAATCATGCTTAAGCTCTCGGGTGAGATGCTTGGTGGTGAGCGTGGATTTGGTATTGAAGGCAGCGCCCTTCAGTATGTTGCCCGTGAAATAGCTGAAGTTCAAAAAACTGGAGTCGAAATTGCTATCGTTATCGGTGGTGGCAATATTTGGCGCGGGGCTCGTGCTGCAGGCTGGGATATGGACCGCGCGAATGCCGACTATATGGGAATGCTGGCGACTGTCATCAACAGCCTCGCTCTCCAAGGCATCCTTGAAGCGAAATACAATGTCTATAGCCGAGTCATGACCGCTATACACATGGCTGAGCTTGCTGAGCCATATATTCGTCGTAAGGCGATTAAACACCTGTCTAAAGGTCGCGTTGTGATCTTTGCGGGTGGAACGGGTAACCCTTACTTCACAACCGACACGGCAGCAAGTTTGCGTGCCCGTGAAGTGAGTGCGGACGTGATTTTGAAAGCGACCAAGGTCGATGGTATTTACGATCGTGATCCAGAAAAACATCCGGATGCCGTCAAGTTCAAGGAACTGACCTATTTCGATGTGATCTCGAAGAAACTCAATGTGATGGACGCAACTGCCATCACGATGTGCATGGAATCTGCGATTCCGATTCGCGTCTTTAAATTGAGTGAGCAAGGCAGCGTAATGCGCGCTATTAGTGGCGATGCCGAAGGCACCTTGGTGCACTAAAAATACTGAAAAGTACAATAGAGGTATGGGTATGTCTGCGTTAGTTACAAAAACCAAAGATGAAATGATTGCTCGTATCGCGGGCTTCGATAAGGATCTGACCAAGATCCGGACCGGTCGTGCTTCGATCAGTATTCTCGACAACGTTAAAGTCGATTACTACGGAACACCGAGCCCATTGAATCAGATCGCAACTCTGTCGACTCCAGACGCGAGAACGATCCTGATCTCTCCTTTTGAAAAGAAGCTGATTCAGGAGATCGAACGTTCGATCATGAAAGCTGACCTCGGACTTCAGCCAAACTCCGACGGTGTCGTCGTTCGCGTGCCGATTCCTCAACTCAATGAAGAGCGCCGTAAAGAAATGGTGAAGCAGTTGAAGAAGATGGGTGAAGACGCGAAGATCTCGATTCGCCACATTCGTCGCGATATCAATGAAGAAGTGAAGAAGGAAGAGAAAGACAAGCTCATCACCGAAGACGAAAGCAAACGTTTGCAGGATGAAGTGCAAAAGATCACGGATTCGTTTATTAAAGTCCTCGATGAGAAGATGGCTAAGAAAGAAAAGGAAGTGATGACGGTCTAATGGGCAAACCCGAACAGCTTTAGTATTGTGACGATGCTAAAGGGGATTCGAGTTTACAGATTAGAGTTCTTTCGAAGGTGCATTGAGGGGGACCAATTTTCTCTTCTTAATGCGTTCCACGAGAGTCGTTCGATTCAAACCAAGCAGCTTTGCCGCTTGGTTTTTATTATTTCCGGTCCGTTCGAGGGCTTGCATGATCAGAGTGTTCTCAAGCTGCTCGATGTAAGTCTCGAGATTGAGGCCATTCGCAGGCAGGAGTTCAACGGCTAAAGTTTCAGGCAGAAGTCCAGCCGCTTCGGGGAAAAAGAACGAGGGTTCTACCACTTTCGCGCTGGCACCCGCTTTGATGAGCTTGTATTCGGTCGGAAGAGCCAGGATATCAATCTCGCCCCCGCCGCTCATCACGACAAGGCGTTCGATGAGGTTGATAAGTTCTCTGACGTTGCCTGGCCAGTTGTAGCGCTCGAGGCACAAATAGGCATCGTTGCTAAAGAAGCAAGGATTGTTCAGGGAATGAGTCTGGTTAAACAGATTCAAGGTGTGATCAAGCAGGAGCCTGACGTCGCCTTTACGCTCGCGAAGGGGTGGCAACGCGATAGGCAGAACATTGAGTCGGTAGTAAAGGTCGCTCCGGAACTTTTGTTTGCCGACAGCATCGTCCAGATCCACGTTGGTGGCTGTAATGATGCGGACGTCTGCAAATCGTGGCTCAGTCGACCCGATGGGTACGAATTGCTTTTCCTGCAAAACACGGAGGAGTTTCGCTTGAAGGGCAATGGGCATGTCCCCGATTTCATCAAGGAATAGGGTCCCACCGTTGGCTTCTTCAAAATACCCTTTACGGGTTTTGTCAGCGCCGGTGAAAGCACCTTTAACATATCCAAATAGCTCGGATTCCAGAAGGTTTTCTGGAATGGCTGAACAATTAAGGGACACAAGCCGTCGGCTCGCACGAGAAGACATACGATGTAAAGCTTTGGCAATAAGCTCTTTACCCGTTCCGCTTTCGCCACGGATCAGTACTGGAGCGTCGGAACGAGCAATTTTCCCCACGGTTTGGAGAACGGCTTCCATGGTCTCACTCTTACCAACGATTTCGCTAAAGACCTGACGCAAGGAACCTCCCGCAAACAGTATATTCGAACTGCGTTCTACTCCTGAAGGATCAGGATCGGATGTCAGGCTGCCATCAAAGACATTGCGCTGATTCATGGAGAAGTCGTTGCCTCCTCAGTTCTCTATGAGACGGGGTGTCTTCAGAGCGGATTTCAAGATGCTGGGATAAACACTATGCTTATAGAACTATCGGCAAGAGCCATCTGTGATGGCTGCCTCTGGGTCTTGAAACACTGATTACTCGGGGTCTTCATTAATTATCTTAACAGACGCTTAAGAGAATCCGCAAGTGACCCCGTCTTTCTGGAGGGTTCATTTTGTCGAGAGAAGAGACGTATCTTACGGATGGGACGCACGTTTTTTGCTGAGTTTTTCAGAGTCGAAGCGCATAATTTTGTGTTCTTCTAAAGTTTGCAGGGAATGGGAGGGCATTCATGCGCGTGGCATACGTTCATGATTGGCTAGTGACATATCGCGGCGGTGAAAAAGTCTTGGATGCTCTGCTGGAGCTGTATCCGGAGGCTCCAATTTATACGCTATTCTATTCACCATCGACCATGCCTGAGAGCATTCGGCGGCGGACGATCCACGTTCCCAAGTGGCTTAATCGCTTGAAGCTACTGCGAAAAGCCCTGCTGCCTCTTTTGCCCGCAGCTATCGAAGCGCTCCCGCTTGAAGACTACGATCTCGTGATCAGCACGAGTTCCTGTGTCGCCAAGGGCGTGATCGTAGGGCCTGAGACGAAACACCTTTGTTATATTCACTCGCCCATGCGCTATATATGGGATCAAAGACAGCATTATTTGAACCGAAAGCGTAGCTTTTCCCCGAAAGAGTTTTTGATTCACCTTCTAAGTCAGCGTCTTAGAAACTGGGACGTCAGTTCCAATAATGGTGTCGACCGTTTCGTTGCCAATAGCAGTTTCGTGGCGAAAAGATTGAATCGTTACTATCGGCGCGAGGCGTCTGTCGTGCATCCACCGGTCGAGCTAGAGCGCTTTTTTCCAACTGGAAAATCTCTCAACAAAGCGAATTATTTTCTAGTTGCCGGCGCCTTTGTCACTTACAAAAGATTTGATTTGGCAATTCAGGCCTGCGAACGCCTCGGTGTTCCGCTGAAAGTCGTCGGATCAGGGCCCGACGAAAAAAGACTTCGAAAGTTCGCTGGAAAAAATACAGAGTTTATAATCAAACCGAACGCCGAGGCTTGGGTGACGTTATTTCAAGGCGCTAAGGCGCTGCTCTTTCCTGGAATTGAGGACTTTGGAATCACAGCCATTGAAGCTCTTGCCTCCCACACTCCCCTAGTCGCTTTGGAAGCGGGCGGGGCGCTTGACTTTGTAGAGGAAGGTCATACCGGAATCTTCTTCAGAGAGCAGACAGTGGACTCTCTTGTAGAGGCCTTGAAGCGTTTTGAAACCAGTGGTTTTGAAGGCGCTAAACTTGAAGCTTTTGCCAATCGATTTTCCAAAAAAGCCTTTTTGGAAAATATTCGCCAAGAGTTAAACGCCTTGGGAGATGATAAAAGATGAGCCCTCGTCATTCACAGTCCATATCTGTTCTGATCATCGTCTCGGACATCATCATGGCGGCCGTGGCCTGGATCACTGCCTATGTCTTACGTTTCCATTCAACGATGAACATTCCCCTGGGCGTTCCTCCGCCCTCGCTTTATCTGAAATTAATACCCTTTGTGCTGATTATTTGGCTGTTTACTGCGGCTGCCACTGGCTTGCTTAAGCGTACTGGACGGCATCCCAGCCCTATCTTTGAAGCTTTTGATCTGATCCCTACTTCGGCAATCGCTCTTCTGATGCTTATCGCCTTCACCTATTTTTATGAAGAGTATCGATACTCCCGAATCACTCTGATCCTCTTTGGTATCCTGCAGCCCGTTTGTGTCTTTGCCGGACGCTATATCGTACGGGTCTGTTATCGCTGGTATCAAAACAAACAGGATCCAAGGCAGCTTCTGATCGTCGCGAGGGGGTATGGACTTTTGCAGGCGCTTACTGTTCTCCGGGGTCTCGATCCGCTTATCAAACCGGTCGTGCTTTTGCCTGGCAATGATGACAAGTCCGATGATATTGCCATCAGCCAAGAGCGTGGACTCGATTTAATCGAGGAACCCCAGTCGTGGTTGAACTTTTTCCTCGAGCATCCGACGCATTCCCTTCTGATCGCATTGCCGCAGAACCACTCATCGTTTATAGATCTCCATCTTGAAACGATTTCGCACCAGGTTGCAGAAATCAAAATCCTTCCTGATATCGCGCGTTTTACCAAGCTCAATCCCGGCATCGAACTGATCGAAGGTCTGCCTTTGATCAGTGTCCACGAAAGTCCTCTGGTGGGATCGAATCTCCTCGCCAAGCGTCTGATGGATATGTTCGGTGCTGCGGTGGCTCTGATACTCTTCAGTCCGATCATGATTTTCGTCGCGATTAGGATCAGGCTCACCTCCAGAGGTCCGGTCTTTTACCAGCAGGAGCGCATGGGCCTCGATGGTTCATCCTTTCAATGTTTGAAATTCCGCTCTATGCCGGTTGATGTTGAAAAGCATACCGGTGCGGTCTGGGCTCAGGCCGGAGACAATCGAGCCACGCCCTTCGGTAATTTTATTCGCCGTACAAGCCTCGATGAGCTGCCGCAATTTATCAATGTGTTTATGGGTGATATGAGTCTTGTCGGTCCGCGTCCAGAACGTCCTGTTTTCGTCAAACAGTTCCGCCAGGAAATTTCGGGTTATATGCTAAGGCATAAGGTCAAGACGGGGATGACTGGCTGGGCGCAAGTCAATGGCTGGCGTGGCAGTACGAGTATTGAAAAACGCATTGAATGCGATCTCTATTACATTCAAAATTGGTCGCTATGGTTGGACGTGAAAATCTTATTCATGACGATCGATGAGGTCTTACGAGGAAAGAACGCCTATTGACTAGGCGTTCTTTGCGAGGAAGATAAGTAAGTGCGAGTTCTGAAGAGATTAGATCAGCACATCTTTGTTCTCTACGGGTGCGCTGATTTTCAAGTAGCTACGGACGTAAGCGAAGTATCCAACAAAGTCGATCTTACGGTTGTAATGGTCTGGGATGCTTTTGTACATAACGTTGGTTTTGTCATCGCTATGGTTCAATTGCATTCCGTGGCCAACTTCATGACAGAACAAATGGTACAAATGCTTGTATTCATCTGAAGTCTTGTCGGTCATTCCTTTAAGCTTACCGGCAAAATTCGCTGTATCAAATTCAAGTGACATCGAGTGGTAGACTGTAATTTGTTTTTGAGCACCAGTTGCGCTGAAGTTGTTTTTTTCTTGTTCCGTGGTGATCCACTGACCAAGACCCAACTTTGATCCACCGTCATCAGCAAGGTTTTTAACGAAACTGATGTTGGAGTTTGCTTGGGCTTTATTATCAACAACTGTCAAAGCATTGGCACCGACGTCTTTATTGTACTGAGCAGCCAGTTCAGATACAGCGGCATTAAGTTCGACATCGTCACTGTTTACATAAAGACGGAAGTCTTTAACTTCCTTTACTTTGTACTCCTTGCAAGCGATGAGTGAGAAACAAGAAACAACTGCGAGCACACGGCACAACTGGATCAACATGGGCAACCTCAACAACAGCTTGGAACAAACAACAGGGGAGAAGGGCAACTGAGTAATGTCTTGCAATCGACATGCCAATTTGAGGTAACTGTAAGAATATTTCTTTGGTTGAGTGATATTCGGATGTTGCACTAAGCAATTGATATCTATGCACTTTTTCTGCAATCGATTTTCGTATCATGACGGGACGGCTAGAATTGCCTCGGCAATGCTTACCGAGGCAAATATTTCTTAGGAGAAAGATCCTAGAGATTTTAGATGATTAGCTTTGTTTTGAAGGGCTGGTGGGCAAGAAAGTTTTACCTGTGGTTAAAAATTGCCCGGCTTTCACCGATCTAGAAACAACCTTTTCGTTTAAACGTCTAAGTAAGGATTCGATCATGAAAGGTCTTCCAGGCGAGGTCTACACTGTCACTCTTGATGACGATCAGTTAGTTCATCAAATCATTGAGCGCTCTACCAAGGTCCGTACAGTAGGCATCCGAAGTTCCGAGGAACTCCTATCGAGACTCGAAGAACTGCACCCCATCGCAGTGTTCGTAGATATCGATTTTGCCGGGAATAAATCCGGTTTGGACATCATCCCCAGCATTCGTCAGGCTTGGCCCTTCTGCCCCATTATGGTGGTCACAGACACACCAACTGAGATCACGATCGTTCGTGCTCTAAACAGTGGCGCCGATGACTTTATTCGTAAGCCTCTTATCCCTGACGAAGTTAACGCCCGATTTAAGCTAAGAATTAATGATGCCGCCCAAAAAGCAGCCAAAGAGGTTGTCGTTTTTGGTGACATCACCATAGACTCTGCACACCGTACGGTTGAAGGCCCTCTTGGCAAACGTTTCGCATCTCCGATAGAAATCAATCTCCTCGCCTGTTTAGCCAACACCGAAGGGTCCATTGTCGAAAAAGATGGCCTGAAGATGCGTTGCTGGGGCCAAATCAAAGTGACGGATAATGCCCTCCATCGTAAACTCCATGCGGTTCGTCAACTCTTACGGGACGTATCAAGTGCTGTTGTGATTGAGACTAAATACGGTGTAGGCTTCTATTTGAAAGATCTTGGTCAAGATTACCAAGAGTTGGATGTAGCTTCTTAACCTATTTTAGGAGGGATCATGATAGGTGGCGACATTTCGGCCGACCAGGTCCCGTTGATCGATCATTCTAAATTAGACGCTGTTAAAGAGCTCGCTGAGCCTGGAGATGCTGATGGCTTCTTTAAGGACCTAGTCGAGCTTTTTTTTAGTCGTGTGCCTATTCTTATCGGTGAGATGGTCGACGCAACTGCAAAGGGTGATCCTATCGCCGTTTCCAAAAGCGCTCACACTCTCAAAGGCACTGCCGGTAATCTCGGAGCCATCCGGGTTATGAAAATTGCCGAACTTCTCGAACACCTCGGTCGTGCGGGCAAGCTCGAGACCGTTCCCCAGCTTCTCAGCGAAATTCAATTCGCTTTTGCATTATCCAAGGTAGAACTCGAAAATAACATGACTATTCCCATGTGATGCACGGGTCTCGCTGCCTTATTCTTTCGCCTTGTTTTAGCCTCTTAGCTAAGATAGTCAAAAGTCATGACTGATCTTAGGAGGCTGCCTCGTGACACTCCCGTATGAAACCTTTGTCCCGACTCGGGGCCAAATACCCATCATCATCAGCGCACCCCATGTAGGAACGGAGCTTCCCCTGCATGTGAAGGATATATTGAATCCAGAGCTGGCTCTTCAGCTTCCCGATACCGACTGGTTCGTCGACAAGCTCTACGATTTTTCCAAAGACATCGGTGCGGTGCTGATTCGTGCGCGCTACAGCCGTTACGTGATCGATCTCAATCGACCGGTTGAGGGCCCTTCGCTCTATACAGATGCGCGTCGGCAGACGGAATGTATCCCGTCCACGAGCTTTTCAGGGATTCCTCTTTATCCTGAAGGTTATGTGCTTGATGACGAAGAAAAAAAGAAACGCATCGAGCTTTATTACAAACCCTATTATGAAGAACTCCACGCTCATATCGATCGGGCACTCTCATTGTTTGGTCGTGTCCTGCTCTGGGATGGGCATTCGATCATCAGGCAGGTTCCCAGTATCCAGGCCGAACCTTTTCCGGATTTGATGCTGGGCGACAGGGATGGGCAGACAGCGGATCCAAAGCTGATTGACATCGCTTTGACGAACCTTCGCAGCTCCTATTATTCCGTCGCGCATAACGCCCCTTTCAAAGGCGGGCAGATCACGCGCTATCATGGTGGCGTTAAGAAAGGTGTCCACGCTATGCAGCTAGAGATGTCACAGGATATTTACATGACCGACGGCATGCTGGATCCAAATAAAACCAGCGTCTTAAAACCGCTCTTACAAAAGACTCTATTGGCTCTGGCCGAAGGAATGAAAAACGTATGAAGTGGCTCAAATTCAAGGCGGTCTATCACGAAGGCAAATGGAAGAGCCCTTTCTTCATTCAGATCGATTCACATGGCAAGATTCAAAAGACCAGTGAGAAAGACGTCGATGCCAAGGTCCCTGTGGAGGAGAAGGACTCCTACCTCCTTCCCGGCATTCCCAATGCTCACTCCCATTCCTTTCAATATGTGATGTCGGGTCTTTCAGAGCGTGTGCTGCCGGGCCGGGAAAAAGACGACTTTTGGTTCTGGCGCGAGCAGATGTATCAGTTGGCGAACGACATTCGTGTGGATGAACTTCTTGCAGTCAGCACCCAGCTCTATATGAATATGCTGGAACAGGGCTATACCTCCGTTGCCGAGTTTCACTATCTGCATCATGAACTGACCGGTAAATCGCATCAACGCCCCACCCAGATCGCGGAAGTGATTATGGAAGCGGCGCAGACGGCTGGCATTCATTTGACTTTGGTGCCGGTCTACTACAACCAGGCCGCTCCGAATGTACCGATCAAACCACAGCAAAGGCGTTTTCACTTTAAAGCGGCTGACCTCTATCTGTCGTTTATTGAGGATACGGTCGCGATCGTTAAGGCATCCTATCCGGATGTGACAGTCGGCTACGGTGTGCACTCTCTCCGGGCAGCGCCTCTTGACGACATCAAGACGATCCTCGGCACGCCCTGGACGCGCGGTCCTGCGCACTTTCATGCCTCGGAGCAGACGGAAGACGTGCGAACCTTCGTGGCAGCCTATGGCGTTCGTCCTGTCGACTGGCTTTGCGATAACATCCCTTTGAGCAGTCGGCATAACCTCGTCCACGCCACGCACATCTCGGAGCAGGAAAGCGACAAGCTGGTGAAGTCGGGTGCCACCGTGGTGCTTTGTCCTTCGACGGAAGCCAACCTGGGTGACGGTATCTTCCCCATTTTGGATTATCAAAAGAAGGGTGGATCCTGGTCGATCGGGTCAGATTCTCAGGTCAATCTCAATCCCTTCCGCGAAATGGCGATGCCTGAGCTCACGCAAAGGCTTCTCGATCGAAAACGCAATGTGTTTTGCCAGGATGGGCAGCCTGATTCAGGGAACCTGCTCTATGATCGGGTTTTGAAAAGCGGCCGATTGAGTGTGGGGCTGGAAGCGGGAAGCTTTCAAAAAGGCATGTTGCTCGAAGGCCTCCTGCTCGATCCTTATCATGATCGTCTGCTGGAGCGTCCACTCGATACTCTGCTTTCGGTGCTGATCTACGCTAACGACAGCAACATGATTCAGGGTGTTTACAGCAAAGGAGCTTTGCGGGTGAGCGAGGGCAGGCATAAGGGTCGGGCCAACAATCAGAAGCCCTACAGCAAAGCTTTGCAGCGTTTGATGCAGGGCCTGAATGGGATTGAGTCAGATTCAGAATCAACGGCAGAAGCAGCGCTTACTTAACGAGAGATTTGACAGCAGCCTTGGAGTCTTTCAACTGAGGTTTGAAGTTCGAACGAAGCTTTACCAGATTGGTAAGGCTTTGTTTGTTTCGGCCCTGAAGCATAAAGCCAGTCGGAGCCTTCATTTTGCCGTCGATCATGGTCGAGTCAAAGTCGATCGACGTCTGAGCCTTGGGCTCGTTCTCTTCCTTCTCCTTTTCTTTGCCTGCGGCGTGAGCCATCGGGCTGAGGCTAAGGACTTCCATTGCGATCATTGAGAGTAATAAGTATTTCATGCTTAGACCTATTCTATTTCATCTGCTTTTATTGAAGTTGCTTTTCAAGATCATCGATTTCGTCAGCATCGCTCTTATAGGTCTTTTTCTTAGGCTCTTTCTTCACAGCTTTCCCGTCACCCGCCTCTTTAGGGGGTGTGACCTTGGAAGGGTTGGCCTTCGCCGATTCAGTCTGAGCGGTCTCATGTTTAGTGGCTTCAACAGGAGCCTGAGCCTGGGGTGCTTTCTGGGCATCGGCTTCCTGACGAAGACGTGGTTCCGCATCCACAAACTCTTTGTCGTCGCCACTGCGATCGATTTTGCCTTTTTGTGCTTTCGCTGCAAGGCTCATAATCTCTTTGTCAGAAACACGCTCGCCCATCGCTTCTTTTTCGCCGCGGATCTTGTCGATCAAAGCGAAGGCCTCCTGGTTATTGCGTTTTTTCGCAAAGTCCAGGTCGAGGTAGCTCTTCACGTAATCGAGAGCCTTGTCGAAGTTCTTGCGTTTGTCTTCGATGATCGCGAGGTTAAAGAGGGCTATTGGGTTGTTTCTGGAAACGCTCAAAACTTTTTTATTGAGAATTTCGGCTTTCTCTAGATTGCCGCGACTGGACTCGATGATCGCCATATTAAGGCTGGCATCGGGATGGTCGGGCATGATTTTGAGAATGCGTTCGAACTCAATCGAAGCGAGACCTAGCTGACGGTAGTGCACGTAAAGAACACCGAGGTTCATGCGAACAGCGATATCGCTGGGGTTGTGCTTCAGAGCTTCCTGGAAAGCGAGGAGCGCAAACTCAGGCTTGTCCTGACGAAGAGCGATCATACCGAGCAGGTTCAAGACCTGGCTGTCTTTAGAGTTCATCGCATCAAGACCGTTGAGGATGATCTGAGCCATTTCAAGGTTGTTACGGCGATAGTAGATCTGAGCCAATATTTTTCTGGCCGGCTCATTTTTAAGATCAACCTTCAGTGCTTCACGGACTGCATTTTCAGCCTTATCATAGCGAGCAGAGGCCAACTGCGCCTGAGCGAGGTTGATCATGGCGTCGAGATCGCGAGGATTTTCCCTGATGCGGTCTTCAAGCTTGCTGATCAAACTTTTGGTGGTGCTGTCTTCATTTGCAACCATGGCTGATTTGCTATCGTCCTGGCTCTGCAATTCGAAACGATGCTTCTCTTTGTCGATGCGAGCGACCTGACCTGTGGTGGAGCAGGCGGCTAACAACCAGAGGCAGGCGAGGCTCGAAACGATTTTATAACTGTTCTTCATCTTCTATTCCTTCTCTCGTAGGTCTTAGTCAGCCAGGTCGGCGACAGATTTATCCCAGATCATCATATGCGACATGTAGGTCGGCGAAGTGGACTTTTCACCAATGACCGGATATTTCTCGGGATGCATTTCCACCATCTTCTCATAGGTTTTGCGCGTCCACTCAGTGAAGGTCTGGACTTCCTGGCTGCGTTGGAAGGCAGCTTCAAAGAACTTGTTACCTTCATCGCGCAGAGGGAAGGCGACCTTCTCGATCTGGCTACGGTATTGGTCGATGACCGCTTGAGCACCTGCCGGTGCGGGCGCATCGAAAAGCATCTTGGCAAAGTTTTCGTGCATCTCGCCCATGCGGAAGAGAGCGGCTACGGTGAACTCACCACTGCCCAGTTGGATAATTTCCTGGTAGCGATTCACAAGATCAACCAGCTTCTCTTGCTTTTGGCCCGCTTCTTTTTCGATCTTCGCCGCGTCGGAGATCTTGAAGGCCTGGAAGTTTCTGAAAGATCCTTCCAAATCGTTGAAGAGTGCGCTAGCTGCTACGCGACGTGCTTCGACGGCTGCCGGAGCATTTTTCGCGGTGAGGTCTTTATGCAGCTTACGGATCTCTTTTTGAGATTCTTTTTGGTTGCCCTGGGTCAGGAGGATGCGGGCGGCGCGTGAGCGGGCCACGAGGTTTCCTTCGCTGCCGGCAGGCCAGAGCGATGCGTATTGGTTATAGTAGTTCAAAGCTTCGGGAAAGTTTTTGTCTTTTTCAGCAATCTGAGCGACTTCCAGCCGACACGACTTCGAGAGATCATCCTTGGAATAGATCTGGATGAACTTCTTGTAGAGCTGAAGGGCTTCCACGTTGTTGTTGAGACCCTTGTAGAGTGTCGCCGCATTGAAGAGGGCGGTCTTGGCTTTGGCCTCTTTCTGATGGTTGATGGCATAGTCGCGATAGAGACGGGCCGCACCGTTGAAATCCGCAAGGGATTCGTTGGTTTGTGCCATATCCAGTGTCACGTCGCCAGCGAGTTCCGATTTGGGGTATTCCTTGAGCAGCTTGTTACCAGCGGCCAGGGCTTCATCCACTTTCGCAACTTTGTAGTAGTTGAGGGAAGCATTGTAGAGCGCTTTGTCAGCGATCTCATCTTTGGGGAACTGCTGCTGGAAGGACTCAAAAGTCTTGGCCGCCTCCAGGAATTTGTTTTCTTTGTTGTGTTGAACGGCGAGTTGAAACACGCCGACCTTCATCGCCTTCATGATGTCAGCTTTGACTGGAGTCGCCGCGATCTTTGGATTGTCGTTATACTTCTTGGAGACTTTGACCAGGTTTTCCCAGTCTTTGCGTTCCGCGTGGTAAGCGATAATCGCCTTGATCGAGTTCTGACCCTGGACCGAGGCCGGGATGTCATTGGCCATTTGATCGAAGCGAGTCAATGCGTTTTGATAGTGGCCGTAATCAAAGAAGGTCATCGCTGCGGTAAAGCGCATTGGAAAGCCTTCTTTGTCTTCAGGCAAAAGCTTGGCGAAGTTGTCGATCATTGTCACGAGTTTGGTTTTCACGCGTGGCAGGGCGATCGGTTGGGCAACCTGACCCGCAGGCGGCAGCTTTTGGTAAGTGGTGGCTTCGTCGATGCGACGTATTGCAACAACCGCCTGGAGCGCGGAGCCCTTCAGATACTTACCGTCTTTAGGCTTCTGCTGAGTGACTTTGTAATACTCATCCGCTGCATTTTCAAACTGCTCGAAGTACATGTAAATGTCGGCGAGGTAGAAGCGGAGTTCATAGGACTCGTCGGCAGCCGGGAAGGTCGCGAGATAGAGACGATAGAGTTCTGCCGCTGCATCGAACAGAGGTTTCTTTTTGGTCTTTTGACCCTGCTGATGGTAGGTCGCCGCATAGCGGTGAATGTTCTTTTGAGTCTTCTCAGCCGACTCGGCAAGCAGAGCTTTGTTCGCTGTGTTGGCGACGACCCATTTGCTTGTCGGATCGACGTAAAGAGAACGCATTTTCTTCAGAGTGTCGACGACCGCGGGCACTTGAAGAGCCGTGTCGTAGAGTTTTGCCAGTTTGGAATGGATCTCAGGGTTGCGGGGACGATTGGGCGACTCAGCCAGGAGGCGGCTGTAGACGTCGATCGCTTTGGCGACTTCACCGTTCTCGTCATAGATATTTCCGAGTTTCTCTAGCATGTCGTAGAAGGCTTCTTTCTCACCCAGTCGTGAGAAGTAGTCCATCGCCTCGTCAATGCGCTCGGTCTCTGCAAAGACCATGATCAAGTCATTGATCGATTCCTGGCGAAGGTTGAAGTTACCGGGGTTTTCCTTGTCGCGCTCAGATATCTTGATCGCAAGTTTGAAAGCCGCGATCGACTTATTGATGTTTTCTTGTGTGTCTTTATCGTTGCCGGCTTTGGAGTTGTAGTAAGCCCAGCCGAGTTTGTAGACCGAGAAGGGATAGACGCGCGACTCTTTGAAGTTCATCGCTTCTTTGTAGTTGTCCTTAGCCTTTTCCATATCGTGCTTATAGAAGTAGAATTCACCCAAAGCCAGGTAAGTGTCAGGCAAGAGCGTCGAAGTCTTGTGCTGCTGAACGATCTGGTTGAAGTATAGGACGGCATTGTCGTTATCGAGGAGAAGAAGGGTCTTCGCCAGGGCGTAGAGCGCTGCATCGGTGCGCGGGTGTTTAGGGAATTCACGAACGAGGCGACGAAAGGCTTCCGTACTCTTCATGAGTTCCGCTTTGGAGTTTTTGGTCGTGAGGACCGGCTCGCTGCCTTTTTTACCAGCCTTTTGCCACTTGTCGTAGCTCGTTTCCCAGTCCTTCATCTCAACGTCACGAAGGTATTCGCTTCGCTCCGCATAAATTTCTCCAAGGCGGAGGTAAAGTTCAAACTTTCGACTTTCGTTCATCGAGGCGTCGCCGAGTAGCTTTTGAATCGAGACGACTGTCTGGACTCTCAAGCCGTCTGCTTCACGGAGTTTCTCAGGAGAAACTCCGACACGATTCTCCGCAAAGTAAGACGACATGTCTTCCTTCTTTGGAGCATCGACTTTAGGCATCTTCTTGCCCGCGGCTTCTGCTTGAATACTGATCGAAGCGACCAGTACGAAGCCAATTGCGGTTTTGATCATTCCTCTAAAAAGCATATCGTCCTCACATCTTCATGGTGTCGTTAGAATTACATCTTGCATTCAGGGGCGACGTCGATAATCTGGTAGCCTATTTCATCCCACCAGTATTCGTTCTTGTTGTCTTGCCAGCTCTGGGTCTTCTTACTCCAACCACTAAAAGCATCCTTATCGGTGACTCGAGTGACCTTCGTTTCCGCGTGCAATTCTCGACCTAGTATCTGCTCTTTCTGACTCATGAGGAGTTCCAGGTAGAGGAACTGCGACTGAGAGTAAAGCTCTTCGAAGTGCTCTTTCAAACCTTGGAGTTCTTCCAGGAAGAGACGGCCAATTTCTGTCCGGCGGGTGTCGGCTCTTTTGAGTAGCGTATTTTTGTAGAACTCATAGCCAGTCTTCTGGCCATAGATTCCGTAAGTGTCGAGTTGAGTCAGTTCCTCGATCAGGGTCGCATATTGATCCCGAACGAGAAGCATGACATCGCTCTCAGCCGCAGTATTGAGAACCCGGATGGGAATACCGATAGATTCACCGGATACGCCTGTCACGAGGTTTTCAAAGAGTTGGTAGGATGTTTCCGGGGTGAGACGTTGACGATCAAGCCAAACGCCCAGCGAGTCGATCGCTTCCCGGTTGCCGTCTGCAAACTCGGCGAGAACGCTACGCGAGTCATCGTAGCGACACATCCAGTAGTAGATCATCGATTCGAGAACCTTGGCTTCCGGATTGAAATGATCCTTGAAGTACGGGGCGTTCACGGCATAAAGAGTGCCGAGAGCGTGCTTGAGACTGCCTGACATGAAGAGCGACCAAGACTGCTCGAAGAGAGCCTCGTAGAAGAGGTTGCTGCTGCGGCGAACCTGACGATATTCACGAGCGGACTCAATGAACTTCTGATCCTGATAGTAGAGGCGAGCCAACGCCATGTGCGCGTAGTTGACCATTTCGATCAATTCGCTTCGGCGAATATCAGCCAGACCTTGCGAGGTCGGGTTTAGGATCGCATTCAGGTAGGTTTCAGCATCCGAGGATTTACCCGCTGTGATCGCCATCATACTCAATTGATATTGAGCGGAGAGGAAATAGCGATCCTGCATCACGAGTTTTTCGTAAGAGGCTTTAGCCAGTTGATCTTTGCCTTGAGCCTGATAGGCGCTGCCAAGGATGTAGGACCAGTTATTACCAAACTCAGGCGGCAATGGGATTTTGGACTGGAGCTTGGGGGCCATGTCTTCCAGAATGTACTGGATAGATTTGACCTTTGAGACTGTCCAGAGAATGCGCCAGAGCGGGGTGTGATTCTCAGCGAAAGGCTCAGGCGAAAGCACGAGGGCCTGGGCTGCAAATTCACTCGCCAGCAAGGGATAACCCGAAAGATAGAGCAGTTCGGCTCTGACCTGAAGGTAAGTCTGCTGATTCGCGTCAGAGAGTTGAGACATCGCCCTAGTGAAGGGTTCCAGAGCATCCCACATGGTTTTCTTCTGGAGTTCGCCTTTGCGGTATCGATCGATCACTTTATTGAATGTCTTGTCGAGTTCAGGCGAGCGCTGCACCTGCGCGGCCACCGGCATATCTTTTTTTGCCTTCGATTTCTTAGGAGCGGCAAAGCCTTGGCTTCCCAGCAATAAGAGCGATATGCAAAGTGTTGTAAACTGGATCTTCATCATTGCCTCTAGAATAAGAAGTAGCTCAAACCAAAGTCGACTGAGTATGTTGATTTCCTGTGATCCTGATTATTGGCCTTCTCTTGGTACATGCGGCCTTTGAAATCAACCCGAAGCGAAAGGCTCTTCTGCCAGTAAAATCTTTGCCCGGCGCCCCAGGTGACTCCCGTAATCCCGCCCTGATCCGTATCAAGTTTGGTGATACCGGCTGTGAGGTAGAGGTCGGAGTAGATGATGAGCCAGTCGGCGAAATTGAGTTTGCCGTAGAATGGAGCCACGACGGCGGTGACATCGATGATCTTCTTGAGGCGATTGACTTCCGGGTCCGGGTGCACCTCAATGTTTGGATCATCGAACTTGCGATAGCGAAGACGTTTCAGAGACTTAAGGTCGTCTGAATCGCTCACTGTGGCATTAAACGACTGCAATTCAAGTCCGAAGGTTTCGGTGAAGAAAAGACCGGTTCGAAAGCCGACGAGTTGAGTGTCGGTATAGGCTTCGTTGGTAATCGTTCCGTAGGCCACGCCAAGCTCAGGGCGGAATGCCTTGAGGAAATAGCGGTTTTGAAGAATGGTCACAGGCGATTGAGTGGCCTTGCCACGGACGTCCTCAGGTTTCAGATCGATAGCCCCAAGGAAACTTGGAAAACTCAACAGAGTTGCAAACGTGAGACGAAGGAATGACGTCAAAGAGCGCCGGAACATATTCACCTCTAAATTGGCTTTCCGCAAAGGGAAAACCTCCCATTTTTTGATCATTCGGAAAGCTGACGACTTAACTTGATTTTCTATTCCTTGAAGACGCCCTATAGGGTTAAGATCTTCAAATCATGAGATAAAAAAAGAAATTTTCGGGCTATCCAAAGTTGATTTGTTTGTGACTGTCTAAGTAGGAAGCAGGGTCAGACCCACTTGAGGGGCTCACGCGTACTTTTCCATAAACGATTTTAGCATGAGGGGGTCGGGTAAAAATTGCCGCTGGGTGTGGGGAGCTTCAAAGCCCTCGGGGACGAGGGCTTCAGGGGATTAGCGTTTCAGGCCACGGCGCTTCATTTCGGAGGTCAGGAGGTTCAATTCACGACTGGTCTGGCCCAAAACCGAACTATTTTCCTGCGCCCGCCGCGTGAGGTAAGGCAGGAGTTCGTTGACCGTTCCGTAGGGAACATACTTCGCCACGTTGTAGTCTTTTGCGGCTAGGTTAAAGCTCAGGTGATCGCTCATTCCGAGGAGTTGCGCGAAGTAGATGCGGTTGTCGCCTGGCGCGATCTTAGCCTTCTCCATGAGGCTGGTCAGGAGTTTGGTCGATTGCTCATTGTGGGTGCCGGCACAGAACGATATGCGTTCGATATGGTCGACACAGAAGCGCAGGGCATCGTCATAGGACTTGTCAGAGAGTTCTTTGCTTGCATGAATCGGGGAGCGGATCCCGAGTTCGGCCGCCCGCTTGTTCTCTTTTTCCATGTAAGCGCCTCGCACGAGCTTGACGCCGAGAAAGTAGCCCCCTTTTTCCGCCGCTGCATACGATTCTTTAAGAAAGGCGAGGCGATCGTGGCGATAGAGTTGCACCGTGTTGAAAACGATCGCACGATTTTTGTTATAGCGGGCCATAAGATCTTGAGCGATGGAATCGACGGTGTCCTGAAACCAGGACTCCTCAGCATCGATCATGATGCGGACATTTTTGTTGGCTGCGTAACTGCAGATATTATCGCAGCGCTTCTTTATGCGAGAAAAAGCCGCCTCTTCCACATCATTGAGAGAAGTACCCGATTCCTTTTTCGTCAGAATTTCAATGCTCCCGACGCCTGTGGGTTTGAAAACAGCGTAAGGTATGGACGGATGTTGGGCCGCTTCTTCGATGGTACGGATGATCTCAGCTTCGACTTCATCGAAATCGCTCTCCTTGCCCTCGCCTTCCCGAGCAAAATCGAGGATTGTGCCTACATGAAAACGAGCGAGTTCATCGACACGTTTCAAGGACTGCTTGATCGTTTCGCCGCCACAGAAGTGGGCGAAGACTGTCTTCTTGATAATGCCTTGTATGGGCAGATGCAGTTTCAGAGCCACATCGGTAAGGAAAGGGCCCATCGAGACGACGGTGGGTTTGCCGATGACTTTGAAAAGCCAGTAGGCGCGCAGCAGTTCCTTATCACTCAGCGGTTTGAACGCGATTTGGGTGTCATTAAAATTCAGCGATTTTTGAGCCATCTTGCCGCTCCAGTCGATAGGCGAGTCCTTTGCATAAGAGCCGGAAATTCCCATCTTAAATTAGAATAAGAGCCCTGAACTATTCGCTCAGAGCTCTTAGTATCGCCTATAAACATAACTTATTTCTTGGCTAGGGTCTTCATCGTTTCGAGGAGGTCGATGGGCAATGGGAAAAAGATTGTCTTGGTATTCGCTTCAGTCGACATATCCGACATAGTCTGCAGGTAGCGGAGTTGTAGGGCCGTAGGGTTGGCAGAAATCAGATCGGCGGCGTTCTTCAGCATCTGGGCGGCCTGGAACTCACCTTCTGCCGAAATTACTTTCGCTCTTCTTTCACGCTCTGCCTCGGCTTGACGGGCCATAGCGCGTTGCATATCCGGAGGAAGATCCACGTGCTTCACTTCCACGGCGCTGACCTTGATGCCCCAGGGATCGGTGTTCTGGTCGAGGATGATCTGCAACTTTTTATTGATCTCTTCGCGTTCTGTCAGAAGCTCGTCCATCGAGTGCTCGCCGAGAATGGAACGAAGATGAGTCTGAGCGAGCTGAGTGGTCGCATAGAGATAGTTTTCGACGTTGAGGATAGCGCGCATCGGATCCACGACGCGGAAGTAAAGGACGGCGTTGACCTTGAGCGAGATGTTGTCTTTGGTGATGACATCTTGCGGGGGAATATCCATCGTCACGGTACGGTTCGAGACGCGCGCTTCTACCCTGTCGACGAAAGGAATCAGAAAAATGATGCCGGGGCCACGGGGCTGCGAGAGTACGCGGCCGAACCGAAAAACGATGGCCCGCTCGTACTCAGGAATGATGCGAAAGACCGAAAAGGCGATAAAAACAGCAAATACAACTGCGAGAATCAGGCCAAAACTCATAGGAGCTTCCTTTGTTTCTTAAATCTTGTGAACATTTTGAACGGTCAATTTTAATCCATTGCGTGCCAGAACAAGAAGCTTATCGCCGCGTTTTACCGACTTGTCATCGGTAAGCTCCGCCGACCACAATGCCCCGTCGATCCGAACCATTCCCTCACGCCCGTTGAAATCATCGGACGCTTCAGCCACTTCACCAACCGGTGCTAGTTCACTTTTTTTGAAAAGTGTGCGACGGCTTTTGTAGAGGACGGCGCCTATCGCCCCTAAGATTCCCAGAAGCAGGAGAAAACTCGGTACGACCATATAAAGGACGGCTTCTCTTTCCGTCGGATCGAGAGTCTGCAGCAGCTCATAAAAGCCCACGACGAAACCCAGGAGGCCAATCACACCTAAAATGCCAAAGCTTGGAACGAAGATTTCTGCGACCATAAGAACCATGGCGACGATGATCAAAAGTGATGGATTCATAAAAAACCAAGAAGCCTCACTTGAAAAGTTCATGGCATAATGCGTTGAACTTCTCAAAGAGGCTTAGCAAATTTTGGTCATAAGGTCGAGATGATCCGCAAGTTCAAGAGGGCTGCCTTGGCCTAGGCACCTTGACTGCCCACTTACTGCGCGTCTTCTGTTGAATAAACAAAGGACAGCACCCATTGGCGACCGGGAAGCGGCGCGCCGGTTATATCACTGAATCCGGTTTTGCCCTTGTTGTTGCTACCCGACGAAATATCGACATCGGTGGTATTCTGCAGGTTTCTTAGGGCCAGACCCAGGTCAATTCGCCGGTATTTATAGTCCACGTTGAGGTCGTAGATCACGCTGCCCGGCAGCTTGATGGAATTGCCAAGATCTCTGTATATATCGCTCCTGTAGCGTCCTGTGAGATAGGACGACCAATCCTGCGACCATTGCTGGCGCCATTCCCCGACCGTAATCCGGTTCGGCACCCAAGGCAGGAAACGTTCTTTAGGACGACTCACATCGTAAGCCTCAAGCTTTGAGTTCTTGAAGCTTAGGGTTGTGACCCTGCCCTTCCAGGTCAAGGAGGTGTCGTAGCCGCGAACCTTGGTCCTGGCGACGTTAAGGGCTTTGCTGGCGTTCGCGAGGATGGGAACAAAGACGATCTTGTCTTCGGTCTTATCATCGTAAATGGCTGCGCCCCATTCAAGGCCCAGAAACTTGGTAAAAACTCCGAGCTCTCTATGAAAGATCTTCTCGGCTTTGAGACCGTTGTTGGGCCTGACGCTACTTCCGTTACCAAATTCTTCAAAAAGGCTTGGCAGGCGTTGCGAACGGGCCATCTGCAGATAGAGGCCATCGTCGAAGTCACCGAAAGCCAGACTGAGCGCATTGGCTTTCGTCGTTTTGTGCCAACCGGATTGATTCGCCTCTTCCTTTAAAACGATCTTCTTGAGTTGATCGGTGTGATCCTCTTGTCTTTGTTGCGACGTTTTCGCTTCCAGGAGAACTTTTTCCCAGGGAGAGTATGCGAAACCAAAAATGCCAACGCCATTTCTTCGTCTCAATGTACTGCCGATTTTGCCTTCGAAACGTTGTTCGATATCACTTTCGGAGCGTTCATAGCTGACGAGGGTTCTTGTGACATCGGTATTGGATTTGACGTGAAGCCCCTGCCGGTTGGAAACAACCTTCATCGTCGCCTGACGCGAGGAATTCAGCACGCGGCGCTGAGGATCATCTGTCTCCCGCTTATCATCGGTTCGAGCGACGTGCGCGCCGACTTCCAAACTGTCGGCAAAAGGCAGGTCGCTCCACGTGCGTCGTAAACTCAAATCACCCAAACGACCTTTGTTATGCTCACGCGCCGCACTGCTCAAAACCATGCTGTTCGAGGCCAGGCCCCGATCCGCATTGTAAAACCAAGCCATGGCTTGCAGGGCATAGGGCCCAAAGGCCTCACGGTAGACCGGCACGATCTGTTGCGATCTCTGATCGTTGTTGTTGCGAATTTTACGTTCATCGTCTTTTTCGTTGTAAGGCGTGCCTTCGTCCGAATAGTAACGATAGTGACCCGTGGTCTGATGGCTGCGGGCGTAGAGTCGGAACTCACGATTCTCACTCTTGTGAATCATCAGAGTCCAAAGCGAATTGCCGTAGGGCGAGCCTGCGCTTATGCCTAAGCTGGCCCGGGAGCGATTCACATTGTTAAAGCGGTAACGCATCGTCCCGATGGGGTTGAGATTGGCTACGCTGACCGGAGACAGTCCCTGATGCAATTCAAGAGAGCCGAAGGCCCTCAAATCGAGGTCTTCGATCAAGGGCAGACCCGAGTAAGGATCCTGAAGCAATGTATCTTCGAGATACACATCGGTGAGCTTGGTATCCTGACCACGGATTTTGGGAATGACAAAGCCCGAAGGGGATATGCGGCCTGTCTCGGCAAAGCTGAGAGAACTTTCGCGCTTCAGTTGGGTTGCCGTATCAAAACGCGAGCTTTCGCGTGGTTGAATAAGGACCGATTGACCGGTGCGGGCCGTTCGCTCGCTTTCCGAAGTCGGACGCTCACCTGTCACGACGATTTCCTCTGCGGTCCCGGCCCGGGCTGGACGAGAATTGAGGATGAGGAGTATGGAACACAAAAAGAACGGCGCTCCATGGGAACGCCGCTGAATCGAAAAGAACTGTTTCATTAGAATATGAAAGTTCCTGAGTAAGGGATCGCATCGAGAGTCTTCACGACTTCGGACTTGTCGGCTTTGATGATGGTGAACTTGCCAACTGTGTCGGTGTTGATGTCGCCAACAAAGAGGTTTTGGCGATCTTCATCGAAGAACATTCCGTAGTAGCCGCCAGAGCCTTCAGCATATTCGTAGGTCTTAACGCTGCTTTTGCTGTCGACATCGAACTTCAGAACGCGACGCGGGTAAGCGCTGCCTTCTTCCTGCTCTACCTGGGCAAAGAATGTATGAGCCGATCCAGCTGGAACGACTCCGCCGTTCATGAAGTAGCCCGCACCATCCAGGTCCCAGAGAACAGAAACGGTTTGAGTTGTAGGATCGAGTTCTTCAACTGCGTTGTGGCAGCCGATGCTTGGATCCAAGGGAGGGCTCACGAAACGGCTACACATACTCACGATGAGCAGCTTGTCGCCATGTGTTTCCGGACGAACAGCGATTGGGAAAGAACCCTGGAGCTTGATGCCCTGAACCTTGTCCGCTGCGGCGTCGAGGTCGACAGCGGTAACAGCCGAACCGTTTTGCTCAAGAACAAATACTTTTTGTGTGCCGTTGACTGTGTAGTTACCGCCTTCAAAAGCTCCGGCCTGGTGAAGGACGTAGATGAAGGTTTTGCCGCCGACAGTAGCGCTCCAAAGGGCTTCCGGCTTGAGAGTAACACCAGCGGGGAGGTCCCAGTTGCCTTCGACATCGGCGATCTTTGCACCCGTGCTCTTCTTCATCAAAGTCAAACGGCCTTGATTGTAGTGAGAAAGGAGGACGATGTCGTTGCCGAGGTCTAGAATATCATGAGGGTCGCCCACTTCACCTTCAGAGAATTTGGTCTGTACGCCAAGCGTCAGCGACTGAGCCTGAGGAGTGAGAAGTCGATAGTTTTGGCTATCAGAAGTACGGTTGAAGAGAAGAACTTCAGTCCCCGTGCTGAACACGACAGAATCACCGGATTCGCCTGTCAGTAGCTGCTCGATCTCAAAAGTCTCCGCGTTCATGCGGTAAACATTTGACTGCCAGGGATAAGTCTGGGAGTTCGCGCCTGTGAAGACGAGACCCTGTGCGCTTGAAGGCCTTGAAACGGAATCGGAATCAGAAGAATGACAGGCCGTGGCAGCAATGCTGAGGCTGACGAGGGCAGCAAGAGTCGCAGAACGTAGCATAACGTTTTCCTTTGCTCGAAGTTATAGCTTGGTGGTGGTCGGGCTTTGTAATCTCTTACTTACCGTTGCGGCACAGCGCCGGAATTTAACCGGTCTTCCCCATATCCAAGCTGGAATCTTGCGGTATAGACGATGAGATGGAGTCGTGTCAACGATTTGAAGTGAAATGATGGGTCAAAAGAACAGACCAAGAAGAAGGATCTCCTTGGTCAAGTTGTGAGGTCTGGGGGATTGAGGCTTGTGTATGACCGAGCTTAGAGCATCATTCCGACTGAAGCGGTCAGCTCATTTTTCATCAGCTTGATGTCGCGTAATTGACTGGGAGTCGACGCCAGGCCGAGTCCCGAATAATTAAGATTGACGTTATCGGCTTGAAAGTCGAAACGGAGTACACGGTTTGGCATTGATACAGCCGTAGGAGTTTAATCCAAAAATAACATAAAAATTCCGCCTTAGGTATTTCCGAAAAGCGCTTGATTTTGAGGGTACAGAAGACCAAAAGAGAGACGCTGCCCGCAAGCTGTAAGCTGAAGTCTAAGAGGTCTCGGTAATCTTACTAGCTTGCTGCTCAGATTTAACTTTGCCATAAAGTTCTGAGGACTCATTGCAAAGGGGAACCAGGCCATGGATCTAACAGAAATCACAAGTCAAATAAAACCCAATCTTAAAGTTCTGGCGAAGGGTGTGAAAGTCGGAAGTGTCGACCATGTCGATGGCGAGTTTCTGAAGCTCAATCGCAAGGATGCCGACGATCGGCTCCACCACTGGATCCCTCTAAACTGGATCGAAAAAATCGACGACAACAACGTTTTCTTAAGTCACAGTGCTGCGGAATACAAACATTCCCGTCGCAACAGTAAACCATTGATGTAATCCTGTTGGGCGTTAGGTCGAGGGTTTATGCCCCGCGTATCCTCAGGTCTAACGTCTTTATGTCCCTGCCTCGGTCCGATTCTTTTGACGTTATTTATATGTTTCATCTCCAATTTTGGCCCTTCCCTCAAAATCCCTTGCCAATCTTCCTTCGTTAGCGGGAAAATATGACTTCCCCAAATTTCGCTTGCGTGAGGCTGTTCAATGTCCAGGACTCCGTTATTTCGGATTATCAACCGTGTTCTGTCTCAAGCTATCCAAAATGAAACATCGTCCTCAACCGCCCTGGCCTTTAACCGCAGGGATGGCGCGTGCGTTGGCGCGGTCTCAGCTCTGACCCTTTATCTGAATGCGTGTAAGACCCCGGTGAGTTCCGATCTACAGGGAACGTCATCGGGCAAAAAGCCGAGCGGAGACATTGTGATTGTTGGAGGTGGTGCAGCAGGACTTTCAGCCGCTTACTACCTGCAAAAAGCCGGAGTCTCGAGCCAAGTTTACGAGGCAACTGATCGACTCGGCGGGCGCATTTATACTCAATACCAATTCAATAGTGAAAATATGTTTTGTGAACGTGGCGGCGAGCTCGTGGATACAGGGCACAAAGAAATTCAGAGTCTGATGGAGGAGCTTGGGCTGAAGCTTCAAAAGCTCCCGGATCCCACGCTTCCCCCCGAAGGTCATTTCTTTGGAGGACAATGGCGAAGCGAGGAGGACCTCGTCAAAGGGTTTGGCCCGCTTGCCGCTCAGATTGCCAAGGATGCAGAAGGATTTATGGTTGACGGTCAATTCACCATGCCGTCCTACAAAAATTCTTTATCCGATGCTATACTGGCTCTCGATAAAATGTCCTTGAAAGACTATCTGGACGTCAACCAAAGTCTGGCACCGAAATGGGTTCGAGAACTGATCCGGATCGCCTACCTCGGGGAATATGGTCTGGACGCTGAAGAACAATCCGCAGTCAATCTTGTCTCCTTTATCGGAACAGACATCGCCAACGGTTTTAAGATGTTCGGCGAGAGTGATGAGCTCTTTCGCATCGAAGGCGGGAATTCGATGTTGATCCAGGGACTGGTCGGTCATGTGAAAAATTCCTGCCATCTCTCGCACAGTCTCAAATCAATAGCGCGCTCGATCAGCGGTCAATTTCAGCTTCTTTTCCAAACGGCTGACAATAAAGTGCTCGAGGTAAAGACGAATACTTGTATCCTAGCCCTGCCTTTTACAACAGTTCGTGATGTCCAGGGTATCGACAAAATCGGCCTGAGTCCGACTAAGCTCAAAGCCATTCGCGAGCTCGGCTATGGCACAAATAGCAAACTCATGCTTGGCTTCAAGAAGCGCTACTGGCGCGATGGGGGTTCCAAGTTCCCTTCCAATGACGGCAACCTTGTCACCGACCTACCTCTTCAGGGTGGTTGGGATACATCGAGAAAACAAGCCGGTGAAAGCGGGATTTTCACCAACTTCATGGGTGGATCGTGGGCGAAGACTTTTACCCTGGCTAAAGCCAAAGGAAGTCTGGATGATCTTGAGAAAATTTATCCAGGAATCAGCAAACTTTATGACAGCAATCGCGTGCTGCAAGTCTGGACGGCAGTGCCGACTCAGAAAGGGAGCTATATTTGTCCTAAACCGGGTCAATACACGTCTATGGGCGGTGTTTTTGGGGAAAGCGAATGCAATGGTCAGTTGCTCTTTGCTGGTGAGCACACGAGCGACGTCTCCGCAGGTTTCATGAATGGAGCTGTCGAGAGCGGTCTTAGAGTGGCGACCGCTCTATTGGAAGCGAAAGTGAAGAGTGCCTCAATCGATGGCCTCGAGAGGGAGGCTATATGAAAATGGGACAAGGCGATGACGACGGTAAGGGTGAAGGCCCTCACGGTCGAGGACATGAGGATGGAAAAGGTAAAGACGACGGTAAAGATAAAGACAAACCTAAAGACGACTCGAAGGCCCCGACCGGTGACGGCAGCATCATCGTGACTCCAAAACCTGCTTAATCGAGTTCGATAGCTCCCACCACATCCCAAGATGAAATCTCAGGCGGCTCATTCGAGTCGCCTTTTTTCTTATTCCTGGGCCAGCTTGAGTCGGGGTATACTTATTCTCTGGCTGAAAACAACGGGTGGAAACACGTGTATGAAAAAGAAGAAAAGAGCCTTTGCTGAGCCTATGGATTCCGAAGATGTTGAGGAGTTGATGTCACTCAGCGACGAAGACCTTCACGATGAAATTAAGGAATTCAAAAAGGAGGCGGAGGGAAGCCAATCCGAAGCCATCGCCAAGAGTTTGGCCAAAATGCCTGAAGCCGACCGACTTGAAGCGCTCAAGAAGATGAAGCGAGAAGATATCCTCTTATTCGAAACGGTCGAGTATCTTTTGAAGAGGCTCGTGAAGCGCTGAATCCTCTTTGACCCAAAGATCGAGATAGGCTGTGCCGATCGCTTTTTTCTGCCTCATAATATAGCCTTCAGGCATAGCCCCTCCGAATCCGTGGTAGGTGACGACCCTGGTTCCCAGCGGCATAGCTCTCAATTTCTCCACAACACAATCCACATATGTATTGTAATGCTCAAGGCTCAACGCCACGGTTTGGTCGATTCGGGCCAATCCTGTCACATTTTCCAAAAATGGATTGAAGAGATAAAAGGCGTGAAAGTCGCGCCAGTCGAGATCGATCATATTTCCATGGATAAAGTTTGCCCGGGAAATGTTGTGCGCGAGACGAATGCGTTCGGCTTCCTCCACAAAATGGAGACGTTGCTCGATCCCGAAATAACTAGCTGAGGTCGTGGCTTCGCCGATGAAACAAAACTTCCCTGGACCGCAGCCAACATCAAGCACACGAACGTCCGGACCGGTTCCCAATAGTTTGGCTGCCCAGAGCGCGACCTTCATGGGTGTCCAGTGACGCGAGGACAAACTTCGGGAGTTGCCCGAAAAAATGCGATCGAATTTTTCATCAGAAACAGAATGTCCATGACGCAGAGTGGTCAATGAATCGGGTGGAAACTCTTCCTGATGCTGGCTCGCGTCGATCATCGAGTTCCTTTGTCGCAATTATTGTTGGTTTTCGTCGTGATGATACCGTCCCGCATCGACAGTAGTAGCTAACCCAAAGTTGGTATCAGCAGGGTTTGAACAACAAAGACTTTCCCGAATCAACGAAGCGTCCTTGGATAAAGGGATTTTGACTTCGGCGGCATGAGCCGTGAGGGCTCCTGAAAACGACATGACAGCTACGCCGAAGATCCAATGTTTTAACTTTTTCACAATCTGAACCTACTCTCATAACTGTGCGGGTCTGATGAAATGCTTCATCCTGAAGGAACAGTATATGCGCGGGTCGAAGCCGTTCTTCAAGCCGTTTTTAGTTAGCTGACAGCGTAGGAGCGATACAAGGTCCATCGAAAATGATAAGATAGGTTTACAAAATTGTATCTATCTAACATTGCTGGAGTAAAAGGGTGAAAAATTATTCACTTCTCTTTATGCTTTTTAGTGCAACCCCTCTTTTTGGTCAAAATCTCACGAAAGATGAAATCCAAAAAGTCGTCCGTTCCAATACGGATCAGGTCCGCAGTTGCTATGAGCAATTTACCAAACGCACGCCAGGTCTCGCGGGCAAAATTCGCATGGAAATTAAACTCGATAAAGATGGTCACGTTGAAAGCTCAAAGGCGGCGGACAGCAGCTTTGAGAAACCCGAGATCGCACAATGTATTGAAGGTAAGGTCAAACGTTGGCACTTTCCAGCCCCTGGTCCCACGGATCGTAAGACTTTTTCCTACCCCTTCTCCTTTGGTACCGAGGGCGAGGCTCCGGTTGCCATCGCCCCCACTATCATCTCGACTGACGATGCCCGCGTTTACAAGGGGAGAGTCTTCAAGCGAAGCAATCGGCCCATCACGGATATTGCAAAACTTCAGGAGATGACTGGCAACACATTGATCAAGGCCGTCAGTGCAAGCTGTGACAACATCAAATTGTTGAAAAAGAAATGTGAGGATTTAGAGGCAAAGAATCGTGTCGTTTGCCCAGCGATGACTGACTCAGCCCCTAAAAAACCCTTTACACCCGACTGGTTATTGATTGAACATCCGGATGCGTTTCGGATCGAGAGTGGAACGTACTTCATGGGGTATTGGCAT
This sequence comes from Oligoflexus sp., assembly GCA_014377445.1. Taxonomy (GTDB): domain Bacteria; phylum Bdellovibrionota_B; class Oligoflexia; order Oligoflexales; family Oligoflexaceae; genus Oligoflexus. The sequence goes on from JACMPP010000045.1 coordinate 32,384, forward strand.
ATATCCTGCGAGGAGCTTAATAAATTTCAGTAGCGGAATCTGGAGCTAAACATCCGATTGAAATAGAATGCGGTGAGGGTTGTGTCTTTGGTCGTTTGGCTGCGGAGGAGATGCTGAAGCCGAAAGATACACAGTGGTATGGCTATTTTACCAATATTTGGATCGACCCAGCCAATGCTCAGCACATCGTGATTTCCTGCTTTTCAAAAGGCGGGACCATCGATTTTCTGGTCTTTGAAACAACGGACGGTGGAAAGAGCTTTCAGTCCATTCGACCGCCGACAGACCCCAATCTTATCCAAGACGAACGGTGGAGTCAGTCGGGGCAAAAAACTGGCGATCCCTGCCAGAGAAGGCGAAAAGAAGCTGCGAGTCTGGTTGGTGGATCTATCGATGAAAGAGAAATAGGTCGAAAAATTCCCCTGGAAGAGAAGAAGCGCCTTGTCGATGCCGAACGGACATCAACAAGGCGCTTTTTAATCTCAGAGAATTATTTTACGTCGATGAACTGGCTCCAGGCCACATCATGGGATTGTGTTGAGCCAGATGCCTTTTGCAAAGCAACGAGGGTCACTTGACAAGTTGTGATGGCTGGAACGGCGGCCCAGGTGTTCAGTTTGCCAACGAAGGATACGACGCCTGTGGCGCTCACAGTGAATTGTGATTCTTGACGAACAATCTTCTTCTCTGCATTTTCACAGTAGAAACCGATATCAAATTCGCCGTCAGTCAAAGGACCTTTGGTCAGTGTGAGATCGCCCGAAACGACGCCTGTTTTGATATCGACAGTGTGTTTGCTGACAAATACCTTGAGACGTTTGTCTGGAGAAAGTGTCGCTTTGGTCTTGTTGAGCGAAGTAACCGCTCCCGTGGCCTTGGATGTTAGCTTTATCGCTTTATCGTCAAAGCTTGCTACGGTTTCGTCGCCGGCTGCCTTCGATTTCTTAGCTGAGTAAGCAGCGAATGTTTCGAAAGTTGGGTAGTCACCAGTATGGCCCCAGGCGATGAGGCTTTCTTTCGCGCAATCGGTTGCAGAAAAAAGCGCTGTTGCCGGGAAAATATGAGTTGATGTAATTTCGATGCCGCTGGAGATGCCGACAGAGCCTTCGATTTCGCAAGTGCCGAGGTAGAGACCAACGATGGGGCTCGTGAGGGCGGGGTTGGTGCTGCCAGCGGTGCCCGTTCCTGTGCCGGGGCCTCCGGATCCATTACCGGTGCCTGTCCCAGTACCCTCTGTGCCAGGTGTCGAGCCGTTGCTATTGCCTGTGCCGCTTCCTGGGTTGGACGACGAGTCGGTGGGATCGACTGGATTATTGATAGATGTGTTGGGAGCGGCCGGGGTTTTGTCTTCTGATCCCTTTTTTCCGCAAGCGACGCTAGTAAGAGTGAGTAGTGACAAACATATGATAGCTGATTTCATGGAGGGCCCCCTGAGATGTTGGATATTCAGCGTAGCCTTCTGCATGTCTGCTGCCAGGCTCCAAATTCTATAGACCGGCCTAGAAAGCAGTGCTTTACCAAAATTGCATATAGCTCGTTTGAATCGGTAAAAAGGGCTTCTGTCAACTCCTTGGACAGGCCTGCCGGGCAAAAATCTTCGTTAATTTAACGGTTTGGTTTGGGGGCACATCGTTTCTATTAAGGCAATTATTTCGCATAAAATTATTTTTTATTGAGGAGGGAAAGAATTGGGTTTGAAATCCCGATTTATCAGGCGAGAAGTTGATATAGATTTTTTATTTCGACAGAAGTTAATTCGAATTCCAAAAATTGATACGTTTTACCAACATGATGCGAGCTGTTCCGAGGGACCGCGACGGATCCGTCGCTGCTCCGAGCTTGGGAAATTCAGCAAGCTCCCGAATAAAGGGAACGTCTCCTCCGCCAATCATGGCATCAATTTTTCCTGAGCGAACAGATTCGAGGCAATGTCGCCAAGGCAAGACCACGACTTGAATGCTCAAGTCGAGTTCGCGCGCGGCATTATTTATTAGAACCTGCATGGATCCGGGCAGTTGTGGATCTGGATTGGTATAGGGAATCCAGGGGCGATCGTCGTGAAAAAATACCACGAGTTCTAAATTGGCAATTTAAAGATCAGGCTATTGAGGCTTCCACGCCACCGATGATCTTTTCCCAATCGCTTTGAGTGCGTTCGAGATACTTGGGATCGACGCCTCGGTGCGTAAGCGTTAAGAGCGTATGGTCGCCATTGGGTTCAAAATCGATGGCCACGCGACTGGCGCCCATGGGGAAGCCTTCCATACCCCAGGTAAAGACGAGGCGGTGAGGTCTCCGTATTTCAATATATTCCCCGATATGATTGATTTCATTTCCATCTCGCAAATTGACGAAAGAAAATGGGGTGCCGGGAAAAGCTTTCGTCGATACTTTCACGCTTTTATCGCCAGCGGGTACCGTAATCCATTTCGCAATTTTTTTGGGATCCAGCCAGGCATCAAAAAGCTGCTCGGACTTGCCCTTGAGGTTGCGATAGATGCGTACAGGTTTCGCGAGTTCGGTGGCCATAACTTTTCCTTTTTCTTCAAACAAGAGGGCGTCGCCTGACATTGTAGTGCTTATCATTAGCGAGCAAGGCCTCAAATATCAAGTGCGACTCATTGAAATGAGTCCTTAAGAGGCGTGGGCTGGCCTTCTTTGCCCGCTCGCTCTATAATTCTCAATATTATGAAATGGACACCTCTCGTCGAAGAGTCGATTTTGACAAAACATCAAATTTGTTTAGCGACCTCGCAGAATTTTTATGAAGGGCTGAGCCGAGCCTTCCGCGATCCCGATTTGACTTTGATCGAGGCTGATCTATCCCATATTCATTATCTTTTCCCATGGCAACTCACCCTCGCCGCCTGTCTCAAAGTATGGTGTCAGGGTAAGGCTGCATTGAACTTTCACTGGAACGAAAGCAAGAAGTATCAACTGGAAATTGCGAGTTATGCGGAGAAAATGGGGCTCTTCGAAGGCATGGATTCGGGCTCGTCCCCCTCGTCACTTTTGCAAAAACCAGGATTTAATGCCGACAGTTATTTTGAGCTTCATGCGATAGATCGCGATAATGGCACTGAGCTTCTGAGTCAATTGCAGCGCCTTTTGAGTCGCTTTCCGGACTCCGCTGATCCGATTGCGACACTGCTCTCCGATCTGTCACAAAACATCGTGCATCATTCCGGAGCTCAAGAGGGAAGCGGATGGGGCTATGTGCAGGCTCAGACTACGGCAGCAAAGCTCCGAATCGCTTTCTGTGACTTTGGTGTGGGTTACTATAAGACCTACCAGAGGCAAAACCTCCTCAACGGTCGTTCGCCCAAAGAAATCCTTGAAACCTCGCTTGAAAGCGGACCTGGGGATAAGGCCTCAGTCTGCAGTCAAAAGCATGGACTGTCTAAGATATGCGAATTTTTAAAAAGTCATAAAGGCTGGATGGAAATCTACAGTGACGGCTTGAAGTGCCGTTACGTTTCCGGCAAGAAATCCACGACCGTGCTTGGGTATAGGACCAAGGGCAGTCTGGTTATTCTTGAGATCCCACTTAAGAAGGCTTCCGCTTCGAGTGAAATGTTTTGAGCAAATAGCTAGAGGCTATCCAGGCTTTCATAGTTCAGAGGTACATGATGAAAAGTGAAGATCAGGCTGAGTTGGTTGGGAAGAGAAAGCGTGAGGCCTTGCTCTACAGGGTTGCGATTCTTCTCGTCCTTCTCACAGCGGGACTCGTTTATTATTGGATTCATTCACCAACCTATGCCGTTCTTGAATTGGAGCAGTCTATTAAGGACCGCGACCTCGCGACCTTTTACAGCCGCATTGATTTGAATCGAATCTATGATTCAAGCCTCGATGCCGGAGCTGTTCTTGAGACCGGCAACGACAGCTCCTGGGATGCAATACAGGCTAATATCGGTGCTGGCGTCAACAAGGTTTTGAAGTCGCAGGTCATGAATTCTGTGAAGCACGATATCGAATTGCAATTTCGTCGCGACGTGAACGCTTCACTTGAAACCAAATCCCCTACACCCGTTCTCTTTCCCATTTCGATTATGCGCGAATTTTTTGAAGACAGCCAAGGCCTGGTTTTTGGCAAACTTGCGCGTTTGGGAGACATTGCGCTGGTAAACGTCGATGTCAGCCTGAAAAAAATGGCTAAGTCCTATCCTTTGACCCTGAAATTGGAGAAGGTCGGAGAATGGAAAGTCACAGGGTTTGAAGGTCTTGCCTCAAGTCTTTCTCTTTACGAGAAAGATAGGGTCAGCCGCGTGAATGATCACAATGCGAATGTTGAAAGAGAGTTTAAGGATTTGGTGCCTTTCTTCGGTCAGATCCGTGAGGAACCCAAACTTTTTAAAATTGGGCAGGAATTGAAGTTTGAATTCCTCTTTCAAAATAAAGGCATGAGCCCGCTGGATCGCATTGAAGGGGTCTTGACCATCCATAATATCAAGGGAGAGACCGTTTTAAAGGAGGCTTTTTCCGGAGCTGACCTTCATTTGAATCGGAATGAGAAGAAAGTTTTTCTACTTAGCAAAGATATTGGAGTGCTGGGGGATAAAGTCTCGTTTGCGGATGGGCTGACTCTTCATTTTGAGGTGGAGACGGTTCGTTTTGAGGACGGAAAGACTCTGCGGATTGTTAAGGGTTATGGGGAGCTTTGAGGGGTTGGGATCCTTTGCGTTGTGTTCGATAAGACGTTTCATCGTCATGCCATGGTTTTTTTTAGGATCCTTGATCGTCATGCAGAGCTCACGATCCGATAACTCTGCCAGGCCAAGGAGCGTGGGGCCAGGGCCCATTTAGGAGCACCTGGTACTTCCGAGTAGATGTAATTGGCTTCGCGATGACAGGTTTCGCAGCGTTCGCCGACCACGCCGTGATCATTCGCTCCTCTTTGCACATTCATGATGTGACGATGGAGATCATCGCCTTGCGTGGGATAGTCGGCGGCCGGATGGCAATTGAGGCATCGCGGATGCTTAAAGACCTTGCTGGCTTCCATGAACGCTGCGATGGATCGCTCTTTGTCTTGAGCCCGACTCGCACGACTCGCAAGCAGCGCACTGCTTGTGAGTATTATCGACATGCCGAAAGATTTCATGCGTACCTCCTCGAAACGACTGACTGTGAGTCGAGGATAATCAGAGGGGAGTTTCGAACAACTTGAGTTGCTCAGTTGGGGGTCTCAATAAGGCCTGAAAGCCTTGCTGGATAAGTATTCGTCAAAAAGACGCTGAACGTTATTCTTGACAATACAGATGCGCGCTGGAGTTTGTCGGATTTTGAAGGAATAATGGTCAATCGTCTGCTGACTGGAAACTTGAATTGTCTGGAACCCTATGAACTTCGATTCCATGCCTCGTCAAAAACGTCTGACTATCCAAATTCTCTATCTACTAACGGCCGTTTGTTGCCTATGCCTCACCGTCATTTCCTCGGCCTATGCCCTCGTGCTAGGATTGGTTTTCGGGCTTGGTCTCGGCAATCCATTTTTTAAAACCAGCAAATCCCTTACGCATCGATTTCTGACCACAGCCGTAATCGGTTTGGGCCTGGGTATGGATCTTATTAAAGTGGCCAATGTCGGGAGTCAGGGATTTCTATACACCTTGATTGGCATCGCCGTGGCTATTGGCTTTGGACTTTTACTGGGTCATCTCTTCAAGACGAATCGCAATACCTCGCTGCTCATCAGTGTGGGTACAGCGATATGCGGAGGCAGCGCCATCGCCTCCGTCGCTCCTGTGTTGCGCGCGAAGCCTCACGAAATTTCGATCGCCCTCGGCATCGTCTTTCTTTTAAATTCCATCGCTCTCGTGACTTTCCCCCACATTGGCCACTATTTTCTGATGAGTCAGGAACAGTTCGGACTTTGGGCTGCTCTCGCGATTCATGATACGAGTTCAGTTGTGGGAGCTTCCATGGCCTACGGAGATCAGGCACTTGCTATTGGAACCACGGTAAAGCTCGCTCGTGCTCTTTGGATCGTGCCCGTTACTTTGCTCATCGGCTTCATAGTTTCTCGTCAGGCTTCGCAGTCGGAGGCGCAGGAAGGCAAGCGCAAGTATCCCTGGTTCATCCTAGGCTTCCTGCTGGCGGCCGCGCTTTACACCTGGGTACCGATGCTGCGAGAGAGCGCCCACGTGCTCGAAATGGGTGCGAAACGTCTTCTCGTGCTGACACTCTTTCTCATCGGTTCCAATATCAGCCGAGAAGTCTTGCGAGGCATGGGTCTTAAGCCCGTGCTCCAGGGTGTTTCTCTTTGGGTCATCTGTGCCAGTCTTTCGCTCGTCGCCGTTCTTCAGAATTGGATCCATCTTTAGGATGTGAGCGCGCATGCGCTTTCACTTACTAATCGCTTTGGCATCGGCAAGAACTTCTGGCCCCCACATCACAACGTTTTGAGAATCGATGCACTTCAAAACAAACTTCTGAAGATCGGCTGCTCCTTCATTGAGTTTCGGGGCTCATAAGTAACTCCAGCTAGACAGCGGATCCTAGCACGATAGACGTAGCTTTCAAAGTCGAGGATTCGCTTTTTCGGCGGAATATAAACTTCATAACAAACCAATATCATTGCTTTAATCTCGCAAAAATCCGGAATTTACCGGGTCGAAATTCGATGCTCTGAAGGTAAGTACTCAGATCCTTTCAGCAGGGTGTGGCTGAAAACTATCTGTGAAAACATGGACTAAGACTGGGGAACTTGTTAGTTTTTGGGTCAAACATTTGGAGTATGAGATGCCCGCGATCTTCATAATTTGGTTTGGTCTCATTAGCAGCGTGAGTTTTGCTCAGTCACAGGAAAGCCTGCGTTTCACGCCGGATGGGTCGGCGAAACATGTGAGCCAGGTCAGAGCCCATTTTTCCAGTCCGGTCGCCGCCCTTGGCGAGCGCTCGGTCCCCTTCACCATAGTCTGTGATGCAGTCGGCGAGGGGCGTTGGGTTACGACCCAGGATTGGATCTTCGACTTCAAGGACGAGTTGCCGGTCGGTAAGTCCTGTACCTACACTCTGACTTTGACAAAAGATTTGGCTGGCAAGGCGATCATCGCCGAAAATCAATATCGATTTGATACGGGAGGCCCACAAATCATTAAGGTGGACCCTTATCAAAGTGAATACAATCCGATCGATGAGGAACAACTTTTCATCCTTGAGCTTGACTCGGATGTGGATGAAAATAGTTTAAAGTCCAAGTTATTTTTCGAACTGCCGCAAATAGCCAACCCCGTTCCGTTCAAATTGTTGACTCGAGAACAGATCGAGAAAGAGAATCCCGAGCTTGGCAAATCGCTTAAGGAACGATCGAAACCTTATCTCCTCGTACAGGCTGATTTCCGTCTCCCCTCCGATGCAACGATCAAACTCGTTTGGGACAAAGGCATTAAGACCAAAAACGGAGTGCCGAGTCGCGAGAGACAGGTCTTTAGCTTCAAGTCACGCAAACCGTTTACAGCGAGCGTGAGCTGCACAAGGGCTACATCCGGATCGGATTGCAGTCCTTTCGATGAAATATACATCCAGTTCACCGCCACGCCCGCAGCTGAGAATGCTTCTATCGAAGGATTAGCCAAGGATCAGAAAGTTGACAAGTCCGATGCCGATCTCTGGAAGATCGCGGGGCCCCATGTTCCCGGAGGACATTATAAATTTCAATTCCCTCGGGAATTTAAAGATGATGCCGGGCGCAGTCTGAACAGCAATCACGATCTTTCCATCAAAGTCGGACAATATCCTCCGCTGATCAAGTTCGATGGAAAATTTGGTATTCTCGAAGCGAAAGCTTCCACCAAGCTCCCTGTTCACCTTCGAAAGGTCGAACTCGATACCAAGGTGAGGTTGCTCAAAATAGCCAATAATGCAGCGGAGATCGTGAAGTGGCACGCAAAGAATTTGACCAGCGACCATGACAAGCCCTTACTCCCTGATAATCTTTCGGGTCGAAGCGAGATAACCCTGCCCCGCACGAATGGGCATGATGCCTTTGAAGTAAGACCCATTCCTTTGCCTGAGCCAGGTTATTATCAACTCGAAATTTCCAGCGCCGAACTTGGTCAGGCCTATGCTCTGAAACCGATGTACGTCCACTCCCAGGCGCTTGTCACAGATCTGGCGATCCACTGGAAGCAAACCCATGACAACGCCCTGGTTTGGGTGACCTCCCTTGAGTCTGGTCTACCGGTTCCAGGCGTGGCGATCTCCGTCTACGATTGCCAGGTTAAAAATCAGGCTAGCGGTACCACGGGCCGGGACGGAAGCCTTCTCATCCAAAAACACCTGAATAATTCGGGTTGTTCCAAAGTATGGAATGGTGAGAATGAGTATGGTTCAGAGGGTTTTCTTGTCATGGCCTCGCTCGGTCCGGACAATAGCTTTCTCTTCTCAAACGAAAATCAAGGCATAGAAAGCTGGCGTTTTGGCCTCGACAGCGATAGCTGGAGCCCCCTGCAGATTCACTCGGTCCTCGACCGAAGTCTATTGCGCGCGGGAGAAACTGTATCCGGATTGAACTTCGCCCGTCTTCACAGTCTAAAAGGGTTTGAATTCCCGTCCCAAAACGCCCTCGACAAGACCATAAGTTTTACGCATGTGGGGAGCGGGAAGCGTTTCACCGAAAAGCTTAGCTGGGATGCCATGGGTCGCTCCAAATGGACTTGGAAAATCCCTCAGGATGCAGCGCTCGGCAGTTATGAGATCATGATCGACAATAAGATCACCGGCGAGCTCTGGGTTCGCGAGTTTAAGCTGGCGACGGTAAAGGCGACTCTAAGCGCCGAGGATAAGCGACCGGTCGGGTTGCGCAAAATGAGTTACAATTTTGATGTGAGTTATCTCAACGGAGGGTCGGCTGGCGATCTTCCCACCAGTTTTAGAGGAGAACTGCAGGTTGCTCCGCTCCCTCAAATCGAAGGATTTAAGGACTATATCTTCAACAGTGGAATTCGAGATAGCGATGAAATTGAAGGTGAAAAGAAGATTGAAATAAAAGCCATAGTCGGCAAACTCGATGCGGCCGGGCATGGGAAGGCGACGTTGGAAATCCCTTCTCTCAAAGTCCCCATGCAACTCAGAGCGGAACTGGAGTACCCCGACAGCAACGGGCAACTCAGAACCCAGGTGAACGTCCAAATCATCCACCCAGCCGCCCTGCTCCTCGGCTTATCGGCTCCTCGTTCCTGGCCAGCGGCTGGTTCAAAGCAGGTCTTTAATGGAGTTCTATTGGACCTGGATGGAAAAGCTTACCAGGGCGAAGTGAAAGTCTCGCGATATAAGAAAAACATCCTTTCCCATAGAAGACGCTCGATCGGCGGGACCTATACGTATCAACATAAAGTCACGCTCGGCGACGAAGTCAAAGTTTGTGATCTCATGTCAAATGGCGATGGTCGCTTTGAATGTCCTATCGATGTCCCTGAGGCGGGAAGTTATGTCGTTCGAGCTGAAGCCAAGGATGCTTCAGGGCGGATCATTACAACTGAGAATGAACTGTGGGCCTCCGGAAGCCAGTACTGGTATAAAGCCGACGATAACGATCGGATCGATTTGATTCCAGAGAAGAAGCAATATGAGCCTGGCGAAACAGCGAAGATCCTGATCAAAGCCCCATTCGCCTCAGGCACCATCCTCTATACGACCGAGCGCGAAGGTATCGAACACTATGAGGTGAAAACGTTCAATGCCAAGAATCCCTTTATCGAAGTGCCGATTCAAAGATCCTTTGCGCCGAATATCTATGTCACAGCCTGGTTGATTCGCGGACGTGTGAAAGGGACCGAGCCTTTTCTGAAAGTTGATTTGGGCAAGCCCGCCTTTAAGCTCGGAATCGTCGATATCAAGGTGGGTTGGACCAAACATAATCTTTCTGTGAGTTTGAAAACCGATAAGACGGACTATCTTCCACGCGACAAAGTCAAACTTAGTATCGATGTGAAAAGTCCTAACGGAGTCTTGCCCGAAGGGGCCATGGTTACCGTCGCGGCCGTGGATGAAGGACTCCTCGAGATCGAAGGCAACAAGACATGGGATCTTCTCGATGCGATGATGGGCCACCGAGGCTTTACAGGTTCGCATGCGACGGCTTCGCTCTTCGTTGTCGGCAAAAGGCATTTTGGTCTCAAATCTCTGCCAGCTGGTGGCGGAGGTGGCGGGAAGGGCAATACCAGAGAACTCTTTGATACGCTCCTACATTGGACTGCTCTTGCCCCGCTGGTCAATGGCCATGCGGATCTCGAAGTCCCTTTGAACGACAGTCTCACAGGTTTTCGACTCGTCGCAATTGCCCATGCCGGTCCTGACTTATTCGGTAAGGGTGAGACCACGATTCATTCCAGCAAAGATCTGAGTCTCTTTGCTGGACTGCCGGCTATGGCTCGCGAAGGCGATCGGTATCGGGCCGAAATAACGGCTCGCAACAGCAGCGCAAAGGCTCTCGAAGTGACAGTGAGCGGAACTTATGGCGAAGGCACGGCATTGACGGCCCAAAAAATTAATTTACCCGCGAAATCTTCGAAGATTGTGCATTGGAACGTGACGATTCCTTCTGGCATCACATCCCTGGCCTATACCTTTACAGCCGCAGCTCAAGACTTGAGTGATGAGGTCAAAATTACTCAAATCATAGGCATTCCTGTGCCCCAGCAAACGATCATCAGTCAAATTCAGCAGGTCGATGCACCGATGGACATCGCCTTGGATCTTCCTGGCGATGCGAAGTCAGGCGCGATAAAGGTATCGTCGCAAAGTCCTCTTTCTCAAAGCGCTCTTGATGGCGTGAAGCTCTATATGAGCAACTATCCTTACAATTGTCTGGAACAAAAACTATCGCGGGCGATAGCACTTGGCAAACGGAAGGCCTGGGATGAGGCTGGCGTCTCCTCCTACTTTGATGGCGATGGATTGCTAAAGTTTTTTCCGATTCGTGAAGGGCATGGTTCGGTTGAACTCACGGCTTATGTCCTGGAACTTTCCTTTTATCAGGGCTGGCCGCTCAAGGATCAGGACAAGGCCCAAATGCTTCAAGCGCTCAATCGCTTCGTGAAGGGCCAGCTTGTGGTGCGGGGACATGGGCTTTTTATGGACGAGAAACTCCGCGCACTCGCGGCTCTCAGTCTATGGAATGAAGAGACGAAGGACGTTTTAAAAGGGCTCGACACTCAGCCTCATTTTCTGGCCTTCATGGCTCTGGTCGATCTTTATAGAATCGTGTCACAGGACCCCGAACATCCGAGACGAAAGGAGATTGAAGACGCTCTGGCCGAACGCTTTGAAATGCGGGGAACCGTACTGCAGGTAAAGGCAGGGGGCTACTCGATGCTCGGATCTTTGGATGCCACACTCAGTCGCCTCCTCGTCAGCAAAATCAATTCGACCAAGGATGCATCCGATCTGCCTCTCCTTTTCCGAACCCTCCTTTCCGGGCAGCTGCGTGGGCATTGGGACAGCACGGTCGGTGATGCTCTCGGGAGCATTGCGGTTCAGAAATTCTCCGAAGCTTTCGATAAGATCAAGGCTCAAGGTCCGACTCACGCTGCTCTTGCCGATAAAAGCCTCGATCTCAATCAAAATGAGGAAGCTAAAAGTCTGCCTTGGCCTGCAGGTAAGGGCTCCGTTCATATCGAACATTCTGGCGAAGGCAAGCCTTGGGTGACAGTCAGCGGGCTGGCCGCGATCCCGCTTACGAAGGCGAGCTTCTCCGGGATCAAGCTCGAAAAGACGATGACTCCGGTCCGGAGCAAGAAGAGCGGCGTGAACAGCGTTGGGGATATCTACGAAGTTGAGATCAAATTTCGCAGCGAGACTCAACAGGATTGGACAGGACTTATTGATCCCGTTCCTGCCGGTGCCAGAGTCCTGCCGGGTGATTCGGAGGCAACCTACACCGAACTTGGATTTCAGGGCATGACAGCCTACTTTGAATGGCTCTATCCAGGTGAGCATAGTTTTCGCTATCGATTTCAAATCAATACTGTCGGTGAATTTGTTTTGCCGCCGACACGAATGGAAGCTCTCTATGCACCAGAGGTCTTTGGGATGCTGCCCAATCCGAAATGGGTCACGGAATGAAGGGTTTTTTAATAGGCCTGTTCGTGCTCGTGGTCAGTTGCCTAGGTTTCGTATTGCCTTGGCAAAGTCAGCCGACGTTTGAAGCGGTAAAAGCGAATTATCAAAGTCGGGTGCGAAGCGTCTTCGACAGACATGGGACTCTTATTGAGAAACAACGCCTGAACACGAACAGTCGGCGGCTCGATTGGATCGAACTCGGTGATGTTCCAAGAGCGACTCGAAATGCAATCGTACTGGTCGAAGATAGACGTTTCTACGAGCATGCAGGCGTCGATCTTATCGCTTTAGGCGGACTTCCTTATAATTGGTTAAAGTCAGGACGGCTTCGGGGAGCCAGCACGATATCGATGCAACTAACGGTTCTACTCGAAGCGGGTTCATCGACTCAGAAGAAATCCTTGCGTGCAAAATTGCGTCAGATCATCAGTGCCTGGCGTATCGAGCGGCAATGGAACAAGAACGAAATTCTAGAAGCTTATCTTAATCTCGTACCTTTTCGATCAAACCTCGAGGGTCTCCGTGCGGCTTCGCAAGGTCTGTTTCAAAAAGAACCCCATGGTTTGAGTGAAGTCGAGTCCGTTGCTCTGGCCAATCTCATCGCGAGTCCAAATGCATCGGGCGAGAGGATTGCCCGAAAGGTCTGTCGATTCTTGAAAGTCTTAGACTGTAAGACGATTCAAAATATTCTCGCCGGAACTTTTGCTCAGAAACCCCGTCTCCCGAGACACGAGACGATAGCCCCTCATTTTTTGAGGGGGATTGGTCAGGAGCGCGACCTGTTTACCACCCTGGATTCCAGTCTGCAGACCGTGGCAAATGAGACGGTGACCGAACAGATCGCAAGTCTTGGATTGCAAAATGTCCATGATGCTTCGGTGCTTGTTGCGGATTATCGTACGGGTGAAGTGCTGGCCTACGTGGGGAGCAGCGGCCGGTATTCCAAGGCGCCCGAGGTCGATGGTGTGAGGGCGAAGCGGCAGGCAGGTTCGACGTTGAAGCCCTTTCTCTACTCCGAAGCCTTCAACGAGGATCTGATCGCGGTGGATACCCTTCTTCTGGACAAAGGCATGCAGATCCAGACATCCAACGGAATATATGCTCCGCAGAACTATGATGGTTCCTATCGTGGTGTCGTGAGCGTTCGGGAGGCCCTGGCTTCTTCGCTTAACATTCCAGCTATTCGCGTGATTGAGATGCTTGGTATCGATCGTTTCTATTCGGTCCTTGAGCGTCTTGGATTTTCACTCGCAAATCGACAGACCTATGGTCATTCACTTGCCCTGGGTTCGCTTGATGTGAGTCTCTGGCAGCTCGTCAAGGCCTACGGAGTCCTCGCTCGGGGAGGGAGTGACTGGCAAATGACTTTGAACAAACAGCAACCTGGCTTTCAACCTCCAAGAAATATTCTCAGAAGCAAGGGCGCTTCATGGGTCGCACGCATCCTTTCCGATAAGGATAGTCGCGCTTCCACATTCCGCTTGGATAACGTGCTGGCAACCCCTTATTGGACCGCTGTCAAGACGGGAACCAGTAAAGACATGCGCGACAACTGGTGTTTGGGGTTCTCAGACAGGTATGTGGTAGGTGTTTGGGTCGGGAATTTCGACGGAAGCCCGATGTGGAGCGTGAGTGGAGTAACAGGTGCGGCCCCTATTTGGAGGCGTGTTATGGATCAACTTCATGGTAATGCCGTTGCAAATCAAAGCTTTCCCTTGCCGATGTCAACTGATGAATTGGGTGAGAAGCCTATCCTCAAGGCTCGCGAAGCAAAGACTATCCTTTATCCTCTGGAGAAGACTGTCATAGCTTTCGACCCGGATATTCCGCTCGCGCAGCAGGTCTTGGTTTTTGAGAGTGAGGAAGCATTGCCGAAAAGTTATTTTTGGAAACTCGATGGCATCAAGCGGAAGAGTGGCTTTGTCAAACTTGCTGATTTAAAATCGGGCCATCATACACTGGAAATAAGTGATTCCGGTGAACATGCAGCCGATCAGGTGCAGTTTGAAGTGCGTGGCCTTCCGGAAGAGTTAGGTCCGAATCATTCCGCTCTCTGAGCAGCTTTTAAGCGCGCTCGAAGTTCATCGTCCGGAGATAATTTCTTAACTGCTTTAATAGCTGCGTTAAAATCCGCATCTCGAAGGGACAACAGTGCGCGATGTCTGAGGGCTCCACGATGCACTTTACCTGGGTTATTGATGATGTCGACCAAAATCTGCTTGGCGTATTGATCGTGAAAGCCAATAGCTCCAATATTCTCCACTGAGGAAGTCAATTCTTCGTTGATTCGGATGGACTTGGGCGAAGGCGAGCCCGAAGCAATAATGTTGCGTTCGGAATCAGCAAGAGTTGTCTCCCGATTTGTAACCTTCTGCATAGAATAGTCTCGCCTGGGGGGCCTTGCTGCACGATCCTGACGAAGACCCTGTCAGCTTTTTGATAGCAGTCGGCCTGATTTCCCTGAACTGCTTGGCACGCATATCTTTGGGGATCTTGCGGTCTTAGGTCATCTCAGCTCTTTTAGGCCGTTTGTATCGTGCACAGAGGCGAAAGGGCAAGAATTCGGCCAAAGGTTATAGAATGTTTTGACGCATTCTGAAATCCTTCAGATTGTCTCATTCGTTCGTAGGCGCTTCGTTCAAGTTGCGGTATATCTCTAGGGCGTTGTCCCCTTGATCGATCCCAGGGAGGACATCGATCCGGGGCAGGCTTGGGCTTATAAAATGGGGATGCTGAAGATTTTGGAACTACGGAAAAGATCGCAGGACGCGCTCGGTGAGAGTTTCAATATCGAAGAATTCCATCATGTGATTCTAGGCGGCGGAGCTTTGCCTTTCGCGATTCTGGAAAGAAACGTCGACCAATGGATTGCGGGCAAAAAGATGGATACTAGGAGAAAATCCCGAAAAAACGGCCTGTTCGTCCCTCAGGGAATTGAGCAGGCCTATTCTCATTCGATTTGCTTATTTGAATTCAGGGCGCCAGACAGGGTGATGGAAGTGAACGCGGTGATCACAACCTTCGGCAAGGGAATCAGCTGTTAATTCGATGAAGCCGATTTTAGTCCAAGGCTTTTCTTTGCCAAGTTGGCCATCAGCAGCGACTGAGATGTCGAAGCGAAGGGCACCATTGTTGTTTTCGAGGCGAAGATCATCACGGAAATCGCTCAGACCCGAACGAGCGCCTTCTTGACCCTGGATTTTAATGTAACGGGGTACTGAAATTTCAGTTCCGGGAGCTTCACCCAGTTCGCCAATCTCATAGAGCTGACGAACTGTCAGAACGTTGCCTATCATTTTTTCTGCAAAACCGAAGGCTTTAACGGCTGCTGCGAGAAGGGGGATTTTAGTGATGGCTTCCGGACCGAAAGCGACATTGGTAATGTCGTTCGTCATAGGCGAGTCGAGGAAGCTTTCTGCATAAGTTCCGCCTAGATTGTCGATGACAAAGAAGTTCGCTGTTTTCAAACTGGCTGCATCACTGGGATTAACAGTTGGAAAGATCTTACCTGCGATACCGAAGGCTCGTTTTTCGCCCGCATGAATTTCGGACAAGGCAGCCGAAGCACGAAGGATGATCAAGCCTTTCGAATCTTGTTTGAAGTATCCCGAGTAAGGCGTGGCTTCGGTGATGTTCCACGATCCTGCAAGGCAGATAGCGTTCGGGTGAAGGAGCTTTCGGAAATAGGGAAGAACGTCTTCGTGGTTGCTCAAAGTTCTCTCCGAAGCCTTTTGAAGCTTGTCGGAAAGGAAGTGATAGAAGCTTCCAAGAGTGACTTTCTCTTCCGGAAGGAAACTATAAGGATTCTCTTGAGCGGCTTGCCAGACGTCCTGGAAGCGCGAACCTTGGTACTCGGCAGCGAATGCCATCGGTGAAAGAGGTAGAAGCGCAAGGAAAGCGCCAGCCAATTTTGTCACATTTGATCTCATGGTTAACTCCCGAAAGGTAGAACGAGCAAGTGGGTAGCATCAAATAATTCTTAGATATCAGGGACTAGGAATATTATGTAACGAGGCCCATTATTGAATGAATATTCATTCACGTCCGTGATATGGTATTCTCAAGGGTGACGCAAGTGTAAAAAGTGTCGTCTGCGGTAGAAACGAAGCAAGGGTACTGAAACCATTCAAACTAAATTTTTGTGGCGCAAAATATGAAGTCTTCGAAGGTTCAAGGCAAGGTTAAAAATGAGATCGATTCTCAGACAATTCGGAAGGATCGTCTGATGGCAGCAGCTCTAAATTTGTTTTCTGAGTTGGGTTTCCACGGGGTCGCGGTACCGCGAATCGCCAAGGATGCAGGGATCGCAACAGGTTCTGTTTACAATTATTTTAAGAGCAAAGAAGATCTCGTTAACGAGCTTTTCTGGATTTGGAAACAGAAGCTGAAGGGGTATTACCTTACAGATTTTCCTGCTGACGCTTCCACTCGAATGCAATTTGAATTTATCTGGCAGCGACTTCACAAATACACCGATGATTTTCCTCAGGCCTTTCTCTTTATCGAAGACCATCTTCACGCAAGCTATTTGACCAAAGATTGTCTTGCGCTCGAAGAGGAAGTGTTTGAAATCGGTCGTTACTTTGTCAGAGGAGGGCAAGCGGCTGGCGTTCTTCGCGTGACCGATCCGCAGATGATCGTTGGATTTTTCTTTGGCGCATTCGTGCAGTATTTCAAAGATACCCGCTCGAACCGTCAAATTTGGAATATTGAGAATAGCCTGGCCATTCGCGACCTTTGTTGGGCGGCGATGGTCGTAGAATAAGCATCTAAAATTAAGACAAGTCTCATGAAAGCCTGGGCCACGCGTAGTGTAGGCCCAGGCTTTTTCTTATTGGATTCAATGGTTTATATAAAAAAAGTTCTTTGCTGTAACCGTAAATCAACCAAAACGAATATCCTAGTGAAGGCTGACTGGCAGTGAGCCCCCAGGCCCAACCTTTTCAGTCAAAGCAAACCACGAGGCGATATCATGACCATTATTCTAAGTCTGATTGCGAGTTTTTTCATCTGGATGGGCGCTGATAATTCCAGGGCCATGGCGGCTGAGGCCAAAGTTGCAAGCCAGGTTTCTACGACCGAAACGGCAACTTTCGCAGCCGGATGTTTCTGGGGGTCAGAAGAATTTTTCAGAAAAATCCCCGGAGTCCTTGATACCAAGGTTGGGTATACAGGCGGGGCGAAGAAGGCGGATTATGAAGACGTTTCGCGCGGCAATACCGGCCATGCTGAATCTGTCGAGATTAAGTTTGATTCAAACCGTGTGAGCTATGAAAAGCTTTTGACACTCTTTTGGAAAATGCATGACCCAACCACCGAGAATGCTCAAGGCAATGATCATGGCAGCCAGTATCGTTCGGCCGTGTTCACCCACAGCGAAGCTCAGAAGCAAAGTGCTGTGGCTCTTAAAGCGAAAATCGATAAATCGAAAGCCTGGAAGCGGCCCGTGGTGACTCAGATTCAAACGGCCGAAACCTTCTATCCGGCCGAAGATTATCATCAGAAATATCTCGTAAAACATCCTGGCGGCTATGATAATCACTATTTACGGGACCTCAATTTTAATTGATATTGAAAGCGCCCGTTTAATTCGTAAGCTGAGGATCGCACATGAAATTTGATAGAAAATACCTTATCGGTGCTCTCGTCGTTATTGCCCTTATTATTTTCTTTGTCGTACAGAAGAAGAAAAGTACTGAAGCCGTCGAAGAAGAAGCACCTTCTATGATGATGATGAAAAAGAACTGAACGTACTCGAATTGAGATTGAGTCTTCTCTCTAGCGCGACAGGATGGATGCATTATGCTGCTTTTCGTTTTAGCCTATTTGGGCGGTGTACTTACGATTTTCAGCCCATGCGTTTTGCCGGTCATTCCATTTCTGTTTTCGCGCTCCCATCTCTCTTTTAAGAAGTCCGGTTTGCCGACCCTGGTCGGTATGGGATTGAGCTTCACCCTCTTCGGTGTGCTCTCGGCCGCCGGTGGGAACTGGGTCATTCACGTCAACCAATACGGCCGCTATTTTGCCATGCTCGTGTTCGCAATCGTGGGCTTGACTCTGCTTTTCCCCCTTTTCGCGCAACGACTCCTTCAACCCATCGTCAATCTGGGAGGCCGACTACAACAGCGCGCAGCGGGTTCGGATAGTATTGCGTCCTCGCTGCTCGTTGGCGCCTCTGTCGGCCTTCTATGGGCGCCCTGTGCAGGTCCCATCCTGGGTCTGGTCCTTGCGGGTGCTGCGCTGGGTGGATTGAGCCAGAACACTTTCGGTCTCCTGGGTGCTTTCGCCCTGGGCGCTGCGACGTCACTCGGTATTGCGATACTCGCAAGTGGCAAAGTGATGTCCACGATTAAGAAAGGTTTGGGCGCAGAGGAGTGGCTCAAGAAGGTTCTCGGTGTGCTCGTCCTCGTTTCCGTGCTTGCCATCGCTTTGGGATGGGACACCAAGCTTCTCTCGAAGTTTTCCTATCTCAATACCAATAGTATCGAACAGACCCTCATCGACTTCACGTCCAATGGCAGCAGCAAACAAACCCATGAGTTGAAAGACGAAGGGCCGATGCCTTCACTCGATGGGGCCATCACCTGGTTGAACTCACCGGCTTTGAGTGCAGAAAGTTTAAAAGGCAAGGTCGTCCTGATCGACTTCTGGACTTATTCCTGTATCAACTGCCTCCGCGCTCTCCCCTATGTCCAGGCCTGGTCAGACAAGTACGCGAGTCAGGGACTGGTCGTGATTGGAGTGCATGCGCCTGAGTTTGCCTTCGAACGTCTGACGGCTAACGTGGAAACGGCAGTAAAGGATCTGGGGATTAAGTATCCGGTCGCTGTCGATAGCAAACTGAATATCTGGAACGCCTTTAAAAATCAGTATTGGCCTGCCCACTACCTGATCGATGCCAAGGGGCACATTCAGTATCACCATTTCGGGGAAGGCCAGTACGAAGACACCGAACACATGATTCAGAAGCTTTTGAAAGAAGCGAATCCAAACGCCGTTCTCGAAGATGTTGTTGCCAGCACAGTGGTTGGCAAGGGACTCGGGCAGAAAGCAGGACGCATCAAGGATATCGCCAATCCGGAGACCTATCTTGGCTATGAGCGTCAAGAGAATTTTGCATCCGCTGCCAGTCTGCTGAAGGACGCTCCTCAGGAGTACAAGACTCCAGGACCGCTCAAGCTGAAGCAGTGGGCCCTCGAGGGGAGCTGGATCGTCAGCCCCGAAATGGTTCAAAGCCAGGTCGTAGGGGCGAAGATCAGCCTTCGGTTCAAAGCGCGCGACCTGCACCTTGTCCTTGCCAACCCGGAGGGAAAACCTGTGCGCTTTCGTGTTCGCCTCGACGGCAAAGCCCCAGCAGCCAGTCATGGCCAGGATATTGATGCCGCCGGCATTGGGACTGTGAACTCGGAACGCCTCTATCAGTTGATTCGCCAGGAGAATGGCCAGGAAGAGCACCTCTTCGAGATTGAATTCCTGGATCCTGCAGTGGAAGCCTTTGCCTTTACTTTTGGTTAATAGCTGCCGTCTGAGCGGTTTGATCCATTGTTCGATCCTCAACGCGATGCGCTTACTAAACTGAAGGTGATAAAATCAAGTATTCTCCAATTGATTCTTTCAAATATGTAGTGGGCACTCTGTCAAAACGTGACAAATTACTCTTCGCTCTGGCTTTCGCTCCCTTCCTGTTAGGGTTTGTTATTCAATCCTATACGATTTTTGCCTGGAATATGCCCGTGTCGAATGACAAACTCTTGTGGGAGTTTCTATCGGTGGCATTCTTAGCTGTTTGGATCTTTTTACTGACAACGCTAAGCGTTCTTGGCAAGGAGCTTGAGCGAAGAGGTAATACGGCTTCTCAAACTAATACTAAGTAAGATCAATTTGCAAAAAGCATTCGGGGAGGCCTATAGCTTCGCTGAGTGCGAGCGTGACCCGACCTTGCGACTTGTGAGCACTATGGAGAGTCGTGTGTAGGAAGCTTAATCAATATTGTGATTTCTGTTGGCTTGCTAGGCGTCGTGGGCTGAAGGAGGGAGTAAAGCCCGCTGCCGGAATCGCGTCCGACAAGGGCCTGTGTATCACGCGAATCTCCCCCGATGTACCGGAAAGAGATGGCATCCGCTTGATTCGGTTAGCGCCTATTGATCATGCGCCACCACCACCGTTAGGACCGCCTGTGCGAACTACACCACCTGGACCCCCGCTTGGGTGCGCGTCACCGCCACCACCACCGAAGCTGGCTAACGCTGCTTTAGTTTTGGCATCAACAGCTTCCTGCTCGGCCTTTTTCAGCTTTTCTTCCGTCTCATCTAAAATTTTAGTTGTGTCGATAACGCACTCGGCGGAGGCTGCGATACATACTGACCCAACCAGAAGAGGTACTAATAGTGGAGCCATTGACCCGGCCATGAGCCCGCAACCCGCTCCAGCGGCCCCGCAAATAACTCTCACGCCTTTCAGTACTATTCTTTGCGCTCTAAGGTCGCCAATCGCTGTTAACTCCCCACCCTCTAAGACTGCTTCGGCGATTGAATCGGTTTCACCAGCATTGGCTTTAGCGTCAGCTATGAAGCTATTAACCTCTAGTTGGCTAATGAAATACTCAACCCCCTGAGGATCGCGGACAGTTATATGGTCCGGTGTATTTTCGAGTACCGCTGCATTGCAGCATTAGGCACACATCATGCATGAATTTTAAGGAGAGAAAATTTCTTGAAACTTGGAGGATATCAGATGATTAGTGCAACGCAAATTAGTCCTAATGCACCGGTAGTTTGTTCTAATAATGGCCAATTTGCCCAAGTCGATCATATGGAAGGCAACGACACCATCAAACTGAAGAAGGATAAACAAGGTCAGCATCATTACATCCCCTTGAGCTGGGTCACCCAAGTTGACGATAAAGTGCATATCAATCGCCCCGGAGATCAGGCCATGCTTGAGTGGTCGACTTCAGCCCACGGCATGGGTAATCCTAGCTCTACTAATCAGCAAAAGATGAAGATTAATCCGAATCTAGATCAACCGACGGCTCACGAGGGTGCAGCAGGCCGGACGGGTGATCAGAATAAAGGTCATGCTCAAACACACCAGTAAAAGACTGCCGTCGAGTCCGCAATGACTATCGATCCTATTCAACCCCGAACTCACCCATATGCGGGTGAGTTTGGGGCTATATTGTCCGACTGGACATCCATCCACCCGGTGAAGCTCGATAGACTGCACACTCTCTTTTAGAAAGACGCATTGGCGTTTACACTGTCGCGTGGCAACTGGCCTTTTGCTTCCAAACACTAATGCATTCAGCCGCCGAGGAGACTACCACCAGCTGAAGCCCAGGGGTCAATGCTTCCAACCCAATTGGCGTCTTTCCTTCGATTTAGCAGCATGTTGGGGTGTCATGCCATTGATTTCGAGGATTTTATCATCGAACCATTTGGTCCAACGGTCGTTTGCTTCGACTGCTTTTGAACGGCATAATCGCAGCTAACCAGATCGGCGCTTATACTATCAAGACTTCGCCACTTTCTCTTGCCAGGTATTTGCCGAGCCAATAGCGCTTAATTATATCGATCACATTGGCAAACTCTTGCAGCGTGTCCGGTTTCATAAAGTAGGAATTAGCCCCAG
>JACMPP010000046.1 GCA_014377445.1 Oligoflexus sp.
CCGCTCATCGCAAACTTGCGCCTATAGCCTCAAGATTGATTGTGGGAAACTCTTAAAGGCCAGAGTTTTAGAAGATGAGAGCGCCAGCCCTATTTTGGCTCAAAGGCTCGGTTAACGAAACGTTTCGAAGAGGTATGGACTCACGCATGAATATTGCAATCGTTGGCGCTTCCGGATTTGTCGGCAAAGCATTGATTGAACACCTTCTCGCCCATAGCGATCACCATCTTATTGCCATCAGTCGCAGCCGTCTCAGCTATGAATCGCCCCGCTTCGAATGGCGAGGCTGCGATCTGCATAACCTCCTGGAGCTTGAACGTGTTCTGGAAGGTGTGGAGACAGCCGTCTATCTCATTCACTCGATGCTGCCGAGCGCCCGGCTCAACCAGGGAAATTTCTCCGATTTTGATTTAAGCCTGGCGGATAATTTTGGGCGAACAGCCCGCCTGCGAGGTATCCAGCGCGTGATTTATTTAAGCGGTCTGATTCCTGAAAACTGTGAGCTGTCCGATCATCTCAAGAGTCGGAAGGAAGTCGAGGACGTCCTCCGTTCCTACGTTCCGAAAGTGACCTGTTTACGGGCCGGCATGATCATCGGGCCTCAGGGTTCGTCTTTTACCATTGTCGTCCGCCTGGTCGAGAGGCTGCCGCTGATGATTTGTCCGGCCTGGACGCATCATCAGAGCCAGGCTATCTATTTGGATGATGTGACTCATATCATCGCGCGCTGCATCGATGATGAAAGTCGTGATGCGCAGACTTTTGATCTCGGCGCGGAACCGGCCATGACCTACGTGAGCATGCTGGAAAAGACTTCGCAAATCGTGGGGAATAAGACGCTTTTCATCAGTTTGCCAATGCTCTCCGTAAAACTTTCTAAACTTTGGGTACGACTCGTCTCTGGTGCTCCGAAAGACTTAGTGTATCCTTTAGTAGAGAGTTTACGGGAACCCATGCTGGTCAGGTCAACCCACCGATGGATGGAAGCGGGTTGGGCTTACACACCGTTTGAAACAGCCGTTCGCAAAGTTGTCAGCGCGATGAAAGCCGAGAAGCATCTTCATCCTCACGCCTTTCGATCCTGGCGAATCAAGCAAAAAACCGTGCGGTCCATCCAGAGGCTCAAGCTTCCCAAGGGACGCAACGCGGCCTGGGTTGCCGATCAGTACGTCGACTATCTGCCGAAGATATTTCCTCTGCTGGTAAGAGTTCTACGCGAAGGTTCGACGATTTATCTTAAGATGCGAGGGCTCCCTATCAATCTCCTGATTCTGGACTACAGTCGCGATCGCTCGTCTCCCGATCGCCAGCTCTTCTATGTGCGTGGCGGCCTACTATCCAACAGCAAGAGCGGCAAAGCCAGGCTCGAGCTACGTGAAACGCTCGATGGCAGTCTCTGTCTCGCTGCCGTTCATGACTTCACACCCCGTCTCCCCTGGATCTTCTATCGCTTCACCCAGGCTGTGATTCACGCTTGGTTTATGGCCCGTCTCGGCAATTACATCCAGAGGCCCATTAGCCCCGGTGCGGGGCCATCCCTCGGTCATGGCGACTTCACAACTCAAAAAGATGAGGTAAAACATGCGTCCAAGCCTTGATCTTATATGGATTCGTCAGGATCTTCGTCTGCATGACAATCCGGCTTTATTTTACGGTTCGGGGCGACCCTGTCTCGTGCTCTTCACCTGGGGTGACTTCACCGGTAGTGGCGAACACACAAGTGTTCTCGCCAAGGCCTGGCTGCATGCCGCCCTGAAGAACTTCGCCGCCGATCTCGATCACCGCTACAAAGCCAAGCTCATTTTCTACCCGGGAACGCTTCTTGAATTTCTCGATAACATTAAACTCGTCGCGGATATCAACAAGGTGCATTGGAACCATGCCTACACGCCGGCTGGTATCGAACGCGATACCTTTTATCAGACGGCTCTTGGCGAACGCGACATTGAAGTCGATACCCATTGCGGCAATCTTTTGCATGAGCCTTGGGAGATTCAAAGCAAGAATCACGCCTTCATTGAGCATTTTTCGCCATTCCAACGTCTGTACTTTGATCAACTCCAACATCGCGCCTCGCTCGACTATCCGGCTCATGTCCGCGCGGAAACGGTCAAAGGCGTCAACTACGGCTCGCTCAAGGATCTCAAGCTCATCACCGATCAAAAACGCTACGACGATCTTCTGGACTACTGGGATATATCCGAAAAAGCGGGCCGCGATATTTTAAAAGCCTTCGTCAAAGACCGGCTGCAGCATTTCGATGATAGCTGCGAGATCCCCTCAGTGCAGGCCACATCGAAGCTAAGCCCTTATATTCTTTGGGGCCAGATCTCAATCCGCTGGATCTGGGAGATCTGTGACAGTCAGACCGGAGGGGAGGAGGCCAAGACCTTTCTCAACCAACTTCTCTGGCGCGAGTTCGCCTACTATTCGCTCTTTCACAACCCGCAGCTCATTCAGGAGCCGTTCAGCAAGGACTTCCAGCGCTTTCCCTGGCGCTCCGATGCCGGCCGCCTGGAGGCCTGGAAGAACGGTCAAACCGGGTATCCTTTGATCGATGCGGGTATGCGCGAGTTGAAGCAAACGGGGTGGATTCACAATCGCGTGCGTCTGGTCGTAAGTTCGTTCCTGGTGAAAAATCTCGGCATTAGCTGGCAGGAGGGTGCTGCCTATTTCCTCGATCATTCCATCGATGCGGATTTGGCACTGAACACCATCAACTGGCAGCTCGTAACCGGCTGTGGCGTGGACTCCTATCCCTTTAGCCGCATATTAAATCCGATTAGTCAGGGCGAGAAGTTTGATCCCGAAGGTATTTATGTAAGCCATTGGGTTCCTGAACTTCGTCACCTTCCCGAAAAATGGATTCATCATCCATGGGACGCCCCCGCCGATATTCTCAAGCGCGCCGGATTGAAACTGGACGAAAATTATCCCAGGCCTGTTGTCGATTTTCACGCATCACGCACCTGGGCTCTCGACGCTTTCCACTCCATGAACGGTGCCGACGAGATCTATGGAACGGCTTGATAGTCCTGGGCTTTAGAAATGATAAGGCCGGGTTAATTCTATGTGTCCCAAGGGCGGGAATTACGATTTGATCGGTATGTCTCCTAGCCTCAATCAAGGTGGACAGGGAATTTATGGACTGAGGGTTGACGGGACTCAGGGGCTAGGGCAATGTTTTCTTAGAGGCTGTGTTCCTCTTTTGGCTTGCAAAGAGCCTGAGTGCTTACTAAGACCATGACTTGAACCTTCCTCGAATGAGGTGAGGAGCAATTTCCTTGACGACAGCGACGGTTCTAACGAACCGCCGCTGTTTTTTCGTGGCCCGCCGCAAATTATCCGAAAGCCGGAATCCCGGTCAGATGCGCCCCTACGATCAAGGAATGAATGTCGTTTGTTCCCTCATAGGTCGACACCGATTCGAGACCTATGTTGAGCTCTACGAAGCTCGAACACAGAACGTGCTTTAATCCTAAGAGTCCAGCACGCGCTGGTGGTACTCCTCGAGCTTTTGCGCGAGAAGATTCTGATGGCGCGGTGGGGACCGGGTTCCGGGTATCATGCTGGTGGAGTGAGGCGTGCGGTCGAGCCAGAAGAGTCCGCTCGTCTCGGCAGCCTCCTTCGAAGCGGCCAGCCAGGTCACGGTATCCGCGCCCTGCTCCGGCGTTCGCAGCCAGGTCTTCGTCCAGTCATAAAACTTCGGCATCGCCAGCGAGACGCCCGGCGTGTCGGCCCAACCGGGATGCATGGCATGGACGATGATGCCTTCATCCTTCCAACGTTCCGCCCATACCTCCGTCATGTCCACGAGCCCACGTTTGGCCCGTGCGTAAGCTTTATCCCCGTTGTAATCCTCTTTTTCAAACTCCATATCACCCAAAGCCAGCGCCTGCGTGTACATGCCGCCCGAGGAGACGTTGATCACGCGGGCCCTGCTGTCGCCTTTACCTTGTCCGGCCTTTTTTAAAAGGGGATAGAGCTTCTCGGTCAACACATAAGGTCCGAGCAGGAGAGTGGCAAAGGATAACTCCAGCCCTTCCGAACTCACGCCCCGCTGATTAAAGAGAGCGCCGGCGTTATTGATCAAAACATGGATAGGAAGATCGCGGGCGATAAGGCGGGCGGCGAGAGCCTCGGTTTCCGCGACACTGCTGATGTCGGCGATCTCGATGATAGGGCGGCGATAGCCTTCCTCCACCAGGAGGTCGGCAAAGATCTGAGCTTTTTTCTGATTGCGACAGACAAATATTAGCTGTGCGTTGAGCTTGGCTAGCTGCCTGGCGGTCGCCGCCCCGATACCTGAGGTCGGACCGGTGATTAGAATGTTTTTCTCAGTCAGATCCTCCGTGACACCAATCCAACGATCCTTGGCACCGGCGTAGCCCTTGTTGCTGAAGTGCAGCATGCCCGGAAGCACAAGGCGATCGCTCAGGCGGGTCCAGAGACTCGGCTTCCATTGGGTTGGCTCATGATCAAGGGCTTTTTGAAGATAGGCAAGGTTCTTCTTCAGACCGGCTTTGACGATGGGGGAGAGGAATTTGACGAGCTTTGAAATGGGATCCTGATAATAGACTTCGACTTGATACTGCAGGTGGGTATGGTCATCCCCTCCCTCGAGACGGATTCTCTCGACGATGCTGAAGTTTTCCCCTTTGCCCTTCAACTCGATGTAGTGCGGTTGCTCAAGCGCCGTCACATGATAATCGAGAGTCATCTCCTGCAGACCAAAGTGCGTGAGGATATCAAAGTGCGTCCCGACTCTAACGGGCCCAGGCGTGGTCTTTGACGCGCTGGTCACGCTGGGCGACCAATCAGACATATGGCTGTGATCGGCGAGATAAGTAAACACAAAGTCGAGTGATCGTTTAAAGCTGAGACTCTGCTCGTAATGGATGCTGCTCATTGACCTTTAGCCCTCATCGAACCTCTAAAAATCTGTCAGTCCCGAGTATACCTCTAAAGAAATTAACTTTCTTCCCATCTCTTAAGCGGGCGATTTTTGAAAGATGGAAAAGCAATCAGCGAAGCCGATTATAAAGTCCTCGGGCCGATCGTTCTATTCAACAAGGGGAGTGAGCCAGGGCTCGCAAAAGCTGTCGTGGATAGAAGTCTCGCGACCTATAACCTCGCTCTGGCTTTCGCCCGTTACGAACAGTTCGAGCCGCCCCTGTTTATCCACCGTCCTCCTCTCTTTTATCGCCTCGGCCATAGGTTCAAGCTCCAGCTATCCCAAGCTTTATGTAGGCCGCTTACCGTGCATGCCTCTGGAGACGCGATGTCTTTCGACTCGCCCTCTAGAGTCAGATGGCTTCGATGTTGATCGTTCACCTGGATACCTGGCCTGAAGAGCTTTTGAGTCTGGGATTTAAGCCTCTGGATGGTGCAGGGGGTGCGGTGGACAAGATCTCCCGCCTTGATCTTAAAGCGCTCTTTGAAGGACGGGGCGTCCGCTTCACTGCGTGGAGCTATACGATCGCCCCGCTCAGCGAGGCGATCATTCGCAAGAATCAACTAACCATAACCAATATGTTTTTTCTTCGACTCCCTTTGGCCAAAGAGCTGCGCCGCTTTCTAGTATAGAAACTTCGACGAAATGAGGAGTGGCGCGGGCTGGGGAGTGGGGAAGGATCCTATTGTCCGTGATGAACGCATCCTAGCTCTGGTCTGATGCTCCCAGCGTCGGTATAATCATCTGCATAGTATGTTTCGCAAGGGAGCGTTCGGCATGCGGCTTCTCTATCTCGCATTGATCCTCACCAGTTCGGGCCTTTCAGCCCAGGTTTCAGCCCCACCGGCTGTGCCTCAATCTGTGACGCCAAACGCTGAGCCCTATCTCCTTGAGGATGAACGCAATACGATCGACATCTTTTCGAGAATTTCGGCGCGTGTCGTCAACGTGTCCAACCTTCGTTACGCCCGTCAGGGCTTTTTCTCCTTCGATGTGACGGAAGTTCCCGTGGGCACCGGATCCGGATTTATCTGGGACGACAACGGTTACATCGTAACCAATTATCACGTTATTCAAAATGCCGACCGCCTCACCGTATCCTTTAAAAACGGGAAAACCCTGGCGGCGAAAATCGTCGGAGCCGAGCCTCGCAAGGATATTGCGGTGATTCGCGTCAAGCTTGATGGTCAGCATAGTTTTGAGAGTATGCCACTGGCTGATTCGTCCAAGCTGCAGGTGGGACAAAAAGCGGTAGCGATCGGCAGTCCCTTTGGATTGGATCAAACCCTGACGAAGGGCGTAATTTCTGCATTGGGACGCTCGATTCCCGGCATTGGCGGTGTGCAGATCCGTGACATGATCCAGACCGATGCCTCGATCAACCCCGGTAATTCCGGTGGGCCTTTGTTGGACAGTCGCGGCTACCTACTCGGCATGAATACGATGATCTTTTCCGAATCGGGTTCTTCAGCGGGGATCGGCTTCGCCGTTCCGTCGTCCACGATCAATCGCATCGTTACGCAGATCATAAAAAATGGACGGGTCGTCCAAGTCGGTATTGGCATCGAACACTTTGATAACAACATCAATCGCCAGCTCAATATTGAAGGCGTCATCATCCGCGCAGTCACAGCGGGAGGCGCGGGCGCAAAGGCGGGGCTGAGAGGGACTCAGAGAACACGCAATGGCGAAATTATTCTGGGGGATGTTATCGTTGGGATTGAGGATAAGAAAATCCGCTCGTATGACGATCTCTACAATGCCTTGGAATCATTTCAGGTTGGTGAGACCGTGCGGGTGAGCTTCATTCGAGAGGCCAGAAAGCAGACAGTTACTGTTCAGTTGATCGATGAAAATCAAAAGACCAAATAGGTACTGTCCCAGCGCTGAGAGTTCATGGGAACGTTGTAACGCTAAGTTGCAATCGCCCAGATTTCGTCCATATCGATCTCCTCATATTCAAATTCTTCCAGCATATCCGAGAGAGCGTTGCGAACCGGCGGTCTCTTGGCGATCTTCTGCAGCTTCATATGGCTTTCTTCAGGGGTGCGGCTGCCTTTGCGTGAGTTGCAGGATACACAGCAGCAAACCGTGTTTTCCCAGGTGTCAGAGCCACCCTTGGAACGCGGCACGATGTGATCGATGGTGGCGTGTTTCTCGGTCAGCTTTTTTGAACAGTACTGACAGATGTATTTATCGCGCTTGAAAACGTTCTGACGCGAATAACAGATGCCGCCTGCTGCGATGGAAAAGTTTTTGATGTAGCGTTTGAGTTTAATGATCTGCGGAAGTTGAAAAGACCGGCTAACGGAGCGGATAAAACGGTTATGAGATTTTACGAGTTCAGCTTTTTCGGTGAGAAGGAGAATCATGGCCTTTTGCCAACTAACTACCCTAACAGGCTCGTAGCCCGCATTTAAAACGAGTGTCCTCATGCTTACGCTTACCTCACGCTCTTTAGCCTTAGATAAGATAAAACCAACACAGCTTTAAGGATTACAGCTTCAGCGAAACTTACCTTAAGACACGAGTCTTGTTCGTGCATTTACGGTTCATTGATCTCTTCTCCCATACTATCATTCCTGAACTCCTAGGTGGGAGTCAAAAAAATAACGTTGAGATATCAAATCTTTACTGAAACCGCCCGGGTGGAAATGACCGCCCTTATTATACTTATCGGCACAGTGAAAAAAGCCTTTACGAATATCTTCGTTTACGTTAATTTCCAAGCGCTTTCTTCCAGTCTGAGCAGCTGAAAAAGTGCGCTCTTCATAAACTTCGGTTTAAACGTCAACCTGGAAGAAGCAGTATGAAGGAGGGATAGAAGTTTTCTAGCCCTTTTTTTTCGTCTTTTTTCCTCTAACGTCATAATTTATAATGCAAAAAAGCCTTCTCCACATCTCTGTGGAGAAGGCTTTTGATCTATTTGATCTGGAATTAGCTATTTACGGCTGCGTCGACCTTAGGCGAGTCGCCGAGGACAATTTCGTTGAAGTAATCGTCTTCGATATCGATTTGAGCTTTTAGCTGAGCCACGACAGGACCCCACTTCGCGGTGAAACGCTCCGCAGCAATGCGGAATTTCTCATCGTGATCGCCGTCTTTAATAACAGCGTAGGAGATCGCTACGATAGCTTTCATCTCAGCAACTTTACCCGCGTGGAGTAGAGCGGGGGATAGGTTGTCGAAGCGAACCAGATCCGGTCCAAGCAATTTGACGATCTTGAGAAGGTCAGCCGGCTTGTCGAGAGAGACTTTGGTTTTCACGCGAGTCTTTAGAAGCTTCGCAAAGATCGACACGATGCCAAGGTTCAGAGTCTGGCGCATTTTGAAGAAGCGGCGCATGACGAAATCTTTTTCGGCCATCGATGCGATGCGGCTGCCGAGAGTGTGTTCGACGAAGACTTTGGGATTAGTCATGATGTCTTTGACCGTATCTTTGATCGACATCAAAGCCTGGATCTCAGATGTGCCTTCATAAATGCTCAGAATCAAGCTCTCACGGAGGAGCCATTCCGCGGTGTACTCGGTCGTGAAACCGTAGCCGCCGTGGATCTGAACTGCATTGCGGGCGAAGACGTAAGAACGTTCACCACCCCACCACTTGACCAAAGGGGTCCAGTCGCG
Organism: Oligoflexus sp.; assembly: GCA_014377445.1. Lineage (GTDB taxonomy): Bacteria > Bdellovibrionota_B > Oligoflexia > Oligoflexales > Oligoflexaceae > Oligoflexus. The sequence continues at coordinate 8,582 of JACMPP010000046.1, forward strand.
AAGTTTAGCTTTGTAATAACGCAATTTTTTGGAGATTTCATCACGCTGCGCTTGAGGCAGAGTCTTCTCCTGCAAACGACGATCACCCAACGTGACGAGAGATGCATAGTGAACGGCGCGGTAGCAAAGACTACGGTAAGCGCGGAGTTCGGTATCCATATCATGGAGGCGCTCAGCGATCATTTCGTGTTTTGCAATCGGTTTGCCCCAAGACTCACGCTGCTGCGCATAGTTATAAGACAGGCGATAAGCCGCTTCCATCAAACCGAGCGATTGGAAACCAACGGCGAGGCGCGCTTCGTTCATCAAGTGAGCCATGTATTTGAAGCCTTCACCATCTTTCCCGATGAGGTAAGCTACGGATTCATCAAATTTCAAGGCACAAGTCGCCGAACCGTGCAGGCCTGGCTTCTCTTCGATTTTGGAAACTTCGAAGTTAAACTTGCCCTTGACGCGGCGGGGCACGAGATAGAGGTTCAAAGTCTTGAGACTGTTGGAACCCTTGCGGTTGTGGGCGAGCACAAGGCTCAAATCGCCACAGCCGTTCGAGATGAATTGTTTGTTGCCCGAGAGACGGTAAGTGCCGTCGCCATTGGAATCGGCGTAGGTACGCATACCCGCCAAGTCCGAACCGATATCAGGCTCAGTCAAGGACATGGAGCCGGAATATTCGCCGGTCGCGATCTTCGGGATCCACTCATTTTTGAGTTCGTCGGAACCGAAGAGATCGATGATGTTGGCGATCGAACCGTACCAGCAGATGCTGAGAGCGGTCGAAGGACAAGCACGGTAGATCATTTCAAAAGCGCTGAGTTCGAAGGATAGGGGCGCTTCCATTCCACCGAATTCGGTACGGATGGACATGGCCGGTCCACCGATTTCGCTGAAGATGCGGAGGTTTTCTTTGATAGTCGGCGGGAAGATCACTTCGCCGTCGACAAGTTTGAGATCTTCCTTTGCGACCTTTTGGGCGTTGGAATGAAGGGTCGAACCCGTGTACTCGCCGACCACTTCAAGGATGTCGAACCATTGCTTCTGGAATTCTTCGACAGTCGTAACACCGATGGCGGCTTTCTCATCGTCGGACATCCAGTCAAAAAGCTGAGTCATTCGCTTGTTGCTGAGATGGAATCTCATATCGGAATTGTCGGTGAAAAAGTTCTGCTTATTCTTCATGCTAACCTCAATAGTCGCGTCGCGTGTCACCTACGTAGCAGTAACCAATCACTGTAATCTTTGGCAAGGCAGAAATCAATGAAACTTCTCAGCCTACAACCCCCTGCTGCAAAGCCCCGTGCAGCGCCGGCTCCTCCGCGCGGGGCCCGGTGAAACAAAGAGCGAACAGTCGTAGGTCTGAAAGCGAGATTGCATAAACGCTCCAACTCGATCCCGGCAAATGAAGACGGAACGTTGGTCCACCCGAAATGGCGTTGAAAGCGACACGTCCACCCAATAACGATTGCGAATATCTTTCCGGGGATCCAGTTCTGTGTATCCTGGCAATTTTACATGGTCCTAAGTTATTGTTAAAACCCGTCCTACTTTACATTGTGTAGTCTTTTCCATAGACTGTCTTTTCAGTCACCCTTGTCAGACGTGAGGATCGATATGACGATGAGATTCCCAGTTGAGGCCCTTTGGCCTCCTTTGTTTTCCGGTTTCATATTCCTGGTCCTGGCAGGCTGCGGCGGAAGTTCCGATGATGCGACGACACCTGTGGCAGGCAGTTGCGATTCCAGTCAGAAGGCTGTCGCGACGGCTAGTTTCACCGAATTATATACGAACGTTTTCGGACCTCAGTGCGGGGCTTGCCATGGTGCAGGCACTAATACGGGTACCGTCGGTGGCCCCAGTATGAAGACCGCCGACAGCTTCTATGCCGAGGTGGTTGGTAAGAAAGGTACGGATTATCCAGACTGGGATACCTACCAGAAGAACCGCGAAGGCTGTCTGACCTATGACCTTATCAATAAAGGTTCGGCTGCCAAATCGGTGGTGACATCCATCCTTGACAGCAGCGTATCCCTCACGGGTTGCACTGTGAAATATCATCTGGACGCCCCGCAGAGTGTCTGTATTACCGCTGGAAATCTGTCGAAGCTGAAAGAGTGGATGAACGCTGGTGCCTCTCGCTGAAGGTGATTGAATGCTTCGAAAGAAATGGCTTCGTGTTCTCTTATGGACTGTCTCGGGGCTAATTGCCTGCGTGTTCGTTCTTCTCCTTGCGGTTTATTTCATCCTGAAATCGCCGGCGATGCAGCAGAAGATCGTCCATTCGTTGAAGGAGCCTCTGGCTAAGCAGGGTGTGGGCCTCACTGTGCAGTCGCTGTCAATCGACCTCCTGGCCGGAGTTCATCTCGAGGGGCTGAAGGTCTCGATCAAGCGCGAGCCTGAGATGCTCGGTGAACTGGCGATGGAAGATCTTCGCCTTCGCTACGCGATCTGGCCTTTGCTCAGTCGCCGTTTGGAGATTCGCGAAGCCAAACTGGTCGGCATCGATGGTACATTTACCCTCAATCTCCCTCCTGCGGCTGAAGAGCCGCCCCCCGATCCCGAAGCTCTGACCAAGCTCCTCGATCTCCTGAGGCATCCGCCGCTGAGCGTCGAACTTCCCGAATTCGCCATGGAGCGCGTGAAGCTTCATATCAAGCTCAATCAAGGCCCGGTGGCGATCGACGCTGATCTCCAGGAGATGAACCTCAAGGCTGCCGTGGCTTTGCATGAAGGAACGTCATCCCTCAAACTCGTTGCGGCTTTGCCCCTGACAGTGAACTTTACAAAGGGCGAAGAACTGGCCCTGACCAGTTCCATGCTGATCGAGCCCCATATCGCCTGGGACTCCAAAATTAAAGATCAGGACTTTCAATGGGATCTCCAACTCGATGGTACCAAGCTGAAGCTGGGGCCAACCCATTTTGCGCAGGGCTCTCAGCTCCTGGCTGACATCAAAGAACTCTCAGTTGCCGTAAATCTTGCGTTGAATCACGCCGGCAAGGTTCCTCAAAAGACAGTGACCGTCCCCGATATCACTCTGCCTTTGACTGCCAATGGGGATGTGGTCTTTAAGATTGCACCGCTGGCCTTCGTTGATAAGAAGTCACAGAGTCAGGGGAGTCTGAGTGCCGGCGCGGATCTCAAGTTTGAAGCGGTCTTACCCCGGGATCTTAAAAAGCTCGAGGATGTGAGCTGGACGTTGAAGAATCTACTGACTCTGGAAAATCTCCAGCTCTTTCAGGCCAAGGCAAAAGTCGTGTCTGCCCCGCGCGTCGAGGTCTCTCTCGATGGCAAAGGCGCCAGCGGGCAGGGGAATGTCGCGCTGGAATGGAAGGCTGGCAAGATCGATCTCAAGGCTCTTAAGGATGCCTTGAATATCGAAGGCAAAGCGGATGTCGCTCTTGATCTACCGAGGCGCATCGTGGATTTCAGCGCGGCTGTTGTTCTCAATCAAAAGCCGGCTCTGACCCTGAAGAGTCATGCGCAGGATGAAGCCAATATCCTGACCGCCAACGTCAAACTGGATGTGAACAGCTATCCCAGTTGGCGTTCACTGCACCCCGGGATCGGACAATTGTCTCAGCTCGGCTGGCCAAGTGCCGGGATCGATATCGGAGTGAGAGTCCTGCACAGTGAACCTTTGGAAGATATTCATGACTGGAGCAAACTCACCATAACCAATAAGTTATCCTTTGAGATTTTACAGACCGCCGAGCTCGACAAGGCGATCGTGAAATTTCAGAAACTGAATGTCCGACTGGATGCCAATACCTTAGATAAGGCAGCCAAGGGCCAAGTTCTCGTCCATGCGGAGCAGCTTCATCACAAGGCTCTGAAACAAGCGATCGGACTCGATCAGGA